>JAFDVJ010000130.1 GCA_018269075.1 Acidobacteriota bacterium
CTGCCGTCGGGACGAGGAGGCCGACGCCCCACTGCGAGAACGCCGAGACGTTCGGCGCGGTCGCCGTGTTCGCGACGTCGTTGACGGTACTGCCCGGGAAGATCGCCGTCATACCGCCGGAGCGCCGCAGCACGTTGAACGAGGTCTCCGTGCCGGCGACGTCCTGATCGAGATAATGGAACGTCAGATCGGCCGTCAGCGCGCCCGCGCCGACCTTGTTGATGTCCCAGTACCGCGACACCGACTGGAGCGGATGGGCTCCGGTCAGGACGCCGTCGGTGACGGTCGCCGTCAGCGCAACCGGGAATCCGCCCGCCGTCACGTTGACGTCGACCGGCGTGAATTCCGGCGGCGCGCCCGGACCGAAAGCGTTGTCCGGCGTCGTGCCGACCGGGAACGAGAACGAGCCCGTCGCGCAGAACTGTTTCTCAACCGTTCCGACGACGTAGTTCGAACCGCCCGCGCCCGTCACGGCCGCATTGCAGTCGATCGTCAGCGTGTTCATACCCGTATCGACAAGCCCGCCGAGCGTCAGATTGTTGGTGATCGTGACGTTGCCGGCGAGCGTGTCGCCCGTGCCCATCGCGGCGTTGTAGAAGGTGCCCGCCGGGAAGCTGCCGCCGCTCGACTGAACGATCTCGTCGGCACCGATTTCCGGATTGGCCGCCGGCCGCGGGTCGTTGTCGATATCGACCGTGACGGCCGCGATCGCCGTTCCCGCCGCGATCAGGCCGTTGCCGGCGACGTTGCCGAGATGGAGATCCGTGGCCGACGTGAACTGCGGATCGACCGCCTTCGAATTCGCGTCCTGACCGCTCGCCGTCTGCCAGGCGGCAAGCGTCGTGCTGTCAATCGCGTTCAGAAGGCCGATCGTGCCGGCCGCGCCGGAAACGAAGTAATCGTTGTAGTTGATCTGGGCGAACAGCGTGTTCGACGTCGCGGTGGTCGCGACCGCGTAGGATTTATCGGTCGCCGCCGTGTTGTCGAGGTTGGTCGCGAAGACGTTGTTCCGGACGTCGAGCGCGGTGACGGTCGAATCCGCGTAGAAGGCCGCCGACAGAGTTCCGCTCGAATTGCCCGCGAAGCTGCCCGAACCGAGATTGACGGAGTTGTTGTAGATATTGACCCCGCCGGTCGTTCCGAGAATCCGCAGACCGACGATCGAATCGCCCGTCAGACTGTTCCAGCCGTCGCCGCGAATGTCGGAGACGAAGTTGTTGGCGATCGTCAGATTGCTCGCGGCGTTGCCGGTGTTGACGTCGATGCCCTTGCCGGCGTAGCCGCCGGTGCTGGTGTAACGAACGCCGGTGACGCTGTTCCGAACGACGCTGAAGTTGGTGACGCCCGTGCTGACGCTGATACCGCGGGCGTTGTTGCTCGAGGTAATGCCGCTGTCGGTTGTGACCACGTTCTGGATCGTGTTCCGGCTGATCGTGCCGCCGGTCGTCTGTCCGACGAAGAGACCCGTCCGGCCGATCGAATTGCTCACCACCGTATCGCCGATCGTGTTGCCGTCGATGACCGTGTTGTCGTTCTGCTGGCCGGCCGTCGCCCCGCCGACCGCCTGGATGCCGATCGTCGTCTTGATGATCCGGTTGTTCTGGATCGTCAGGTTGTCGTTATCCGCGCCGTTGGCCGCGCCGGTCGAATCGCCGGCAAAGATGCCGAAGTTCGTCACCGAGGTGCTGCCGACCGTGCCGTTCTGAATGACGCAGTTCTTGATCGTGACGTTCGCCGCGCCCGCTCCCGCGCCGGCGCTGCCGACGAAGAGAACGGTCGAACCGGTCGCGGTGCTCGTGTTGTTGAGCGTCAGGCTCCGGTCGGTGCCGCCCGACAGGCTGCCGTCGATCGTCACATTGTCCGCGCCGTTGAGTTTGATGACCGACGTGCCGGTGCCGGTGCCGGTGATCGAACGCGCCGCGCCCGTCGGCTTGATCGTCACGCTGTAGCCGCCGGCCAGCTGGTTGAGCGCGACCGAACCGGTCTCGCCCGTCAGATCGGCCGCGATGTTGATCGTGACGTTGCCGCTCGCGCCGGACGTGTTGAGCACTTCGAAGATGCCGCCCGGGTTGGTCAGCGACGGGTAATCGCCCGGAATGTTGAACGTGCCCGAAATCGGCGGCGGAACGTCCGTGATCGTCAGGACGGCCGGATTGGTCGCGCCGATGGTCGCGCCGGTCGCGCCGGAAAGCGTCAGGTTGACGGTTTCCGCCGGATCGATGACCGCGTCCGAACAAAGCTGGACGGTAAAGGTCTTCGAAGCACTGTCGCCGTCGGCCCAGTTGAGCGTGCCGCTCGCCGAAACGTAGTCGGCCGAACCGCAGGCCGCGCCGCCGGTCGCCGTGCCGTCGCTCGTCGCGTAATTGACCGCGACCGCGCCGAGCGTGCCGCCGGTTCTGGTGACCGTCACGGTGACGTTCGAATTTTCGTTGCCGCCGTAGGTCGCGCTGCTGAACTGCAGGACGCCCGGCGACGGCGGAACGATGCTCACATCGTCGATCGCCCAGCCTTCGTCGTTGTTCAGCGAATCGGCGCCGAGAGTCCAGCGCAGGCGAACGTTCGGCTGACCGACGACGGCGACCGGGAGGAGCGTCGTCGACTGGATCCAGCCGGCCGCCGCGCCGGTGTAGGCCGTGCTGGTGTTCGACCATTTCGGCTGCGAGATCGGGCCGTTGGTGCTGCTGCTGTTGTACCAGCCGGTCGAATCGGTCGTGTTGAACGTGCCGCCCGTGCCGAGCGTGGCGTCGACCTTCGTCCAGCTCGAGCCGCCGTTCGTCGAATATTCGAGAATGCCCGCGTCCCAGCCGGTTTCGGTCTTGAAGTTATGCCAGAACGAAAGCGTCGGCCGGCCGGTCAGACTCGACATATCGATGATCGGCGAAGTCAGCGTCGACGTCGTGCTGGTCGTGTAGGTGCCGGTCAGCTTGGTGACCCACGCCTTGGTGCCGCTGTGGGCGCCGGCGATCTGCGTCTTGGCCGGCGTGCCGTACACCCAGTCGGTGGCCGAGCCGGTCGTGACGCCCGCCGTCCAGCCGGTCGTGCCGGCTTCGAAATCCTGACTGTACGGGAACACGTTGACGACGAACTGGATGCCGTAGGATTTCGGCGTCGGGTTGGTCGTGATCGCGTTGACGCTCGTGCCGACCGCGCCCGACGGGCTCGATCCGAGGTTGCCGAGCAGGTCCTGCGCGACGACGAAATACTGGATCGTGTCGCCCGCCGCGACGCTGCCGCCGCCGACCAGCGTGTAGTCGATCGTGCAGTCGTAGTTCGGCGTGGTCGTCAGGACGCACTGCGTCGAAACGTAGGCCGCGTCGGTCGATTTCTTGAAGTAGATCCGCGGCGCGACCGCTCCGGAGGCGACGCCCGAGGGATCGGTGATCGCCGCCGTCAGCGTTCTGTTCGCCGTCGAGCCGGTATCGGTCAGATCCGTAAAGACGATCGCCGGGCCGGCCGTGTCGGCGGCCGTTTCGTAGGCGCCGATGCTCGGCGTCGTCGCGTTGCGCGCGGTGCCCGCGAAATCGGTCGTCACGGCGCCGATCGGCGTTCCGGCGGCGAGAACCGGCGAACCGGTCTGCGGCTGCAGATTCGTCGCCGAGTTGAAGTTCGGGTTGGCGACGAGCGAGTTGAGATTCTGCCCGAAGCCCGTTTGAATGGCGGCCAGATCGACGCGGTCCGAGGTCAGGAAGCCCGCGAAGGCCGAGCCGGCGTTAAACGAGTTGGCGGCGTAGTAATCATTGTAGTTGATCGTCGTGAACGCCGTGTTGGCGGCCGCCGAATAGATGCCGTAATTCTTCTGTCCGGTGTTCGTGCCAACCTGCGTGTTGGAGAAGACGTTGTCGCGGATGTCGAGCGCGGTCGCGCTTGAGCCGACGTAGAGCGCCGCTGTGACCGCCGTCGTTGAGCCGGAGCCCATACTGCCGGTCATACTGACGCTGTTGTAATAGAGATTGATGCCGCCGGCGGTCGTCGTGATCGTCGTGCTGCCGCCGATCATACCGATCGCGATGCCCATCGATGACGAATTGCCGAAGGCGTTCCAGTTCGAGCCGTTGACGCCGTAAACGACGTTGTTGGCGATCGTCAGATTGCTCGCCGCCGTGCCGGTGCCGACCGTGATGCCGCGGCCGCCGTAGCCGCCGGTGTTGGTGGCCAGCGCCTTCGTCACCTTATTGGCCGTCACAGTCGACGAAACGAAACCGGTTTCGATCGAGATCGCGGCCGGGGAGAAAGCCCCCGAGGTCTCGACGCTGACGGTGTTGCCGGAAATACTGCTCGTCAGGGCGTTGCCGACCTCGATGCCGTAGTTCTGAAGCGTCGAAGTCGAATCGACCGTGTTCTGGGCAATCGTCAGCGAATCGTTGCCGCCGGCGCTGGTCGAAGCCGTGCCGTAAGCGAAGATGCCGACCGTGGCGACCGTCACGTTGTTGTTCTGAAGGGTCGTGAAATCGTTGTCCGCGCCCGCCGTGCCGGCCGTGCCGCCGCCGACCGAAATGCCGTAGCCCGCGGTCGCGGCCGTGGTCACGAGACCGGTGCTGATGTTCGTATTTTTGACCGTGTCGTTGGTCGCGCCCTGGCCCGTGCCGAGGCTCGAGATGCAGACCGCCGCGGGCGAGGTCGTCGAAGTGTTGGAAATCGTCAGGTTGCGTGAGCTGCCGCCGCTGTTCGAACCGTCGATCGTCAGATAATCGATACCGTTCAGCTTGATCAGACAGCCCGAGCCGACCGCTCCCGAAATGACCGAATCGACGCCGACCGAGGGTTTGATGACGACCGTATTAGTCGCGCTCGAACCATTATTGGCGTTGATCGTCAGCGGGAAGGTTTCGCCCGTCGTGTAAGTCGGATCGGTCAGCTCCATCACCACCGGACCGGTGATTTCGCTGCCGTTCAGAGCAGTGACGGCATCCGTCAAAGTGTTGTAATCGCCGCCCGCGCCGACCGTGAACGAACCGCTCAGCGACGGCACGATGGTATAGCTGTTCGGGGTGGTCGGCGGAGTCGTCACGGTGTTGACGTTCGTGCCGGTAAAGCCGGTGCTCGGATTCGCGGCGAGGTTGCCGGCGGTATCCTGCGCCACCACGAAATATTGAATGATGTTGTTAATCGCCACGCTGCCGCCGCCGACCAGCGTATAGTCGATCTGGCAGGTGAAGCTCGGGCTCGATCCCGTGCACTGCGTCGAAACGTAGCCGGCGTCCGTCGATTTCTTGAAGTAAATCCGCGGGGCCAGCCCGCCTCCGGCGACGCCGCTCGAATCGGAAATGGTCGCCGCCAGGTTCCGGTTGGTCGTTGAAGCCGTGTTCGCTAAGGCCGCATAGGTAATGGTCGGAGCGCTCAAATCGAGCGGCAGCCCGGCAAATTCGTCGGCTCCGACATCCGGCGTCGTCGCGTTGCGGGTATCGCCGTCAAAATCGTCCGTAATGCCCGAAACCGCCGCCCCGCCGCTTTCCAGCTGGGTCGAGGTTGCCGTGTTGATGTGCAAAAAGTTTGAGCTCGCCCCGGTCGTGCTCAAAAACGGCGGATTTTCGGTAAAGGAGTTCGAATCCCGCG
Source organism: Acidobacteriota bacterium (assembly GCA_018269075.1). Lineage (GTDB taxonomy): Bacteria > Acidobacteriota > Blastocatellia > Pyrinomonadales > Pyrinomonadaceae > JAFDVJ01. The sequence goes on from JAFDVJ010000130.1 coordinate 5,554, forward strand.
AGGCCACACGGGTTTTGTAGGCCCCGATGGTCGTGTCGGTGTTCGTTCCGTCGGTATAAATCGTCGAGCCGAAAAAGTCGTTGTTGTTGGAAGCCGCACCGTAACTCGTCAGGGTCGCCGTGCTGCGCCGATAGGCCGCCGCCAACCCGGCGCCGGCGGTCGTCGAAGCATTGACGAAGACGTTGTTTCTTAAAGTGACGACCGGCGTCGTCGAAACGCTGACCGCGCTCGATCCGAACAAAGCCCCGGTACTCGACCCGTTCAGATAAACCGTATTGTAATAAGCGTTGGCGTTCGTGCTTCCGGTGATGCTCAATCCGATCAAAGGATTGGCCGCATTGGCCGCGGTCGTCCGCAGATCGCCCACCAGGTTATTGTAAATGTTATCAGTCGTCCCGCCCGAGACCAAAATGCCGGCCACACTCGGGTTCGTATTGGCCGTCGAAAGATCGTAAATCTTATTTTTGTAGATATTAACGGTCGTGCTGGCAGAAGTCTGCTGGATTCCGTTGATAATCGCGCCGCCGCTCAAAGTGTTGATCGTGTTTCCGCTGATATCCATCGGATTGGGCGAACTCGAAGCCGAAACGTGGATCCCGTTGATCGTCGCGCCGCCCGCCGCCGTCAGATTGTTGATGATGTTGTTCTGAAAAACCTTGTTTCCGCTGACGCCGAATTCCCTGATGGCCACGATGGTCACGCCGCCGGTCGAGGTGGAGGTCAGATTTGTGATCGTATTGCCGTTAGCGGTGACGTTTGCCGATGACGACAGACCGTAAATGCCGTAAACCGCGGACGTCGCCGTCGTGCTGTTAAGGGCCAGATTGGTAATGGTATTGTTGTTTAACGTGATGGTCGTCGGCGACAACATTTTGATGCCGTAAATCGTGCCGTTCGTAGTTCGGGCCAAATTATTGACGGTATTGCCGTTGACCGAATGAGTCCCGGTTCCCAAGCTGTTCACGTCGATTCCGGCGAAGCTGCCCGTGCCGGTGGAGGGAAAGGCGACGTTCCGGATAATATTGTTGTTCAATGTAACCGAGCTGGCGCCATTGCTCAGATTGATGCCGGCAAACGGATATGAACCGGCCGTGGTTCCGGTCGAAGTGGTCGTAAAGGAAATGTCGGAGATGGTGTTGCCGCTGATGTTGTTGGTGGTCGAAGTGCTTAAACCACTGAGATAAATGCCGTAGAAAGTATTGGACAGCGCGCCGGCGATGGTATACGTGCCCGTGCCGGCGTTACTGGCGTAGCCGATCGTGTTTCCGGTGATGGCGAAACCGTCCGCACTGGTCGTGTTGGCAATGTAGATTGCGGCGTGGGTCGAACCGGTCGTAATCGTCCGGGTAGCCGTTTGATAAAATTTATTGTTCGAAATCGTCCAGGCCGTGTTTCCCCCGCCAAGATAGATGCCGGCATTGCTGACGGCCGCCCCGAAATAATCGAAGATATTGTTTCCCGAAACGGTATTGTTACTGTTATTGAGTGCTGTCGTGGTGGTCGTTCCGTTGCCGTAAATCCCCTTGGTCGGCAAATTCGAACCGGCCGGACCGATATTGCAGCTGGAAATCGTATTGTTGTCGTTGCCCGTCGAGACGGCGCCGGCGGCAAACCAGATGACGCCGCCGTTGGTGGTCGTCGACATAGTTGCCGAGCCGAGGATCGAAGCGTTTGTCAGGGTATTGCCGGTGGCATCGGCCTGAAACCGAATGGTCGACGTGCCCGATGTCGACGAAACAGTCGTATTTGAAATCGTTAAAGAATTGCCGCCGGAATTGAGGCCGTTAATCGTGACGTTATCGGCTCCGTTGAAATCGATCAACGGGCTTCCGGCGGTCGTCGCGCCGGAGATCGTCCGCGCCGCGCCGCCGGCCGGCGAGATCGTGATGGCCGTGTAACTGGCCGCCCCCGACCCGCTCGCGTTCAAGGCGGCCGAAGTCGTTCCTTCTGACGAATCGCCGCAGACATCGATCGTGATCGTTCCCGTATGGGTTCCGGCATTGATCGCCCCAAAGGCCCCGCCAAGAGTCGCATAGGCCGTCGGCGTGGTGGTTCCGCCGGAAGATTCAACCTCGATCGGCCCGGCCGTGTCACAGGATCCCGGCGTCAAAAGAAACGTACTTTCTCTCGAATCGGGATGTTTCGCCGAAATCGAAGAAATCTCCGGAGCCGCTCCCCAAAGTCTTCCGAACGATTGGGTAAATACCGAAACGCCATTCCATTTCGAGGCTAAACCTATTCCCGAAACAATGGCGATAATTAGACAAATAGCGAAAATACGCGGCGATTTCTTGGCCGTGCGCGCGATAAAACTCATACGATTCTCCTGTCTCAGATAAAAAATGGCGTAAATTGATCGTTAACCGGCCGGCGCGGGGAATAAACAAGCGCGGCCTGTCGGAATTTATAAAAAAATTTTCCTAAAATCGGGGACTACGAACAACCGGGGGGAAAGATAATTCGGGGAAACATCTTTCAATTGTTCTTTTTAGTTTCGGTGCTTAGAAAAATAATTTCTTTTGGTCTCGTTGTCAAGAGACGGCACCGGAATTTTTTTTACTTTGGTAAGTATAAAATCATAAAAACAACATCTTTCCGGAAATCGCGTCGTTTTTTTTTGAACTCCCGCGCCAAAGCCAGAAATTTTGCTGACCAATGATTGAGGCGGCTTTTTGAGGTCCGGTACGGGGGTTGCCGTTAATCGACGGCGAACGATCCGGTTCGAAAATTCGTCTGAAAACCGTACAGCCCGCCGGGTGATCGTACGGTTTCGAAATTCGCCGGCCGAAAACCGGTCTTTGATCGTTGAGCGAAGGGTTTTCGCGGGTTTCGGTCTGACGGCGTTCAAATTTTTAATATTGGAGAAACGACACCGATGAAAGTGAAAGAAATTATGACGCACCAGCCGGTTTACGGAACGCCCGACACGAGCATCCACGTCATCGCCCAGCTGATGGCGGAGAACGACTGCGGCTGTATTCCGATCGTCGCCAGCGAAGAAGTTCACTATCCGATCGGGGTCGTCACCGACCGGGATATCGTGCTGCGGACCGTCGCCTTAAATAATAATCCGCTGAATTACAAGGCGGCCGACATTATGACCAACACGATCTTCACGACGACCCCGGAAACCGCTCTCGAAGAATGCTGCCGACTGATGGAAACCCATCAAATTCGGCGGCTCGCCGTCGTCGATCCAAACGGCGCGCTGTGCGGGATGATTTCCCAGGCCGACATCGCCACGCACGCGCCGCCCGAAAAAACCGCCGAGGTCGTTCAGGTGGTATCCAAAACGGCCGAGCGGTAATTTTTCGGACATAAAAAGCGACGGCCCGCTTCGAAAAAGCGGGCCGTCGCGTTCCTCAATCGGATCTATGGCTGGGGATAAAAGTCGAGATCCGTGACCGAATCGGCCACCGTCACCACTTTCGGGTCGTACTGGCTGCCTTTCGAATAGGCGTTGAGCGTATAGGTCTGGCCGGCCGGAACGTCGTCGAACCGGTATAAGCCGAAGCTGTTGGTCTTGACGCTGCGGGAATTGCCCTCCTGATCGGTCATCAGCACGGTCGCGCGCCCGCCGCCCGTCACCCGGCCCGAAACCGTGACGTTCGAGGCGGTCGGCGCGTAGCAGCCGATCGTGATGTCGTCGATGCCGACCCATTCGTTGATCCCGCCGGCCGCGTTGGTCGTCAGAATCCGCAGATAAATGATGTTGTCGGAAACCGGAATATGCGGCAGCGTCCCGAAGACCGGCGTGACGCGGGTCGCCCGGCTTCCTTCGGTCGCGTCGTAGACGAACGCTCCGGGGACGTTGGTGAAATTGCCCGTCGTTCCGACCCGGAACTGGAGCGCGACCTGCTGCAGCGCGTCGGTCCGCGTGCTGTCGAGATCGCGGACGTTATAGCTGACCGTGATGAACTTCGTGTCCGGACAGCTCTCCTTATTCAACTGGATCAGCAGATGCGGCGCGTCCGCCGTCGCCGAGCCCTTGAGCGCGACGGTCGGGTTGGCGAGCCCGTCGAACTCGGCGACGCCGGCGGCGGCCAGATTGTTCGGGTTCGCCTGGTTGGCGATCACCATCAGCGGCGTCGATTCGCCGTCGGCCAGCACGGTCTGCGGGTCGACGCCGACGCCGGTCGTCAGATCGTCGCCGCGATAACCGTTGATCGCGATGAAATTGCTCCAGTCGTCGTCGACGGTGATCGCCGTCGTGTCGGACCAGGTCTGAATATACGGATCGCTGGGCGAAATGTACCAGCGGATGTTGTTGGCCCGGACGTAACCCGTCACCAGCGCGAGCGGCAGCAGCGCCGCCGCAATGTAAAAAAGCACGCGAAAATTCAAATTCAACCCGATATGTTTCCCGATAAAACCAAACATAATAACTCCTTGAAAGATGCCTGTCCGAACAGGCTGAAAGATCGTAAACGATCACCCCTTGACTTATGATTACTTCGTTTGAATATAAGTAAACGCTCAATCTGATTGAATTTTCCTGAAATTGGTTCGATTTATTTTGCGTTTTTTTTCGGATCTGAGCTGATTTCGGGCCGGAGCGGCCGGCGGCGGCGGTTTCGACGCCCGACAAAAAAAGCCGCGACCCGGCGGATCGCGGCTTTCAACTTGTTTGGTTTAAGGACTTTACCTGCCGGCGGCGAGCGCCAGACGGGCCTGCGCCCGTTCGAGCTTTTCCTTTTCGGCGTCGAAGGCTTCCGCGGTTCCGCTCCACGTTCCGCCGAGCGCTTTCTCGGCCGCTTCGCGTTCGGCCCGGGCCGCTTCGACGTTGATCTCGGCGGCCGTCTCGGCGATGTCGGTCAGAACCGACACCTTGTTCGCGCTGACCTCGACGAACCCGCCGGCGACGACCATTTTTTCGGTCGTGCCCTTGCCGGTCACGGTCAGGATGCCGGGTTTGAGCGACGAAATGAGCGGCGCGTGGTTCGGCAGAATCCCGATCTCGCCCGTCGCGGTCGGGACGTTGACCGCGTCGGCCGCGCCGTCGTAAACCTTTTTTTCGGGCGTCACAATCTCTAATTTGATTTCAGCCATAGCTTTTCTTTCGGGGACGGGGAATGAAAAATCGATTTATTCCGAGATCGGCGGGACGCGTCCGGCGGACGCGTCCCTCATCCCGCGTCCCTTATCCTCCTTAGGCGGCGGCCGCCATTTTCTGGGCTTTTTCGCGGGCCTGCTCGATTGTGCCGACCATATAGAAGGCCTGTTCCGGCATATCGTCGCACTTGCCGTCGAGAATTTCGCGGAAGCCCTTGATCGTGTCGTCGACCTTGACGTATTCGCCCTTGAGACCGGTGAACTGCTCGCCGACCGTGAACGGCTGCGAGAAGAAGCGCTGGATCTTGCGGGCGCGGGCGACCGTCAGCTTGTCGTCTTCCGAAAGCTCGTCGAGGCCGAGGATCGCGATGATATCCTGCAGATCCTTGTAGCGCTGGAGGATCCGCTTGACCGACTGGGCGACGTTGTAGTGCTCGTCGCCGACGATCTGCGGGTCGAGAATGCGCGAGTTCGACGCGAGCGGGTCGACCGCCGGATAGATGCCGAGCTCGACGATCTGGCGCGAGAGCGCGGTGACCGCGTCGAGGTGCGCGAAGGTCGTCGCCGGCGCCGGGTCGGTGTAGTCGTCGGCCGGCACGTAAACCGCCTGGATCGACGTGATCGCGCCCGTCTTGGTCGAGGTGATGCGTTCCTGCATCTCGCCCATTTCGGTCGCGAGGTTCGGCTGGTAGCCGACCGCCGACGGCATCCGGCCGAGCAGCGCGGACACTTCCGAACCGGCCTGCGTGAACCGGAAGATGTTGTCGACGAAGAAGAGCACGTCGTTGCCCTGATCGCGGAAGTATTCGGCGACCGTCAGCCCCGACAGCGCGACGCGCAGCCGCGCTCCCGGCGGTTCGGTCATCTGGCCGTAGACGAGCGACACCTTCGAATTCTTGATCGCTTCCATACTGACCTTTTTCAGGTTGAAGGCGTGATTTTCATTGAAATCGTTCATAAAATCGTCGCCGTAGGTGATGACGTTCGATTCGACCATTTCGCGCAGCAGGTCGTTGCCCTCACGGGTCCGCTCGCCGACGCCGGCGAAGACCGAGAAGCCGTCGCGGCCCTTCGCGACGTTGTTGATGAGCTCCATAATGAGCACGGTCTTGCCGACGCCGGCGCCGCCGAAGAGACCGATCTTGCCGCCGCGCAGGAAGGGCTGAATGAGGTCGATGACCTTGATGCCGGTTTCAAACATCTCGAGCCGCGTCGACTGCTCGTCGAACGACGGCGCGTGCCGGTGAATCGAATAAGTCGTGTCGGATTCGATCGGGCCGAGCTCGTCGACCGGTTCGCCGACGACGTTCATCACGCGCCCCAAAGTCGGATTGCCGACCGGCACCGAGATCGGGCCGCCGAGATCGAGCACTTTCATCCCGCGGACCATTCCGTCGGTCGGCAGCATCGAGACCGCGCGGACGCGGCCCTCGCCGAGATGCTGCTGGACTTCGGCGATGACGTCGACCTTCGTTTCGACGTCGAAACCGTCGCTCGTAATTCTTAAAGCCTGATAAATAGGTGGTAAATAGTTAGTAAATTCTACGTCGACGACGGGGCCGATAATCTGCACGACCTGTCCGACCTGTCCGTTTCCATCATTAGCCATTTTTTAATAAATACTCCTCGTATAGAAAAGAAAAAGGGTTAGATAACAAAACAGTAAGCTTAGCATAAACCGGCCGCGAAAGGCAAAGCCGCCCGCAAGAAACAAAAACCGCCGGCCGATTCGCGAAAACCGGCGGGCGAATCGACGATCCGCCGCTTTTCGCGCGGGTCGCGGCCGGCCTTCGAAAACCCCGGCCGGATCGGTATAATCGATTTTATGAAATGGCTGCGCGGAGCATTGGTGATCGGGACTTTTGCGGCTCTTTATCTGCTTGAAAACAAACGCCCGCTGCGGCGTCAGAAGGAATCGAAGGCGGTCGAAACCGTCCGCAATCTGGCGCTCGCCGCGACCGCCGGCCTCGCCGTCGCGCTGCTCGAAAACCCGGTCGCCGGCCGTTTGACAGCCGCCGTCGAACGAAACGATATCGGGCTCCTAAAAATCCGGCGGCTGCCGAAGCCGCTCGAAACCGCGCTCGCCGTCGTCCTCCTCGACTACACGCTTTACTGGTGGCACGTCCTCACGCACCGGCTGCCCTTTTTGTGGAATTTTCACCGCGTCCATCACGCCGACCGCGATCTGACGGTCTCGACGGCGATCCGCTTTCACTTCGGCGAGATCGCGCTTTCCGTGTTATTCCGGGCCGGCCAGATACTGCTGATCGGCGTATCGCCGCCGGCCCTCACGATCTGGCAGACGCTGCTCCTGCTGAGCATTTTCTTCCATCACTCGAACGTCCGGCTTCCGAAAAATCTCGAAAGCAAGCTCGAATTTCTGATGATGACGCCGCGCCTGCACGGCATTCATCATTCGGCCGCCATGGATGAGATGGACTCGAACTGGTCGAGCGGGCTGACGGTCTGGGATCGTCTCCACGGCACTTTTCGCGACGACGTTCCGCAGGCCGCGATCGAGATCGGCGTCGGCGAATTTCCGGACGAGCGTCAGGTTACATTCCGCCGGATGCTCGCCGCACCATTTTCCGGTTAAATCCCCCAAAAATCGCCGGAACCTGCCCGGCCTCCGGCGAATTTTTTTCGAACGATCAGCTTGATTTTCGGCCGATCAGGCGGCCCGCGTTTCGCCGCCGAGGAGCGTCAGGATCTCGCCCGAGATGTAGCTCGAATCGGCGTCCGACGCGAAAAAGACGTAGGCCGGCGCGACTTCTTCGGGCTGGCCGGGACGCTTCATCGGCGTGTCGGCGCCGTGTTCGGCGACCTTTTCGGGCTCCTTGTCGGCGACGTTAAGCGGCGTCCAGATCGGGCCCGGCGAGACGCAGTTGACGCGGATCTTCCGTTCGACGAGCTGCTGCGCGAGCGATTTCGTGAAGGCGTGGATCGCCCCTTTGGTCGCCGAGTAGTCGAGCAGCTCCTTACTGCCTTCGAGCCCCGTGATCGAGCCGGTGTTGACGATCGCGCCGCCCGCGCCGAGATGTTCGAGCGCCGCCTTCGCCATAAAGAAATAGCCGAAAATATTCGTCCGGAACGTTTTTTCGAACTGCTCGTCGGAGACGTCCGCGATCGATTTCTGATGCTGCTGAAAAGCGGCGTTGTTGACGAGCACGTCGAGCCGNNCATCGGCGTCTCGAAGATGCCCGGCGCGATCGCCATCACGCGGATGCCGAAGCGCGACAGCTCGCGCGCCATCGGCAGCACCATGCCTGCGACCGCGGCCTTCGTCGCGGAGTAGGCGATCTGCCCGACCTGGCCTTCGAACGCGGCGACCGACGACGTGTGCACGATCAGCCCGCGCTCGCCTTCGGAATTCGGCGTCTCGTTCTGCATCAGCGCGGCCGCGGCCTTGTCCACCTGCAGCGTGCCGACCAGGTTGATCTGCACCACCTTCGCGAAGAACGCGCCGCTCATCGGGCCGTCGCGGCCGAGCAGCCGGCCCGCGCCGATCACGCCCGCGCAGTTCACGACGAGGTTCAGTCCGCCGAGGAACGCGTGCGCTGCGGCGACCGCGGCGTTCACGTTCGCTTCGTCGGTGACGTCGCACTTCACGAACGTCGCGTTCGCGCCGAGCGACTGCGCGGCCGCGGCACCCGCCGCGTCCTGCACGTCGAGCAGTGCGACGCGGCCGCCTTCCGCGATCACGCGCTTCGCGACCGCGAGCCCGAGGCCCGACGCGCCGCCCGTGACGATCGCCTTCGTCAGCTTCGTATCCATCGCATACCCCCCTCGTCAGAAAGACGCGCGGCGCCTACAGGCGGAGGCCACCGTCGACCGCGATCGTCCGACCGGTGAAGAAATCGTTCTCGACGATGAACACCGCCGTCTGCGCGATCTCGTTCGGTTCGCCGAGGCGCTTCAGCGGCACCGGCGCCGTGACCTTGGCGAGCGTCTCCGGCGTCATGCCCGACAGGATGTCCGTCGCGCAGAAGCCCGGCGCGATCGCGCCCGTGCGGATCCCGTAGCGCGCGAGTTCCTTCGCCCACGTGACCGCCATCGCCGCGACGCCGGCCTTCGTCGCCGTGTAGTTCGTCTGGCCGACGTTGCCGTCCTTCGAGATCGACGAGATGTTGACGATGACGCCGCCGTTGCCGAGCTTCACCATCCGCTCCGCCGCCTCACGGCCGCAGAGGAACACGCCCGTGAGGTTCACGCCGATCACGGCGTTCCACTGGTCGAGGCCCATCTTGCCGACGACCTGACCGTCCTTGACCTTCAGCAGCAGGCCGTCCTTGACGATGCCCGCATTGTTGACGAGCACGTCGAGCCGGCCGAATTCGGCGACCGTTTTTTCGACGGCTTCGCGGCAGAACGCCGACTCCTTGACGTCGCCCGCGATCAGCAGGCATCGGCCGCCTTCGCGCTCGACGTACTGCCGGGTTTCCTCGGCGTCCGGCTGCTCTTCGGGCAGATAGACGATCGCGACGTCGGCGCCCTCGCGCGCGTAGAGCACGGCGACGCTCCGGCCGATTCCCGAATCGCCGCCGGTGATCAGCGCCGCCTTCCCTTTCAGTTTTTCCGCCCCTTTGTAATTCGGCGCCAGAAATTCGGGCCGCGGCCTCATTTCGGACTCGATCCCCGGCCGCGGCTGTTTCTGGGCCGGCATCGGCCCCTTCGGCTCGCTGTTTTGCCGGGTGCTTTCCCTTTGTTTTTTCGTTCCCTGATTTTTTGACATTTCAATTCCCCCCTTGACGTTGAAAAGAGACGGGGTCGTCCGAAAACGGCGACCGTCTCATAAAATATTTTCACGATATATTTTAGGCCCGATTACCGAACCGTCCGGTTACGGTGTTTTCCGGCCGCTTTTCCGGCCCGAGCCGCTTTTTTTGCCGCCGTCCTGTTTGTTGACGGTCGCCCACGCGCGCTTTTCGGCCTCTTCGTCGGGAACGCCCCGTTTTTCGTAGCCTTCCTCGATATGTTCGGCCTGCCGTTTCTGTTTATCCGTGTATTTGTCTTTATCTCCTCTCGGCATAATTTCCCCCTTGTTCGTGTTCGTTTGTTTATAAAATGCCGCCCGGCCGCCGGCGCATCGACTTTTTGAGCCGCGCGAAACGGTTATGGGTCTGAACGATTCGGATTCTCGAATCGTCGGTCATTTCGATTTTTTTGGATTGGACTTCGGAACTGCGGCCTCCCCGCGGAATGTCCGGGAAACCGAGCGGATCGGCCGGTAAAACGACCCTCTGTTTGCTCATTTTTTACTACCCCCTTGCTGATAAAACCCTTGTTCTTAAAGAAAAATTCCCTTTTTCGGAATTTTGTCCGCACTTGTTCGATAGTTTTAAAGATACCCGATCGGCGCGGATATTGAAAGGTTTTTCGGACCGCCGCCCGAACCGGTTTCGGAAAAATTTCCGTTGACAGCGAATAAGCCTTTTAGTAGCCTCAAGATATAAGAGAGATTTTTTTCACGATAAGGATTTTATTGACCGACATTGAGTAATTTAAGAAAACTTGAGCTTCCCCCCCAGGGATTGAAAACGCTGTTCGGCGTTCAGGACCAGAACATCAAATATCTCGAATCGCTGCTCGGCGTCTCGATCGGCGCGCGCGGCAACGAGATAATGATCGACGGCGACCCGCGCGACATCCAGACCGTCGAGAACATTCTCCGCGATTTCGCCGAGCTGTTCGACGAGGGCAACCAGTTTACCGACAAGGAGCTGCGCGACGCCTTCAAACAGATCGCCGAGGACACCGCCTACGGCCTGAAGGATTATTTCACCCGCTCGCGGTTTAACCCGTCGGGCAAGAAATCGGTTGCCCCGAAGACCGCCAATCAGCGAAAATACATCGAGGCCATTCAGGATCACGACCTGACGTTCGGGATCGGCCCGGCCGGCACCGGCAAAAGCTATCTGAGCGTCGCGATGGCCGTTCAGGCGTTGTTCTCGAAACAGGTTTCGCGGATCATCCTGACGCGGCCGGCCGTCGAAGCCGGCGAAAAGCTCGGCTTTCTGCCCGGCGACCTGCAGGACAAGGTCGATCCCTACCTGCGCCCGCTCTACGACGCGCTCTTCGATCTCGTCGACAACGAGCGCGTCACGAAGATGCTCGAAAAGCGGATCATCGAGGTCGCGCCGCTCGCCTTTATGCGCGGCCGGAGCCTCAACGATTCGTTCATCATCCTCGACGAGGCGCA
>JAFDVJ010000131.1 GCA_018269075.1 Acidobacteriota bacterium
CGCCGACGCCGACTTCACGGCCGATTCGCAGTAAGAATCGGTTGGCTGTCAGAGTTTAAGTAAAGCGGGCCGGGCCGGTATGGCCGGCCCGCTTTTTTTGTCGAAAGCCGAATGTTTCGGGCAGCGGCTTTCATTCACCGCGAAGGCCGAGTCGATAGATCAAAAGCAGATCGGGCCGCGAAAGAACATTTTCCGTTCGGCGTTTCGAAAAAAAATCATAGTCCGAAAAAAAAGCCGCGATACGTTTGTAAATATCCGTCACTTGTTTATTAGAGGATAAATTCACCGACACACGGTCAGGCGGAATTTTTCGTCTTCGGTCGCGCCGGCGTCGTTCGGTCCGCGCGCACGCTGCCCCTAAAAAATAAAAATACCGACGGCCGCGGCGGCCGTGAATCGACGCCGCGACCGTCCGCGATCCGTTTTGCGCGGAATTTTGCGGTAACCGCAGGAGAATGAGAATGAGTTTCGTCAAATTTGTTTCAAAGCGTCCGGTCCGTCTGATCGCCGCTTTTGTCTGTGTCAGCTTGATTTCGTCGATCGGCCTCGCCTCGCAATGGGACGGGGTGACGGTGCTTGCCCGGACGATCCGGGCGGCGATCGGAATCGGTGCGGCCGACGAATCCGGAACGGCGAATTCCGGAACCGAAACTCGAACCGAGCCTCTGTTTGCTCCGGGAACCTGCGACACGGCCGGGCCGCTCGAGGTCGAGGGCTCGATCGCCGGCCCGACGCCGACCGCCTACGCGACGCTCGGCGCGGCCTTCGCGGCGATCAACGCCGGGACGCACACCGGCGCGATTACGATCGACGTCTGCGGCGATGCGTCGGAAGGCGCCGCGACCGCCGTTCTGAACGCGAGCGGCACCGGCGCGGCCTCGTATACCTCGGTCACGATTTCTCCGGCGGGCGGCGCGGCCCGGACGATCTCCGGCGCGACCGCCGATCCGAATCCGCTGATCGACCTCAACGGCGCGGACAACGTCACGATCGACGGTTTGAACACCGGCGGCAACAGCCTGACGATCTCGAATACGACCGTCGGTTCGGGCAGCACGATTCGCTTTATCAACGACGCGACGAACAATACCGTCGCCAACGCGACGATCAGCGGCTCGGAAACTTCGACCGCCAGCGGCACGATCTTTTTCAGCACGACCGACGGCGTCTCCGGCAATGACGGCAATGTCATCAGCAGCAACAACATCGGCCCGGCCGGCGCCAGTTTGCCGACGAATGCGGTCTTTTCGCTCGGAACGGCCGCCTCCGCAGCGACCTATAACAGCGGAATCCAGATCACCGGCAACCGGATTTTCGATTTCTTCAACGCCGCTTCGGCTTCGAGCGGCGTTTTCGCTTCGACCGGCAGCAGCGACTGGACGGTTTCGGGCAACAGCCTTTACCAGACCGCCGCCCGGACGGCGACGACCGGCGCGACGCAGGTCGCGATCCTGATGAGCAACACGGCCGGCAGCGGCTTCGCCGTCACGAACAACACGATCGGCGGCGGCGACGCGGCCGCCGGCGGCCCCGCCTGGACGGTGACGGGTGATCTTCCCAACCGGTTTCTGGGCATTCAGATCAACGCCGGCACCGCGGCCGCGAGCAGCGTGCAGGGCAACGTCATCAAAAACTTCAATTGGAACTCCAGCAGCAACCCGACGACGCTGCCCGGCGTCTGGTGCGGGATTTACGTGGCGGCCGGAACGGTCAACGTCGGGACGACGGCGGGCAACACGGTCGGCGCGGCGACCGGCACGGATTCGATCACGGCCCGGATCACGACGACCGGCGGGATCAGCTTCGGGATCGGCAGCGCGAGCGGCGGCGCGGTCGCGATTTCCAACAATAATATCGGCTCGATCACCGTCACCGGCGCAAACACTTCCGTTTCTCACAGTTTCGCCGGAATTTACGTGCCGGCGGGAATCAACACGATTTCCGGCAATACGATCGGCAGCACATCGACGGCGAACAGCATCAACGCCAGTACCGCCTCGACTTCGGCGACCGGCGGTCAGGTGGCCGGCATTATCAGCTCGAGCACGGCTTCGGCCGTCATCGCCAACAACACGATCGCCAATCTGAACAACGCCTACGCGGGGACGGGAATGAGCGGGTTTATCGGCCAAATCCGGGGAATCGCCGTCAACACGGGCGTCAATACGATCACGGGCAATACGATTCGCAATCTTTCGACGGCCAGCGCCGTCAACTCCGCGATATCCAGCGCCGCGGTCATCGGCATTTCGGAAACTTCGAGTTCGGCCGGCCAGTATATCGGTCAAAACGTCATCCATTCCCTGAGCGATTCCGCGCCGACCGCGGCGGTTTCCGTCACCGGAATTTTTCGAAGCAACGGCTCGAACTCGGTTTCGACCAACATCGTCGAAAGAAATTTCGTCCACAGTCTGTCGACGTCGAGCACGGGCCCGGCGGTCATCAACGGCATTTTTACCTATCACGGCGGCGCAACCTACCGCAACAATATGGTGCGGGTCGGCATCGACGCGAACGGAAACAGTCTGACGTCGGGCGCATTGACGATCAACGGCCTGCATTCGGATACGATTTCCAACGCGACGAACAACTGGTATTTCAACAGCGTCTTCGTCGGCGGGGTTTCCGTCACCTCCGGTACGGCCGTCACGAGCGGATTCAAACGCGTCACGAGCGATACCACGGATTTTCGGAATAACCTGATCGTCGATAATCGCTCGAACGACACGGGAACGGGGAAGCATTATTTGATGAATATCAATGCGACCGCCAAGTTTACATCGGATACCAACGTCTTTTTCGGGAACGGCGCCGGGGCGGTTTTCGGGAAGGTCGGGGGACTCGAGAGCGCGTCTTTCGGCGACTGGAAAATCAATACCCTGCAGGACGCTCTCAGCTTTTTCAGCGACCCCCGGTTTATCGCCCCGAACGGAACGGCGGCGACGGTCGATCTGCATATCAATCCGGCGGCCCCGACGATGGCCGAGGGCAACGGAACTTTAATCGCGCCGCCGGCCGACGATTTCGACGGGCAAACGCGGGCGGGCCTGACGCCGGTCGATATCGGCGCGGATGCGGGCGATTTTACGACCGGAGATCTGATTCCGCCGACGATCGACTACACGCCGCTGGCGAACACCACGCTGACGACGGACCGAACCCTCTCGATCACGGTGACGGACATCTCCGGCGTGCCGGCCGCCGGCGCCGGGCTGCCGGTCCTCTATTTCCGCAAGGGAGCGGCGGGCGCGTATTCTTCGAGCCAGTGCGCCTTTACCGGCGGTTCGAATTTCGATTGTCCGCTTAATTATGCCGCGGTCGGCGGCGTCGTGGTGGGCGACTCGATCCAGTATTATGTGGCGGCTCAGGATTCGGCCCCGACGCCGAACGTGACGACCAGCCCGGCGGCCGGCGCGGGCGGCTTGACGGCCAATCCGCCGGCGGCTTCGACGCCGCCGACCGCGCCGAACGGTTTTCTCATCACGACCGGCATCGCGGGCACGAAAACTGTCTGCGCGGCGGGCTGCGATTACCCGACGCTGACCGGGCCGACGGGTATTTTCAAGGCCATCAACGACAGCGTGGCGACCGGGAACATCAATATCGAGATCGGCGGCGATCTGCCGAGCGAAGACGGCTCGTACGGGCTCGACCGGCTGGCCGAGGAACCGGCCGGCAGCAATTTCGCGATCCGGCTCTATCCGACCGGCGCGGCACGTAATATCGACGGCAGCAACGCGGGCGGTCTGATTCGTCTCAACGGAGCCGACCGCGTGACGCTCGACGGTTCGCTCGGCGGCGCCGGCACCGACCGCAGCCTGACGATCACGCAGTTTAACACCAGCGGCTTTTCGGCGGTCGTCTGGCTGCAGTCGAACGGCACCGACGGCGCGACCGGCAATACGATCAAAAACCTGAACGTCGTCGGGCAGTCCAACACGACGACGCTGTTCGGCATTGGCAGCGGTTCGAGCACGATCGCGACGACGAGCCTCGGCGCGGGCAACAACGGCAACACGATCCAGAACAACAGCATCAGCCGGACGAAGTACGGCATTTTCTCGCAGGGCGCCTCGGCGGCGAACAAGAACGACGGCAACGTCATTTCCGGGAATCTGATCAATACCGCGGCGCCCGACAACGTCCGCCGCGCGGGGGTGCTCGTCGGTTTTGAAAATTCGATCCGGATCACCGGCAACACGATCGGCGAAATCGGCTCGTTGACGCCCGGCGAGGACGTTTTCGGCATTTCGCTCGGCACCACCAACATCTCGCTAAGCGCCTTTACCGGCAGCGAGGTGACGAACGCGACGATCTCGGGGAACAATATGGGCAATGTCCGCCAGACCGGAAACTATTCGGCGATCGGCATTTTCGCGGCCCCGGCGGCGACCGGCACCAACGTCGTTTCCAATAATATGGTTTCGGGTGTCTTTGCCAACGGCACGGGCGGCCATTTCAGCGCCGGCATTTTTATCGGCGGCGGTGCGGGCGCAACGCAGATCTACTTTAACTCGGTTTCGATGTCGACGCTGGCGGGCTCGCCGACCGACGGCTCGGAAAAGAGCTACGCGCTCGCGATCGGCGGCAGCGACCCGATCGTCGATCTGCGGAACAACATCCTTTCCAATACGCAGACCAACGGCACGACGGGCGATTACGCCGTCGGCTTCGCTTCCGCCACTTTCGCCAACCTGACCTCGGACAACAACGACTTTTTCGTGTTTCCCGTGAACGGCGAGCACGCGATCGGCGGCACCGGCAGCCTCACGGTCCCGGCCATCCAGTGGACGTTCGCCAACCTGCAGGCGGCGACCGGAAAGGATCCGAATTCGAAGAGCGTCGATCCGCTGTTCGTTTCGGCTTCCAACCTGCATCTGCGGTCGCAGAGCCCGCTGCTCGGGATGGGCGTCGCGATCGCCGGAATCACGACCGACATCGACGACGAAACGCGCGACGCGGTCCCCGACATCGGCGCGGACGAAATTCCGACGGGCATCGGGCCGGGCAGGCTGCAGTTTTTGGAAACTGTTCTGACGGGCAGTGAAGGCACGACCGCGACTTTCACGGTCGTCCGGGCGCTCGGCACGGCCGGCGCGGTGACGGTCGATTATACGACCGCCGGCAGCGGCGGCGCGGTCGGCGGCGCGGCGTGCGGCACCGGCGCCGATTTCGTCAGCGCGAGCGGCACGCTCGCTTTTGCCGACGGGCAGGACACCAACAGCTTTACGGTCCAGCTCTGCCGGGACTTCGTTTCGCCGGAACCGGGCGAAGCCGTCGCCCTGACGCTGTCGAACCCGACCGGCGGCGCGGCGCTCGGGTCGAACCACACGGCGACGCTCAGTATCGTCGACGTGCTGCCCCAGCTTTCGGGCAGCTACAACGTGCCGGGCGATTTTCCGAGCCTGACCAACGCCGGCGGCATCTTCGAACGGCTGAACACGGCGGGCGTTTACGGGGACGTGACGATCAACATCACGGCCGATCTGACGGGCGAACTCGGCACGAACGCGCTCAACGCGGTTGCCGGCGGCTTTCCCGTGACGATCAAACCGGCGGGCGGGCCGCGCACGATCAGCGGCGCGGTCGCGTCGAACGCGCTGATCCGCCTCAACGGCGCGAGCGGCGTGACGATCGACGGCTCGCTCTCCGGCGGCACCGACCGCAGCCTGACGATCGCCAACACGAGCCCGACCGCGCCGACGGTCGTTCGCTTCGGTTCGGTCGGGACGACGCCGATCACCGGCGACACGCTGAAAAACTGTATTATCCAGAACGGCGCCAATACGTCGTCGGCCGTCGTCGTGTTGGACACGACGGCCGCGGCGGCCGGTTATTTCAACAACCTGACGATCCGCAACAACGATATTCAGAGAGCCTATGTCGGAATTTATGCGAACGCGGCCGTTCAGCCCGGCAACGGTTCGGGCTATCTGGTCACGCAGAACAAGCTCGATAATGCCGGCGCGAACGCGGTGCGGCTCGTCGGCATCTACGTGCAGGGCGCGGACGGGGCGACCGTCTCGGCCAATACGGTCGGCAACCTGAGTTCCGGCGAAGCCGAAAGCGATACGGGCATCTGGCTCGCCGGCGGTGCGGTCAATTCGACGGTGACCGGCAACACGGTGACCTCGATGGGGCATACCGGCGGGGTCGGCGTCACGCCTTTCGCCATCCGCGACAGCGGCGGGGCGGCGGCTTCGGGCAACAAGATCACCCGGAACACCGTCACGAACATTAATTCGAACGGCTCGGCGGCCGTCACCGGGATCAATGTTTCGAGCGGCGGCACGACGGTTGACGGAAATACCGTCAGCGGCGTGATCAATTCGAGCGTCAGCACCTACGGCGCTTACGGGATCAACATTGACGCCGGCAATAACGTCGTCGTCAAAAACAACTTCGTGAGCAACGTGACCGGCGATATGACGGACGGCAATGCCTATTCGACGACCTTCGGCATTTTCGGAATCCGGATCGCCGCCGGCACCGGTCATCTGATCGCCAACAATTCGGTCAACCTTTACGGCCTGCGCACCGGAACCCCGGCGTCGAATATGTTGACGGCCGCGCTCGCCGTGGTCAACACGACCTTGACCGGAATGGACATTCGCAACAACATTCTGGCGAACAACATCACCGGCGGGACGACCTCGATCGCCAATGTCGCGGTCTATCTGCCGGCCGGCGGCTCGTCGGCGATGAATCTCGCGTGGAACAACAATTCCTACTATTACGGAACCGATGCGGCGCGGGCCGGAATCGCCGCGGTCGGTTCGTTGTTCGGAACCGGTCCGTTGACGACGCTGCCGCCGCTGGCCGCCTACACCGCCGGGCTTTCGCCGGCCGGCACCAACGACAACGCCTCGCACGCCTCGACCGGCGCGGTGCCGTTTGCGGCGGCCGGCGATCCGCATATCGCGCCCGGCGCGGTCGAGGGCAATTCCGGCGCGACGATTCCGTCGGTGACGAACGATTACGACGGCGACGTCCGGCCGATGGAAGCATTCTATGAAATCGGCGCCGACGAGATGCCGCCGACCGGTACGATCCAGTTCTCGGCGGCGACCTATACGGCGGCCGAAGGCGCGCCGGCCGTCACGCTGACCGTCACCCGGACGGGCGGCGTGAACGGCGCGGTGACGCTCGATTACGCCCTCGCGGGCGGCACGGCGACCGGCGGCGCGGCCTGCGGGCCCGGCATCGACTACGTCAGCACGGGCGGTTCGGTCTCGTTCGCGAACGGCGACGCGGCGGATAAGACACTGACGATCGAGGTTTGCGAAGACGATCGGTTCGAATCGGCCGAAACGTTCAACGCGACGCTCGCGGTCGCTTCCGGCGCGGTGACGCTCGGCCCGCCGGATCCGGCGGCGGTGACGATCGCCGATAACGACGCGGAGCCCGTGCTTCAGTTTTCGGCCGCGACCTATTCGAATCCCGAAGTCGACGGCACGGCGGCCGTCACCGTCGTTCGGACCGGCGCGACCGAAAACGAGGTTTCGGCCGATTACGCGACCGGCGGCGGCACGGCGACCGGCGGCGCGGCCTGCGCGCCCGGCTCGGGCGTCGATTACGTTTCGACCGGCGGCACTCTGAATTTCGCGGCCGGCGAGCTCTCGAAGAGCTTCCCCGTGACGGTCTGCACGGACGATCTGTACGAGGGCGCCGAAACGGTCGTGCTGACGCTTTCGAACCCGACGGCCCCGGCGGTTCTCGGAGCGCCCAATCCGGCCATCCTGCAAATCGCCGACAACGACGCGCAGCCCTCGCTCCAGTTCTCGGCGGCGGCCTACACGAACGGCGACGACTTCGCGCGGCCGGGCGAAACGACCAAAGACTTCGCCCCGGCCGGCGCGACGATCACCGTCACGCGGACCGGCGCGGTCGATAACGCGGTCGGCGTCGACTACGCGACCGTTCCGGGCGGCACCGCCAATCCGGGCGCGGCCTGCACGGCCGGCGTCGATTACGTCGCGACCGCCGGCACTTTGAGCTTCGCGGGCGGCGAGACGTCGAAGTCTTTCACCGTCACGGTCTGCCCCGACGCGGTCTTCGAAGGCGACGAAACGGTCGATCTGCTGCTCTCGACGCCGACCGGCGGCGCGGCGCTCGGCACGCCGAACGCGGCCGTCCTGACGATCACCGACAACGATCCGCAGCCGTCGGTGCAGTTTTCGGCGCCGGCCTATTCGGTCGGAGAAGCCGGACCGACGGCGACGATCACCGTCACCCGAACGGGCGCGGCCGGCAATCTCGTGACGGTCGATTACGCGACCGGCGGCGGCACGGCGACGGCCGGCGGCTGCGCGCCGGGCGTCGATTACATCGCGACGAGCGGCACGCTCTCGTTCGCCCCGGGCGAAATTTCGAAACCGATCGGGGTGACGATCTGCAACGATTCGGTTTACGAATCGAATCAGACCTTCGGCCTGACGCTGACGAATCCGACCGGCGGTGCGTCGATCGGCGCGATTTCGACCGAAACCGTGACGATCGTCAACGACGACGCCGCGCCGACCGTCGCGCTCGCCGACGTCTCGCAGAACGAGGGAAATTCCGGTTCGACGAGCTTCGGCTTCGGCATCGTCGTCACGGGCGCTTCGGAAGTGCCGGCCGGCTTTATGGTCGAAACCGCCGACGGGACGGCGACGCAGCCTTCGGATTATACCGCTTTGAGCACGACGGTCACCGCGCCGGCGGACGTTGCGCGCGGGACGGCGACTTATCCGGGGCTGTTCGTTTCGGTGGGCGGCGACACGCTGGCCGAACCCGACGAAACGTTCTTCGTGAACTCATCGAACTGTACCGATTGCACGATCGCGGACAATCAGGCGGTCGGGACGATCCGGAACGACGATCCCGACACGACGCCGCCGGCCGTGACCTACGCGCCGCTTTCGAACATCGCGGCGACGTCCGACCGGACGTTCAGCGTGACGGCGACCGACGACGTCGGCGTGACGGCCGTCGCCGTCGTTTGGGTCAACAACGGCGGCGCGGGCGGTTCGTCGAGCAATCCCTGTTCGTTCGCCGGCGGCACGACGTGGTCGTGTACGATCACGGCCGGCGCGGGCGTTCCGCCGCAGACCAGTCCGGGCACGGTTTCCTACTTCGTCTCGGCAAACGACGCGGCGGGCAATTCGTCGGCCAATCCGAACGGCGGCGTACGCAATCTGTTCACCGTCGGCTCGGGCGGAACGATCGACGTCGGCGTCATCGATACCTTCGACAATCTGGTCGTCGGCGACGGCTTTACGCTGACCGGCAATGCGGCGGTCGGCGGCAATCTGACGCTTTCCGGCGGCCCGCTGCTGACCGGTGCGGGCAAGCTGACGCTCGGCTGCGCGGCGACGGTGACCGGCGCGGGCGGGGCTAATTACCTGATCGGCACGATCGAAAAGCAGTTCTGCGGGCCGGGCAGCTTTATCTTCCCGCTCGGCACGACGCCCGACGGCGCGATCGCCGCCGAACGGTTGGCGCCGGAAAGCAATCTGCCGGAATACACGCCGGTGACCGCCAACGTCACCTCGGTCACGCCGCCGGCGTCGCTCGTCGCGACGGTCACCGACGGCGCGCTGCCGGGAGCGGCTCCGGGGCAGTCGGTGTCGCGGTACTGGGACATCACGAAGGTCGGCGGCGCGCTGACGGCCGATCTGACGTTCCGCTACCTCGATCAGGACGTCGCCGGCATCGAAACCGGGTTCGGCGTTCTGCGGCGGTCGGGCTCGACGACGGCGACTTATCCGGGCGGCACGGTCAACGCGGGCGCGAACACGGCGACCGCGCCGAACGTCTCGGCGTTCTCGCAGTGGGGCATCGGCCTCCTCGTCCCGACGGCAG
>JAFDVJ010000132.1 GCA_018269075.1 Acidobacteriota bacterium
CATCCCGCCGCTGCGCGAGCGCGGTGGCGATGCGATGGTGCTCGCCCACTGGTTCCTGACCCGCTACGCGCGCGAGTTCGGGCGCCGCCTGCGCGGCTTCGATCCCGGCGCCACCCGCGCGATCGAGACCCATGCCTGGCCCGGCAATGTCCGCGAGCTCGAAAACGCGATCGAGCGCGCGGTCGTCCTCGGTGCCGGCGAATGGATCCTGCCCGAGGATCTCGCCGACGATTTTCTCGACGCCGCGCCGCCGGCCGAGACCGGCGAAGCGTCGAACTATCACGACGCCCTGCGCGCGAAAAAGATCGAGCTGATCCGCGGCGCGTTCCGCGAAGCGCGCGGCAGCTACACCGAGGCCGCGCGGCTTCTGCAGGTCCATCCGAATTATCTTCACCGTCTTATCCGAAACCTCGAAATCAAGGAACTGCTCGAACGCGAGGGCTGAAAACGGTTCGGTATGCTGAACAACAATCACATTATTTTCAATAATTAAACCATTTTGAAAAATAATTGTTGATTTTTAAAACAAATTTAATTAAAGTCTTTGTGTTTTGAACTGGAACGTTACCTACATCGAAAACGAAAATTACGTCAAAGTCACCGCCGAGGGCGCTTTCACGCTCGAGGGCTGCATCGGAATGAAGGAAGATTTTCTCGCGCGCGACTTCTGGCGGCCGGGAATGAACATTCTGATCGATTACCGGCTGACGACTTTTTCCAACCTCAAGCTCGACGTCCTGCGCGCCGCGTCGGCCTTTCACGAAAAGGTCGGCAAGCAGATCGGCAACGGCCGGATGGCCTTTCTGATGAAATCGCTCCACGATTTCGGCCTCGCGCGCCAGTATCAGATCATCACCGAAGACCTCGTCCCGTCACAGCTCTACGTCTTTCTCGACGAGGACAAAGCCGTTCAATGGCTGACGAATGCGGATCTTTAATCTGAACCGCCGGAAGCCCCTCGAAAAATTCTCTTCGATCCCGAAAAAAAATCTTTACTTTTACCAGCGTTTCGGCGCATTATTAAGGCACAAAAATTCGCATTGTCGTCGGCTTCGCGCGAGCGGTTTTCCACGGTAGTACGGTTTTTCCTCGAAATTTTTTTCATTTTCCGGCATTTTGTAAAGAAATGAGCTCCGCCATCGTTCTGAGTTCCGCCTTCAGGCGGCCTGCGTTTCATTTGGAATTAACTTCAAATGCAGCTTGAAGCCGCCTGAAGGCGGAACTCAAAACTTTAGCCGCCTGAAGGCGGAACTCAAAACTTTAGCCGCCTGAAGGCGGAACTCAAAACGAAGGCGGAACTCAGAACAAAATAAAATCCTCATAAAATTATGTATCTCTGGCGAAAAATGAATCAAAGACAGCGCGACGATGCGATCAGGTATCGCCGCACGCGACGTTTCCCGAAACATTCGCCGCCGCATTTCGATTTCGAAGGCGAACGGCAGTATATCGTTTCCGCCGCCTGTTACGAGCATCGTCACATAATCGGTCAATCACCCGACAGAATGACCGACTGCGAGGCGAAAGTCCTGGAAGCCTGCGAGAAATTCAGCAGCGCGATTTATGCGTGGTCCATTTTGCCGAACCATTATCATGTCTTGCTGAAAACCGAACAGATCGACTCCCTGCGTAAGGAACTCGGATTATTTCACGGCCGTTCGTCTTTCCGGTGGAACAAAGAAGACGATCGACGCGGCCGGAAAGTCTGGCACAACTGCTTTGAACGCGCCATCAAATCGGAACGCCATTTCTACGCTTCGCTCAACTATGTTCTGCATAACGCGGTCTTTCACGGTTACGTCGAAAACTGGCAGGATTGGGAATGGTCGAACGCCCGGGAATATTTAATCCAAACGGGCAAAGAAGAGGCGAGCAGAATCTGGCTTGAATACCCGATTCTAGATTACGGAAAGAAATGGGATATTTTTTAATAATTTTGAGTTTCGCTATCGTTCTGAGTTCCGCCTTCAGGCGGCTTTTCGATTCAACGGAAAATATTTCCGCTTGAAACGTGGGGCCGCCTGAAGGCGGAACTCAGAACTTTATTTGCCGCTCGTGATCAATTTCGCGATCGTCTGCAATTGCATATTGCTCGTGCCTTCGCAGATCGCGCCGATCTTCGCCCGGAATTATTATAGCGATGGCTTGAAACGGATTTACCAAATCCTTTTAACCGGTATTCCGTTCAAATAATCGTCAAATACCGTATCTGCACTGATTAAATTCATTTTCTCAACGATCGCCTGCGAAACGATTATCCGGTCAAACGGGTCGCGGTGGTGAAACGGTAACCGATTTTGTTCGACGGTATGGGGGAAATTTATCGGTAGTATTTGAATCGAGTTATCGGTTATGTCGTCGATGACCGATTCGTAATTTCCTTTGATCGATAGTTTTCCGAGAGCGGTTTTAATCGAGATTTCCCAGAGGCTGGCGATGCTGATGAAGATTTCATTATTGCCGTCTTCGATAACTCCCTGAGCAGTTTTGCTTAATTCTTTGGCGTTGCCGACAAACCAGAGAAAAACGTGCGTATCAACGAGATATTGCATCACATATATTCCTTGAAATCTTCGAGCGGTTCATCGAAATCGGGCGCGATCCCGTATTTGCCTTCCGCGCTTCCGGCTTTTCTGACGACCGGTTCTTTCAGACTCCCGAACTTGTGAGTTTTCTGCTCGGGCTGTTCGGTTTCCTCGACCTTTATCAGATTCAGACTGGCCAAATCTTCAAGCAATTTTTTCGCCTTCGGTTCTAAAATCGTTACGGTCAAGGTTTCCATAGCTGAATTTTATCATAAAAAAGCCGGAGCTTTTGAATAATTCCGGCCCTCATCGAATTGTTTGCCGCGCGTCACGGCTTCCCGGTCGTTTCAAGCGGCCGGCGGCTCGCACGCTCTCATTTGTCAAACTATCGTCGAGTATCGAAACTCGAACGGCTTTTCTTGTCTATCCCGAAAGCGTTTTAAGTTTTCGCGGTCTGAAAACGACGCTCGGCATCCTCCCGGAGATTCGATTTGATCAGATTTTTGAGCGGTTCGAGCTGTTTTTCGGCGAGCCAGCGCTTGGGCAGAAAACGAATGTCGCTCGGCATAAAAAAATAAAAATCGTCCTCTGTTTCGATCAGACCGATAATCGATTCCCAATTCATCAGCCGACTGCCGAAGCGGTCTTCTTCCGACAGTCCCTTCTCGTCCAAAACTATCCGGCGCGAGGCAGAGGCCGCCGAATCGCGATCGAAACGCTTTCTGACGGCCTTTTTATAGCGCCGCATTTGAAGCGTAAAGTTAAAGATCCAGACGATCGTAAACATAAAAGAGAATACCGCGAGCCCGACGAAAGTCAGCCCCACGGCTTTTTCCGAATCCCCTTTGAGATACGCATCATAGACGATGAAAAGATTCAACAGGGCGATGACACCGATAAAGGATCCGCCGAAATTGATGATGATCGGCGAGGGCCTGATACGTTTTTGGAGATAAATATGGGTCCGGATGTAATTTTCGACCGTATAAGAAGATTCGAGCACGATTTCGTTCATAAAGGCGGGCGGGACAGAAGTCCGAAAAACTCTGCCTCGCTTATTTTAACGGAATCGACGCTTGAAAAGAAAGAGATTTATTTGCCGCTCGTGATCAGTTTGGCGATCGCCTGAAACGGATTTACCGAATCCTTTTAACCGATGTTTCGTTCATCAAACAAAAACCTTCGGAATAGATGAAAGATGATAGAGGATAGATGACAGATTTGACAAAAGCCGCATCTTTCATCTTTTATCTATCAGTTATCATCTATTCCGAAGGTTATTTCCGGACAGCCTGCGCCGCGAATAAGAACAAAACGCTTTTTTCCCGGCGGCTTCGTTTATTTGCCGCTCGTGATCAGTTTCGCGATCGTCTGCAATTGCATATTGCTCGTCCCTTCGTAGATCGCGCCGATCTTTGAGTCGCGCCAGTATTTTTCGACCGGGTAGTCTTTGACGTAGCCGTAGCCGCCGTAGAGTTCGATCGCTTTCGAGGCGACGCGTTCGGCGACGCGCGACGAGTAGACTTTGGCCATCGCGGCTTCTTTGAGAAAGGGCTTGCCGGCGTCTTTCAGACGGGCGGCGTTGTAAACAAGCAGACGCGCGGTCTCGACGTCGATCGCCATTTCGGCCAATTGAAACTGGATTGCCTGAAACTGGTTGATCGCGTGACCGAACTGCTCGCGCTCGGCCGTGTATTTCAGCGCCGCTTCATACGCGCCCTGCGCGATGCCGACCATCTGCGCGCCGATCCCGATGCGGCCTTCGTTCAAAGTTTCGATCGAGACCTTGTAGCCCTTGCCGATCTCGCCGAGGACGTTTTCCTTCGGCACTTTGCAGCCGTCGAGGATCAGTTCGGTCGTCGAGCTGGCGCGGATGCCGAGCTTGTCTTCCTTCTTGCCGACCGCGAAGCCCGCGAATTCCTTTTCGACGACGAAGGCCGTGATCCCGCGGTAGCCGGCCGCCGGGTCGATCGTCGCGAAGATGATGAAGATCCCGGCCTCGTTGCCGTTCGTGATCCAGAGCTTCTGGCCGGTAATTTCCCAGTGATCGCCCTGATCGACGGCGCGCGTCTTCAGGGCGAAAGCGTCCGAGCCGCTGCCGGCTTCCGACAAAGCATAGGCGCCGACCTTCGAGGCGGCCATCTGCGGCAGATATTTCTTTTTCAGATCGTCGGTGCCGTAGCGGATGATCGCGTTCGTGACGAGCGTGTTCTGAACGTCGACGAAAACCGAGGTCGAGGCGTCGATCCGCGCCAGCTCCTCGATCGCGAGAATCGCGTTGAAGAACGTCGAGCCCGCGCCGCCGTATTCCTCGGGCGTCTCGATCGCCATCAGGCCGAGATCGAAGCACTGGGCGATCAGCTCGGGGTCGAGTTTGGCGTCGTGATCCATCTTTTCGACGCGCGGCCGCACTTCGCCCTCGGCGAACTCGCGGATCGACGCGCGAAAAAGTTCCTCTTCATCTGACAATTGTGTTAAAGCCGGTCGTTGATATTCCTGTTCCATAGCTGCTGCGTTCATATAATATTCCTTTCTATTTGTTTGAAAATATTGATCTTCGTCGATTATCGATCAATTTCCGGCCTCCGCTCATTCGCCAACCGTCGAAATTAATGGATAATTGATGTTTGACCTTTGACCTTTGAGCTTTGATCTTCGACCTTTCGAACAAGCGCCGCAGATCAAAGACCAAAGATCGAAATTTTAAGTTGATTTACCAAGCGATCATAAGCAATTAAAATAACATCATAATAGGCGCATCGGCGAAAAGGCAAAGCAGAAGTGAGTTCCGACCCCAAAGTTTCAACACCCCGAACCGGGTTTTCCGATTCCAAACAAAAAAATCTCAACCGTTTGAAGATCGCCGCCGGCGTGTTCACGCTTTTCGGGATCGGGCTTTTCGTCTATTTCATCGTCAACGTCGGCTACGAGGAGATTCTCGCCGGCATCGCGAAGATCGGCTTCGACGGCTTTGCGCTGATCCTCGCGCTCTACTTTCTGCGGCTCTTCTGCCGGGCCTGCGCGTGGAAGCTGTCGGTGTACGCGCCGTACCGGCTCGCGCTGCGCGACACGCTGCCGGCGGTCGTGATCGGCGAGGCGATGAGCACGATGCTGCCGCTCGGCATTCTCGTCAGCGGGACGGCAAAGGCGATCGCCGTCCGCAAAAAAATGCCGCTCGTCGTCGGGCTTTCGTCGATCGCCACCGAAAATCTTTTTTACAGCCTGATGACCGGACTGTTCATCGCGGTCGGCGGCTTCGCCTTTCTGCGGAGCTTCGATCTGCCGGACGGCTGGCGCCTGACGGTCGACGTGCTGATCGGGCTGATCTTCGCGCTGATCGTCTTCGGCTTCGTGATGGTTCTCCGGCAATGGCACTTCGCGAGCGAGCTCTGCGAAAAACTTTACGAAAAGGGCTACGGCCGGCGGATCTTCGAAAAGGGACGGATGCACGTCCGGCTTTTCGAAAACCTGATCTACGCGTTTTACCGGCAGTATCCGCGCCGCTTTCTGCCGATCATTTTGTTCGAAGCGGCGTTTCACCTGCTCGGGATCTGCGAAATCTGGTTCATCCTGACGCGCGTCGCCGACGGGATTCCGACCTTTTTCAACTCGTTCCTGCTCGAATCGATCAGCCGCGTCATCCTGACGATGTTCAAGCTGATCCCGTTCGCGATCGGCGTCGAGGAAGCCGGCGCGCAGTTCGTCACCGAAACGCTCGCGCTCGGCGTCGGGATCGGCGCGATGGTCACGATCATCCGCAAGGGCCGCACCGTCTTCTGGACGCTCACCGGCGTCCTCCTGATCGTCACCCGCGGCCTCTCGATCCGCGAGTTCACCAACGGCTTGAAGAAAGAAGAGGAGAAGAGGAGCGGAGGAGAAGAGGAGACGGATTTTTCGTAATTGCGGGCTTCGGTTTCAAACCGCGGCCGGCATCACGAAAAATTTTTCTCCTCTTCTCCTCTTCTCCTCTTCTTCTCTTCTCCCCTTCTCCCCTTCTCCCCTTCTTCCCCCGACTCTCCACTCTCCACTCTCCACTCTCCACTCCCCTAGGCGTGCAGGAGCACCTTG
>JAFDVJ010000133.1 GCA_018269075.1 Acidobacteriota bacterium
CGGGAAGTCTGGGAAGTAGATTATCTTGTTCCGCAACTTCCTTCTAATGTCCCACGGACTGTCATTTCTGTCGCCGCGCCGCGCGGGTCTGACCCGCATTTACAGGCATCCGCCTGTCAACAGTCTGACAGACTGTTGTACGTTTTCCTCAAACTTCCAAAACTGAAAAAAACTCTCTAAACTGAAACAATGGACATTCAGAAGGAAATACGCGCGCATCTCGGAGAGCTGCTCGCGGGCCGCTCGGCGCATATCGAGCTCGAAAAGGTTTTGCGGGAGTTTCCGGTCGACAAAATAAACGTCCGGCTCGAAAACGCGCCGCACACGGCGTGGGAGCTCGTCGAGCATCTGCGGATCGCGCAGTGGGACATCGTCGAATTCAGCTGCAACGAGGCGCACGTTTCGCCCGATTTTCCCGACGGTTACTGGAACAAAACCGAAGGCACGGCCGAAGACTGGGAAAAATCCCGCGACCAGATCCTTCGCGACCTCCAGTCGATGCGCGAGCTGGTCGCGGACGAAAAGACCGATCTGCTTGCCCCGATCCCGCACGGCGACGGCCAGACGATCTTTCGCGAAGCGATGCTCGTCGTCGATCACAACGCCTATCATCTCGGCCAGCTCGCCTTTCTGATGCGCATTCTCGAAGAACGCTAGTCGGACCGCCGTCCGGTTTCGAACCGGCCTTCGGAATAGATGAAAGATGAAAGATGATAGATGATAGATCGGGATCGAAAAAAATCTGTCATTTGTCATCTGTCATCTTTCATCTATTCCGGATCGGTTTTCTTTCACAAGAAAAAAACGCTCATCGAAAAAAAGCGGGCGCGGTATTACAAAAAACACGCCTGCAAAACGAATTTGCTTGTAAAGACTTTAAAAAAACTAGCCAAAAAAAAGAAAAAACTAGCCAAAAAAAAGAAAAAATTAGCCAAAAAAAAAGAAAAATTAGCCAAAAAAAAAGAAAAATTGGCCAAAAAAAAGAAAAAATTAGCCAAAAAAAAGAAAAAATTGGCCAAAAAAAAAGAAAAATTAGCCAAAAAAAAGAAAAAATTAGCCAAAAAATTAAGTTTTCACGCCAATAAAAAGAAAAAATTTGCGAGATTTTTTACGAAACGCGGCGGATCGGAAGCCGGGTCGGCGTCAAAAAACGGAAAATCGGAGCCGGCCGGCAATGCGTCCGGCAGCTCCGATTCGTTGTTCGCCGGTTTTGACCGGCCGGTTCGCTTTTATTCCTGAGCGTTCATCACCAGATCGGTCAAATCTCCGTTCAGCGTGAAGATGTTCTGATCGAACCGGTATTTCCGGCTCTGCACGGTCAGGACGTAGACGTCGCCGCTCGGGCAGTCTTCGAAGACGAAGGTTCCGAACGAGCCGCTGCGGGCCGAACGGACCTCGCCGGTCGCGGTGTTGGTCAGAACGACGACCGCGTTCGAGAGCCCGCTGCCGGTCGGGGTTCGCAATTTTCCGCGAATCATCGAACCGGCCGCCGTCGGCACCGATCTTTCGGCCGCGCCTTTCTCGCAGCCGGTCTGCTGCGGCCGCGCGAGTCCGTTTTGCGACGTCGTGACGACCGTTCCGCAGTCGCTCGTGCCGTTCGGGATCGTGTTCAGGACCGGACTCGTCTGCGCCGGCATCTGCGTCAGCGTCGGGCCGCCGTTGTTGGCGAGCGCGCCGAGCTGCGGGTCGGTTCCGGTGACGTCGTTGGCGAGCGCGAACATTCCCGGCGAAGCGAGGCCTCTTTTGCGGGCCGCCGGCGAAGCGAAAAACGTGCCGCCGGTCGTGTCTTCGACGTGATTGTAATCCTGCGAGGTGATCGTGCCCGAAATATCGGGGCTCGCTCCGCTGACGTTGTCGGCGACGATCGAGTTCTTGAGATTCGTCGTCCCGGTCGCGTTCTGGAACAGGCCGCCGCCGGCCGTCGTGCCGGTGTTTCCGGCGACGGTCGCGTAATTGAGGTTGATCGTCGCGGCGGTTCCGCTGTTATAAACGCCGCCGCCGCTGCCGGGCGTCGTGTTTCCGCTGATCGTCGAGTTGGTGGCGTTGACGGTTGCCGTGCCGGTCGATGAGCTGAAGTTTTCGACGCCCGCGCCGACGGCCGTCGCGCCGGTCGCCGAATTGCCGCTGACGGTCGAGCCCGTCAGATTGACGGTCGCGTTGAAGGTCGAGCCGGCGATGTTGACGATGCCGCCGCCTTCGCCGTTCGCCGTGTTGCTGCTGATCGTCGAGTTGGTGATCGTCGTCGTCGCCGCGGCCGTCGTCGAGGCGAGCGTTCGGACGCCGCCGTGATAAGCCTGCGACGCGGTGACGCTGTTGGACACGGAATTGCCGGTGATGACCGAATTCGAGATCGTGACGGTCGCCTGCTGGTTGTAAATGCCGCCGGTAAAGGCCGAACCGGTTCCGGCCGTGACGGTCGAAGCGTTTCCGCTGATTGTGCTGCCGGTGATCGTCGCCGTTCCGCCGGTGACGTGAACGCCGCCGGTAAAAGCGTTGAATCCGGAAGTCGTCGCCGTGTTGTTCGAAACGGTCGAATTGGTGATGTTCAGCGTTCCGATCGAAGTGACGCCGCCCCCGCTGGCCGCGACGGTCGTGCTCGTGTTCGAGACGGTGTTGCCGGTGACCGTCGAATTGTTGATGTTGATGGTGGCGGCGGAATTTCCCATAATGCCCGCGCCCGTCGAGCTGGTGGCGGCCGTTCCGCCGGCGGTGTTGTTGGAGACGGTGCAGTTGTTGAGCGTCAGCGTCGCGCCGGTCGCCCCCGAAACCGCGATGCCGCCGCCGCTCGTGCCGTCGTCGTTCTCGGTCACGACGACGTCGGTCAGCGTCGCGTTGACCGCGCCGACGTCGACGCGGATGCCGGCGCCGAAAGTTCCGGCGGCGGTCGTGTAGCGGCCCCATCTGACGGTCAGACCGCTGATGCTGGTCGGGACGCCGGTCGCGCGCAGGTGGAACACGCGCTCGGTCGCCGTGCCGCGGCTCGCCGCGCCCTGGACGATCGTCGATCCGGAACCCGCGCCGTTGATCGTGATTTCCGACGTCAGGTCGAAATCGCCCGAAGCGTTGACGTTTTCGCCCGAGCCGGTCAGCGTGATCGTGTAGGTGCCGGCCGGCAGCGTGATCGTATCGGCCCCGGCGAGCGCGTTCGCTTCGGTGATCGCCGCCCGCAGCGAGCAGTTTCCGAGCGAATCCGCGCAGATGCCGTTGCCGGCCGTCGCATCCTGCGTATCGCTGGTCGTGTTAACCGTAAAAGTCGCGGCATTAACTCCGAAAGTTAATGCCGCAAAGACACAAATCAATCCTAAAAACTTCATATTTCCCTCACTTAAATAAAACAGATTTTAAGTAAGCCGATTCCGGTTTTCCAAAAGGGGACTGATATGGCTGAAATTGAGTCGGACTCAACCACGGGTTATGGTTCTGAATTTAGCTACTTATAGATTGTAATGGTGTCATTTCGTAAATTTATTGTCAAGATAAAAGCGGACCGGATTCATAATTGCGGCTTCGCATCGAAAAAAAACGACGGCGGGCGGCGGTCGATCGGGGAAATACCGAATTTTCGGGCCGAAGCGGCGGTTATTGTTCGAGCAGCGTTTCGATCTCGACGGTCTGCGGATGGTTTTCGCCGTAGATCCGGCGGAACAGCTCGGCGGCGCGCCGCAGCGTATCGCCGGCTTCGGCGGTCTTTCCCTCTTTTTTGAGGGCTTTGCCGAGAACGGCGAGACATTCGGCATAAAAATAATGGTCGTCGCCGAAATCCTTCGCGATGAGCGGCAGGTTCGCCCGCGCGAGCGTCTCGGCGTCGGCGAATTTTCCGCCGTCGAGCAGGACGACGGCGAGATTGATCGCGACCTTGCCGCCGGGCGCGCCCTTGATGTTTTCGCGGAGCAGCTTTTCGGCCTCGGCGTGGCGGCCGAGCTTATTGATCGTCATCGCCAGCTCCATCGCCGACTGCGAGCGCAGCGGGCTGTCGATCTTGGTCCGGATTTCGAGCGCCTTCTGAAAAAGCGGTTCGGCCGTTTCGGGTCGGCCGGCCAGCAAATAACAGTAGCCGAGATTATGATAGCCGTTCGAGACCGACTGGTTTTCGAGCTCGCCGT
This sequence comes from Acidobacteriota bacterium, assembly GCA_018269075.1. Classification (GTDB taxonomy): domain Bacteria; phylum Acidobacteriota; class Blastocatellia; order Pyrinomonadales; family Pyrinomonadaceae; genus JAFDVJ01. Next base: position 4,104 of record JAFDVJ010000133.1, read on the forward strand.
AAAACGCGCGGCGGATGTCGAGCGTGCGCTGCAGGTATCGCGCGGCCTCGTCGAAGCGCGCCTGATAAACGAGGCTCCGGCCGACACAGGTATTGGCGGCGGCGAGATCGAGCGGCTTTTCCGACGCGTTCGTCTCGGCGACGGTCAGCGCCTCGCGGCAGAGCTCTTCGGCGTCGCGGAAGTTGCCGCGAATCTCCATCAGAAAGGCGGCCGTGTCGGTCAGGTATTCCTCGATCCGCGCGTCGCCGGCGGGCAGCGCGCGGCGGGCGATCGAAACCGCGTCGCGATAGTTTTTTTCGATCTCGTCCTTCGGCGCTTTGAGGCCGTCTTTTTGCCAGACGGCGAGCGCGTCGAGGCTTTTCGCGAGTTCGAGCGTGTCGCCGCCGGTTTTCCGCCGGATTTCGACGACTTCGCGCATAATCGCGGCCGCTTCGTCGCTTTTCTTGCCCCAGAACTTCACTTCGGCGAGAAAATCGAGCGCGGCGAGCGTCTGCGGATGCTCGCGGCCGTAGAGCTCGCGGTCGAGCCGGACGGCCTCTTCCGTCAATTCCTCGGCGCGGTCGAAAACGCTCAGCGATTTGTAGGCCTCGGCCATCGTCAGCAGAATCCGGGCGCGGACTTCGGGCTGATCGCGCAGTTCGTTCTTCACTCTTTCATAGCCTTTGTCGAGCAATTCGCGCGCGGTCGCGTCGCGGCCGCCGTTCCGGTCGGCGTTCGCGCCCTTAAAGAGATCGAGCATAAAGGCCGAGACTTTTTCGGCGCGTTCGTGCTCGATCTGCGCCGTGTCGCGCTCGCGGGCGATCCGAAACGTCTGAACGGTCTCGGTGACGGCAAAACCGGTCAGAAAAGTGACGAGCAGCGCGGCCAGTCCGACCGTCAGCTTATGGCGTCTGACGAATTTCGAAAAGCGGTAGGCGAAGGTCGCCGGCCGCGCCGACACGGGCAGGCCTTCGAGGTGAAAACGGATGTCCTCGCTGAACTGTTCGACCGTCGCGTAGCGCCGCGCCGTTTCCTTGCGGAGCGCCGTCAGCACGATGTTGTCGATGTCGCCGCGCAGCGCGTGCGGGTTGCGCGGCGCAATCGAGGGATTCGTTTCCGGGTCGGCGGGCGGCTGCCGGTAATCGGTGATCGCCGACGGCGGCAGCGGCTCGGTGTCGCAGATCGCGTGAAAAATCTCGGCCGGCGTGTTGTTTTTGATCCGGTACGGGCGCCGGCCGGTCAGCAGCTCGTAAAGCAGGACGCCGAGGCTGTAGATGTCCGAAGCGGTCGTGATCGCTTCGCCGCGGACCTGTTCGGGGCTCGCGTATTCGGGCGTCATCAGCCGCATCGCCGTCGCGGTCGGGTTCAGCGTCTGCCCGGAAAGCTCGGGATTGAGCATTTTCGCGATCCCGAAGTCGAGGAGCTTCGGGACGCCGTCGCCGGTCACGATGATGTTCGACGGCTTCAGGTCGCGATGGACGACGAGATTCTGGTGCGCGTAAGCGACGGCCGCGCAGATCTGCCGGAACAGCTTCAGCCGGTCCCTGGTGCGAAGCCGGTTGCGCGCGCAGTATTCGAGCAGCGGCAGGCCCTCGATGTATTCCATCACGAAAAAGGGCAGGCCGTCCGGGGTCGTGCCGGCGTCGAGCAGCCGCGCGATGTTCGGATGTTCGAGCGCGGCGAGAATCTGCCGCTCGTTGCGAAAACGGCGCAGGATGTCGTCGGTGTCCATCCCGCGCTTGATGATCTTGACGGCGACGCGGCGTTTGATCTCGTCGCTTCGGACGGCGAGATAAACGGCGCCCATCCCGCCGCGGCCGAGCAGCCGTTTGATCCGGTAAACGCCGATCTGTTCGGGCGGTTTCTCGTCGGTTTCGGCGTCGTTCAGAAATTCCTCGGCGGCGTTTTGAACGGCTTCGAGCAGATGGCCGCCGTGCGCTTCCTCGGCGCGCAGCAGCGTTTCCACCTCGACGCGGAGCTCGTCGTCGCCGCCGCAGGCCGCCGCCAGAAAATCCTCACGCCCGGCCGCCGCCACGTCGAGCGCGCGATTGAAAATCTCCTCGATTCTGAGCCATCTTTCCGAAGTCATCGATTTTTTCAGTTTTGGAAGTTTCGGAAGTTTCGGAAGTTTCGGAAGTGAATCGTTTTCTTCCCGAACTTTCCGAACTTCCCGAACTTCCGAAACTTTTCCCCATCCGTAAGAGCGTTTTTGGCGGCGGGAATCGCTCACGGGTTGGAAAAAAAAACGAAAAAAATCAGGCGGCCATCTGTTTGTAGAGCCACGCTTCGGCGAAACGCATATCGCGGCGGATGGTCGCGGCGGAAATTTTGAGGACTTTTTCGATTTCTTCGAGCGAGAGGCCGCCGAAATAGCGGAGCTCGATGATCCGGCTCTTGCGCTCGTCGAATTTGGCGAGCTCGGTCAGCGCGTCGTCGAGCGCGACGAGCTCTTTCGATTTTTCGCCGGACGCGGAAACGAGCTCGTCGAGCGAGATCTTCTGAAGATTGCCGCCGCGTTTTTCGCGCAGCCGGGTCCGCGCGTGATCGACCAGAATGTTGCGCATCACGCGCGCGGAAAACGCGAAAAACTGGACGCGGCTGTCCCATTTGACGTCTTCCTGGCCGATCAGCTTGAGATACGCTTCGTGGACGAGCGCGGTCGGCTGCAGCGTGTGATCGTCGCGCTCGTTTCTGATCAGATTGGCGGCGACCCGGCGCAGCTCGTTATAGACGATCGGCAAAAGCCGGTCGACCGCCGATTTCTCGCCGTTGCTCCAATCGAGCAGGAGTTTTGTCACGTCTTCCGCCATCGCGTGAATCGCCTTCCTTTTTTTTGAGGCAACATTAACACAAACGCGGCGGCGAAGCAAAAAGCGCGGCCGCCCGGAACGATTCGTCCGGCGGCCGCGCGCGGTTTTTCGGCGTTCTTTTTTCAGTTCGTTGCGATCGGAATATGCGCGTGATAGATGCAGAGCCATCCCTGGCCGCGTTTGACGACGATGCTCGTCGTCCGGACGCTCTGCGCGAGCGACTTGCCGTCGGGGAAAACGAACTCGGACTTGACGATCGCCGTGACGATCGCCGAACCGGCGTCGATCATCCGCACTTTGACGTCGGTGACCTCGGCCGATTTGAAGCTGAGCTGTCGGACCGAATCCATTTCCGCCGCTTTGTTGAAGACGCCCCACGGGTAAACCGCCTGAAAGTCGTCGGCGAGCGCCTTGCCGAAATCGTCGTATTTTTTGTCGACGAGATTTTTCCAGACCGTTTTTTCGTTATCGATCAGCGCCTGTTCCGTTTTCGGATCGTTGGTTTTCGCATTCTGCGCGGCCGCGAACAGGCTCGCCGTCAGAATCGTCATAATTAAAAGAAGCAATTTGATTTTCATATTTTTCGTCTCCGTTTTGTTTATTGAAATAAAATCCTTACTGAATCCAGCGGTTTTCGACGGGCACGTCGCCGTCGACGTCAGCCAGAAACGCGGAAAAGCGGCGGCTGAAATGCTGATGATCTTGAAAATTTTTTTGTTCATTGGTCGTTCGCGGCTGTTATGAATCGGCCCTCTCAACTCCAAAAGCGACGAAGAAAAAGGAAATCGCTCAGCGGTCGAAAATTTTTGTTGACAGAGCGGAGAGAAAATTTTAGACTGCGATGGAATCTCAAACACCGACCGCAGGAGCAACCTATGAAAACAATAAATTTATACGGAGCGCGAATCTTCTTGCTGGCGACCGTGCTGGCTGCGTTCGCCCTGACCGCGACGACGAGCGTTTTCGCGCAGGACCTCAATCAACGACGCGCCGAAGCGATGAAGCTGGTCAGGGAAAACCGCTACATCGACGCGCTGCCGATCTTCGAGGAAATCGCCGTTCTGCTGCCGAAAGACGCCGAAGTCTGGGCGCATTACGGGGTCGCGATCCTCGTCAATTCATCGACCCTCGAAACGCCCGCCGCCCGCAAGGCCGAGCGCAAGCGCGCGATCCAGGCGTTAACGAAAGCCAAACAGCTCGGGACGGACGTCGTCACCGCGCTTCATTACCTCGACGTGATTCCGCCCGACGGCGGCGACGCCGACGCCTATTCGTCCGACGCCGAGGTCGATAAATACATCCGCGAGGGCGAGGGCCATTTCGGGCGCGGCGAGTATGCCGAAGCGTTCAAATCTTACGAAAAGGCTTATAAACTCAATCCGAAAAGCTACGAGGCGGCGCTTTTTATGGGCGATTCGCTTTACGGCGCGAAGAGATACGCCGACTCCGAGAAATGGTTTGCGAAGGCGGCCGAGATCGATCCCGACCGCGAAGAAGCTTACCGCTATTGGGGCGACGCGCTTTTTTATCAGGGGAAAAGCCGCGAAGGCTATCGCAAAATCGCCGAGGCCTTTATCGCCGATCCGTTTTCGCGGGTCGTCCGCGACCGTTTTTTCCGCGCCGTCGAGGAAGTCCAGGGCCGGCTCGCGCCGGGCTGTCAGGTGATTCCGCCGGGCGGGAAAATTTCCGGCGACATCAAATTCGATTTCGGGCTTTTACGGGCCGAGAACGGGACGATTTACTGGAAGCTTTACGACGAAACGCATCTCGCGTGGCAGATGACCGAATTCGGTAAGCGTTTTCCGGACGAAAAGGAATACCGGCGCAGTCTGCCCGAAGAAACGGCGGCCCTGCGAAAGGTCGTCGAAGCGGTCAAAAAAGATACGAAGCTCAAGACTCCGGACGAGAGCCTGACCAACCTCGTCAAACTCGACGAGGCCGGACTGCTCGAAGCGTATATCTTTTTCGTTCGTCCGAACAGCGAGATTTTCGAGGATTATTACGATTACCGGAAGAACAACCGCGACAAGCTGCGGCTCTTTTTGTTCGAAAACTTTTTCGTCTTTTAAGAAAACCCGTTTAGCGAAAACGAAAAAAGACCGCGGCGAAAAGCGCCGGCGGTCTTTTTTCGGGGCGGACGAGCGCGTCCGCGGTTTAATCGATCTGCCAGCCGGCGACCGGAAAATCGCCGTTCGCGCCCCATTCGAAGACGAGCATCGCGCCGTTGCCCGAGCGCCGGACGAAGAAATTGCAGTCGGCGTCGTTCGCGCCGTTGCGCCAGACGGCGACGTCGGTCTTGCCGTCGCCGTCGTAATCGCCCGGCACGAACGTGTCGCTCGCCGCGATTCCCCAGACGATCGGATTCGCGCCGGTTCCGCCGCCGTCGCGTTCGAGAATGTACCATCTCCAGTTCGTCCCGTCCGACCGGACGACCGCGAAATCGTTTTTCCCGTCGCCGTCGTAATCGCCCGGCACCGGAATGTCGTTGAACGGATCGAAGCCCCAGTCGATCGCTTCGTAGCCGCCGCTCGATTTGAGCAGCCAGAAACGGCCCGCGCCGCCGGCGTTCGTGTGGACGCAGAAATCGGCCCGCCCGTCGCCGTCGTAATCGCCCGGCACGGCGCGGATGTTTCGCAGCAGGCCGAAATGGCCGAAGCCCCACGGCACGTAGGTCACGACGCCGGCCGGATTGTTCATCGTGCCGCGATAAAACCACGTGCACTGGCCGTCGCTTCCGTTCGGGCAGCGATAGACCGAAACGTCGGCCTTGCCGTCGCCGTCGTAATCGGCGACGGTCGTCGGAATGTCGCCGCTCTGGCCGAAAGCCTCGATTTTCAACGTGTTGTTCGAGCTGTTGAGGATATAAAAGACGGCCTGGCCGGCTGACGGCCGCCAGACGGCGGCGTCGGTCTTGTCGTCGCCGTCGTAGTCTTCGGGCACGTCCCAGTCCTGACCGATGCCCCACGGAACGACGCCGGTCGCGGCCGAACCGTTCGTTTGAATGTACCAGTAACGCTGGCTGGCGCCGCCGAAATTTCCCGCGAGCGCCGCGCCCGTGTCGCGCGTGACGACGAAATCCGTTTTCCCGTCGCCGTTAAAGTCCGCCGGCGCGGCCGCAGCCCGAACCGTCCAGAACGTCAATAATAAAGCCGTAAAAACAATGCCTCGATAAATCTTCTTCATTTTTCTCTCCCTGATTATTTTCGATGTGAAAATGGTTTCCGTTATAAAAAGCGACGTTTCGGAAGAGAATCGCTAATCGGTCTTGAATTCGGCGAATTTTCGGATAAACTGATAGCGATTTCGGATTTCGGATTTCGGATTTCGGATTGTTTGAGATCGGGGCGGTTTGGCGGTTGGCGGCGGTTGACGGGGCTGAGAAGGAAATCTCGGGGCGGCATCGAGATGGCGTCGACGGAGAATAAATACTTTGGTTTTTAAATTTACTGACAAATTTGATCTTGGGTCTTTGATCTTGGGTCTTTGATTTGGGCTTGATTTTCAAAGGTCAAAGATCAAAGACCCAAGATCGAATTATCAAAAAATTAATAAAGGGGAATTGTTTTGATGGGCGATTTTTTGATTTACGGGGCGAACGGTTACACGGGCGAATTGATCACGCGATTTGCCGCCGAGCGCGGTCTGAAGCCGCTGCTCGCGGGGAGAAACGCGGAGAAGATCGGCGCATTGGCGAAGAGATACGGTTTCGCGCACCGCGTTTTCGATCTCGGCGAGACGGAAAAGCTCGACGCCGCGCTCGGTGAGGTCGCGACGGTCCTCCACTGCGCGGGGCCGTTTTCCTTAACGAGCGCGAAAATGGTCGAGGCTTGTCTGCGCACCAAAACGCATTACACGGACATCACCGGCGAGATCGCGGTTTTCGAGGCGACGGCCGCGCGCGACGGCGCGGCGCAGGACGCCGGCGTGATGCTGATGCCGGGCGTCGGCTTCGACGTCGTGCCGTCGGACTGTCTGGCGCGGCATCTGAAGGACCGCCTGCCGTCGGCGACGCGTTTGACGCTCGCGTTTTACGGGCTCGGCAAGATCTCGCACGGGACGCAGGCGACGATGACGATGAACGTCGGGCGCGGCGGCGCGATCCGCGAAGACGGCGTGATCGTCGAGGTGCCGGCGGCGTGGAAGACGCGCGAGATCGATTTCGGCGAGACGGTCGAAACCGGCGTGACGATCCCGTGGGGCGACGTCGCGACCGCGTTTTATTCGACCGGCATCCCGAACATCGAGGTTTACACGATCGTTCCCGAACCGCAGCTCCGCCTGCTCCGGCTGAGCCGTTATCTCGGCTGGCTGCTCGCGACCGCGCCGGTCCAGCGCATCCTGCAGAAACAGATTCCCGCCGGCGGTCCGTCGGACGCCGAGCGCGCCGCCGGCCGGACCTATCTCTGGGGCGAAGCGGCGGACGACGCGGGAAACCGCGTCGAATCCCGCCAGAAAGGCGCGGAAGGATACACGCTGACGGCTTTGACGGCGCTTAAAATAACGGAAAAGATTTTAGCGGGGAATTTTCGCGCGGGTTTTCAAACCCCGGCGCGGGCTTACGGCGCGGACCTGATCCTTGAAATCGAGGGAGTCGAAAGAACGGATGTTTGAAGTCTTGAGTCTTAAGTCTTCAGTCCTGAGTCAGAAGATCGAAGGTCGAAGGTCAAAGACTAAAAGACAAAGACCGTAATCCAATGACTCAAGACTCAAGACTCAAAACTCAAGACTCAAAAAAATCGTTAGGCGGCGGTTTCAAACAGTGCAAGAATCTGTTTGCCTTCGTTCGAGCGCGGGTCGATCGTGCGCAGGTGCTTCTGGCCCTGCATTTCCCAGATCGCCGTCACCGTGCCGTCTTTTTCGACCGCGTGATAGGAAACGTCTTCCGTGTTATCCGTGTTTTCGGCGATTGCTTCTTCCGCCGCGACTGTTGCATTTTCTGACATTTACTCTTAAAAAATCTCCTTGAATTGTTTCTCCAATAAAATTGTTAATGATACACGAATTTTCCCATATTTGCCAAAGAAAAGTCGAGTTTTATTTGTTAATTCTTTTCAGTTCGAGCTCGTAAAACCAGAAATCGTTGTTCGGCTGGTCGATCTTCAGCTGGTCGGTTTTGCCGTCCTTGTCGAGCGTGAACGTGACGAAGCCGCGCGGGAAGTTGTAATTGACCGAGCTCCGCCAATGGATCTGGAAAGTGTCGTTCTGCCAGTGTTCGAGATCGGCGACGAAGTTCGGCGCCGGCACGAGCCGCAGGACGAGCCGGCCGTTTTCCTCGGCGATCGTCACGTCGCCGTACATCTCGCTCGTGTAGGTGCCGGCGTAAGCTTTCAGATCGAGGCTCGGCTTGGTGTTCAGAACGCGCGCGGCGTCGACTTTCTGGCGTTCCTTTTCCTCGGCGGCCTTGCCGTCGGCGGCGCGTTTGAGGGCTTCGGCGTTCCAGTCGCGGGCCGGCGCGTCGGTGAAGACGTCGAAGATCTTGTTGCGCAGGATGCCGATCGCGTTAGTCTCGCTGTTCGTGAGGATCACGAACCCGAGATTTTCGGCCGGCATCATCGCCGTCTGCGAGATCATCCCGTCGAGTCCGCCGGTGTGGGAAACCACTTTGCGGCCGCGGTAATCGTTCAGGACCCAGCCGAGACCGTAACCCGAAAACATCTGCGTCGGCGCTTCTTTCGGCGGAAACTTGGCGATATTCATAAAGATGTTCTGCTGCCACATCTCGTTCGCCCGGTCGTCGCTGTAAATCTTTTTGCCTTCGAACGTGCCGTGATTGAGCTGCAGTCGGAGCCAGCGCGTGAGCTCGATGACCGAGGAATTGAGGCCGACCGCGCCGACCGGATTGTCGACGTTGCCGAGCGGCAGCGCGCGCATCCTGCCGCCGAACGATTCGTTGTGCGGCGACGCGTAATTGTCCTTGAGATCGCGAACGGTCGTCGTCGTCCGCGTCATCCCGAGCGGCGTCAGAATTCTTTCCTTAATGAAATCGCCCCATTTCTGCCCGGAAACCTTTTCGACGATCCGGCCGGCGGCGACGAACATCAGGTTCTGGTAGCCGTAACCGGCGCGAAAACCGCGAACGGGTTTCAGGTAACGGACGCGGCGCAGCATCTCGTCGGTCGAATAGGTCGTGTCGTACCACAGCAGATCGCCGCTGAAGGTCGCGAGCCCGCTCCGGTGCGAGACGAGATCGCGGATCGTCATCTCGCGCGTCACGTACGGGTCGTACATCTGAAAATCGGGCAGGTATTTCGTGACCTTGTCGTCCCAGCCGCCGATTTTCTTCTCGTCGATCAGGATCGCCAGCGAAGCGGTCGTAAAGGCCTTCGAATTCGACGCGATCGCGAAGAGCGTGTTCTCGTCGACCTTGTCGGGCTTGTTGATGTCGCGCACGCCGTAGCCTTTGGCGAAAATCACCTTATCGTCCTTGACGACGGCGATCGCCATTCCCGGAATGTTCCAGTCGGCGCGCACTTTCGCGGCGTAGGCGTCGATCTCGGCGAGCTTTGCCGAATAGTCCTGCGCGAAGACGAAAGCGGTAAAAACGAAAAGCAGGAGAAAGGCGGAGCGGAGCTGATTTAGTTTCATCGAAAATGTCCTCAAATGGTCGGAGTTTTATTAAAGATTAGCACAAAATCGTGACCGCGAGCATCTTCGGCCCGCCTTCGCGCCAAATTGGAGCGCGGGCATCTCTGCCCGCCCGTCCGTTCGAGCAAAGCGAAAACGGACGCCTCCGCGCACTTTCAAGCTCCGGTTTCACCGCTAACGTTCGCCCCGTCAGCCGCCGCGCCCGCGATTATTCGGTGGCTCTTCACCCGCGGGCGGCGGGCACGTTCGGCGCTGACGCGCGAACGCGCCGGCGGGCCGAGGATGCCCGCGCTCCAATTTGGGTTTGCGGCGGCTGGGTATTCGGTTATAATAGGCCTCAAAATTTAGACCGATTACCTCAAAAAAAATTATGAAAGGCTGGTATGACCGCGGCTATCTGCCTCATTTTGACGGCGGCGAAATCCTGCAGTTTATTACATTGCATCTGGCGGATGCCGTTCCTCAAAAACTGCTCGACAAGTGGAAGCTCGAACTCGAACGCGAGAAAAAAGCAGCTCGCCGCAAACTGTTGTTCTGGCGGGTCGAAAAATATATCGATCGGGGATACGGCGAATGCTGTCTGAAACGCCGGGAAATTGCCGAACTCGTCCAAAACTCGCTGCTTCATTTCGACCGAAAGCGCTACAATCTGCTTTCATGGACGATTATGCCGAATCATCTCCATTGCCTGCTGCGGCCGCAGGAGAATATCGAGCTTAAAGACATAATGCATTCGATCAAGTCATATACGGGATTCAAGGCGAATCGGCTTTTGGGCCGTCGCGGCAAATTCTGGCAGGAGGATTATTTCGACCGGTACATTCGCAATTACGAGCATTTTGAAAGCGCCGTCGATTACATCAATCTGAATCCCGTGAAAGCCGGGCTTTGCGAAAAAACCGCCGACTGGAAATTCGGCAGCGCATACTACCGGGTCGCTTAATTGGAGCGCGGGCATCCCTGCCCGCCGGCGCGTTTGCGCGTCAGCGCCGAACGCGCCCGACGCTTGCGGGTGAAAAGCCGACGGACGAATGCAAGCGGTCTCGAAACGATCGGACTTTCGCGGTGAAACCGAGGCTTGAAAATGCGCCGGCGCGGCGTCCGTTTTCGCTTTGCTCGAACGGACGGGCGGGCAGGGATGCCCGCGCTCCCGGTGGTTATTCGATGATGAGCTCGTCGGCGAAGATGAAGGCGTCGTTGCCGGCGCCCGGATGCCACGCGGGGATCCTGCCCAAATTATAGGCCCGGACGCGGACGAAGCGGGTTTTCACGGGTTTGATCTCCTGAACGAAATCGCGCGTTCTTTTTTCCATATCGTCGGGCGCGACGTCGGTTTTGAGGTCGGCGACCGGCGTGAAATTCTCGCCGTCGTCCGAGATCTCGAACGTGATGTGCGTCGGCATCCAGATCCACGAGCGCGCGATCTGCAGAAAACCGCCGCCGACCCGGTGAATTTCGGTTTCCTTTTTGAGGTCGATGACGGCGATGAGATCGTCCGGCTGGTAGCCCTGCCATTCGCCCGAGGCGTAATTGACCGTCCCGCGAATGCCGTCGATCAGCGCTTCATCGCCGCCGCCGGTATACTGGCGGTTGTATTTCCTCAGCAGGCGGATCGTCCAGTCGTGCGGCATCCGGTTGATGCGGGACTCGACCGTCGGGCTTTTTTCGCCTTTCTGGTTTATCACGAACGCTTTGAGAACCGTCGTCTTATCGAGCGTCAGCGGCTTCGCGTAAACGGCTGATTTTTCGTCCGGTTCGCTTCCGTCGAGCGTGTAGAAGATTTTCAGTCCGGGATCAGCGGCGATCCGGACTTCCGTCCGGTCGCGGAAGATGCGCGGCGCTTCGATCGCCGGGACGGCCGGGAAATCGTTGAGAATCTTCGAAAACGGCATTTCCGTGAACCAGTCGCGGACCGGCGCGTCCGTCATCTCGAACTCGAGCGTGCCGCCGTTCATCAGATTTTCGTGCGTGAAATAGGCCTTTCGCTGCTCGTATCCGTTGAGGCGGGCGGATTTGATGTAGATGTTCCGGTCGGAGACGTTCGGCGCTTTGATCGTAAAGGTTTTGCCGTTTTCGAGATTGATCTTCGCCTCCCTGAAAATCGGCGTTCCGAAGGCGTAAAGCGGCTGCGACGGGTTGACTTCGTAAAAGCCGAGCGCGCTCAGGATGTACCACGCCGACATCTGGCCGCAGTCCTCGTTGCCGATCAGGCCGTCGGGCGCCGGTTTGTAGAATTCGTCGAGAATTTTTCGGACGGTCCGCTGCGTCTTCCACGGCTCGCCGGCGTAATCGTAAAGATAGGCGATTGCGTGCGACGGCTCGTTGCCGTGCGCGTACTGGCCGATCAGGCCGGTGATGTCGGGCTGTTCGCGGCCGGTCAGCTTGTCTTCGGTCGTGAACAGGCCGTCGAGCTTTTTGGCGAAATTTTCGCGGCCGCCGAACAGTTCCATTAAACCGGAAACGTCCTGCGGGACGAAAAACGTGTAGACCCACGCGTTGCCTTCGGTGTAGTGGAGCGTCACCTCGTTCGGCTGAAACGGCGCGATAAAGCCGCCGTTTTGCTTGGGCCGCATAAAGCCGGTCTGCCGGTCGAAGAGGTTTTTGTAATTCTGGGCGCGGCGGATGTATTTCATATAATCGTCGCCGAGCGCGGTCTGGCGCGGCGTCGGTTTCAGGTGATCGTCCTCGTCGTCGCCCGTGACCGGCGCTTTGTGGACCGTCGCCATATACAGAACGCCCGCCATCTGCGCGATGCAGTAATCGTCGTAGGCGTATTCGAGCGTCCGCGAGACCGATTCGTTCTCGTCCTCCATCGAGACGAAGCCCTGTTTTCGATAGGCCTTCAAACCGAAATGATCGAGCTCGGCCGAATGTTTGGCGGCCGCGAACGCCTTGTCGTAATCGAAGCCCTTGATGTCTTTGGCCATCGCGTCGGCGATCACCGGCACGGCGTGATAGCCGATCATCGTGTCGGTCTCGTTGCCGGCCAGCTCCCAGACCGGCAGCCGGCCGCCCTGCTCGTACTGGCGGATGAACGTGTTGATGAATTCGACCGTCCGGCGCTGATCGACGATCGTGTAGAGCGGATGCGCCGCGCGAAACGTGTCCCAGAGCGAAAAGACCGTGTATTGGTGGGATTTCGGATTTCGGATTTCGGATTTCGGATTCTGGTCGTCGGCGATATTGTGGGTTTTTTTATCGAGGCCGCGGTAATTGCCGTCCGTGTCGTCGAAGACGTTCGGCTGGATGTTCAGATGATAGAGCGCCGTGTAGAAATTCTTCATCTGCGCGTCGGTGCCGCCGGCGACTTCGATCTTCGAAAGCTCGCGGTTCCACGCGGTTTTCGCGTTTTGCCGGACTTTTTCGAAATCCCAGCCGGGAATTTCCGCCGCTAAGTTTTTTCGCGCGCCTTCGATGCTGACCGGCGAGAGCGCGACCTTGACGAGAATCTGCTCGCCGGCTTTGGTCTTAAAATAAAACGCGGCTTTTCTGTTTTCGACGCCGTTCGGTCCGGAGATGCTTTCGATCGATTCCTTCGAAATCGTAAACGGTTTTGAAAACTCGGCGACGAAATAAACGATCTGGTCTTTCGCCCAGCTCGCCGAGCGGCGATAACCTTCGACGCGGTTGTTGCCGACGATCTTGAGTTCCGAATCCAGAACCCGGTCGCGCCATTTCAGATCGAGAACGATATTCGCTTTATCGCTTTGCGGAAACGTGTAACGGTGAAGCCCGACCCTTTCGGTCGCGGTCAGTTCGGCCGTCACGCCGTTGTCGAGCCTGACCGAATAATAACCGGGCGTCGCGGTTTCGTTCGTGTGCGAAAAGCCGGATTTGAAATTGTCGAAATTCACTTCGCCGACCGTCGGCATCAGCAGGATGTCGCAGTAATCGGGAATGCCGGTGCCGTTCAGATGCGTGTGCGAAAAGCCGTAAATGATCGAATCCGAATAATGATAGCCGGACGAGCCGTCCCAGTCGTCGCCGCGCGTGTCGGGCGAGAGCTGGACCATTCCGAACGGCACGGTCGCGCCCGGAAACGTGTGGCCGTGGCCGCCCGTCCCGATAAACGGATCGACGTAGCGTGTGTAGTCGACCGTCTGCGCGCCGGCCGCGAGCGTCAGAGCCGCGATTAAAACCAGATACCGAAAAGCCGCGAAACGCTTGAAACCGATAAAACTTTTCATTATTTTTCCGTCAGGTGAACGAGATCCGTGCCGTTCAGCCGGCGCAGATTCTGCCCCTTGACGCCCCAGCGGATATTGAACGCCGCGTCGTTGCCGGCCTGAAAATATTTGAGCCGGACCTTGTGAAACCCTTTTTTGAGCGGGACGAGGCCGACGGCGGTCGTTTTGTCGTGAACGCCGTCGAGATCGACGACCGCTTCCTCGCCGACGAGAAAGACGCCGCCGTCGTCCGTTTCCATCTCGAACTCGTAGATGCCGTCGGCCGGCACGTTGAGATAACCGTCGAAGATCGCGCCGAACGGCTGTTTGAGCTTGTCGGTGCGGTCGTTGAACTGCTGCAGGAAAAGCGTTTTCGATTCGAACGCTTCGGGCGACGCCGCGGTGTCGAGCTCTTTGACCGATTTGAAATCGCCCTTGAAAAAGAGAATATTGACGCCCGGTTTCGGATCGGTCAGTTCGACGTTCGGCAGCAGCTCGCGGCGCAGCAGCGTCGCCGAGTAGACGACGCTCTTGCGGCCTTTTTCGTTCATCACGAGCGTTTTCAGCTCGGCCTTTTCGTTCGGCTTGAGCTCGAATTCGAGCGGCTTGTCGTAGCGCTTCGAATTTTCGTCGGGCGTGCTGCCGTCGGTCGTGTAAAAGATCTTCGCGTTATTGACGAGCGGCCGGAGCTCGATCTTCGTCTTGCCGTCGCCGCCGACGAGCTGGTTCTGCAGACCGTCGGGCGGCGGAATCCGGTAGTTGACGTTCTGTTTGTCGAGCCGCGCGAACTGCGCCGGCAGCCGGCGCTCGAAATCGGCGTAATTCTTCGCTTCGAGCGGCGACCAGACGACTTCCGCGAGCGCGAGCATCCGCGGAAAGGCCATATATTCGACCTTGTCGGGCGTTTTGATGTATTCCGTCCAGATGTTCGCCTGCGCGCCGAGAATGTATTTTTTCTCGTCGTCGGACAATTCCTTCGGCTGCGGGTCGTAGGAATAGACCTTTTCGAGCGGCAGATAATTGCCGATGTTGATCGGCTCGGTGCGCGTGTCGCCCTGGTTGAAGTCGAAGTAAAGATAGGTGGTCGGCGTCATAATGACCTCGTGTCGGGCTTTCGCCGCCTCGATCCCGCCCTTTTCGCCGCGCCAGCTCATCACGACCGCGTTCGGCGCGAGGCCGCCTTCGAGAATCTCGTCCCAGCCGATCATCTTCTTGCCCTTCGAATTGATGAATTTCTCCATCCGGCGAACGAAAAAGCTCTGGACTTCGTGCTCGTCCTTGAGATTTTCCTTCGTTTTGAGCTCCTGCACGACCGGCGAATCTTTCCAGAAATCCTTCAAAACCTCGTCGCCGCCGACGTGGATGTAGGGCGAATCGGGAAAGAGCCCGACGACTTCCGAGACGACGTCTTCGAGAAACTGGAACGTCTTTTCGGTCGGGCAGTAAACCTCCTTGAAGATGCCCCACGTCGTCTGCACCTTATACTCGTAATTCTCCCGGCAGCCGAGCTCCGGGTAGGCGGCGAGTGCGGCCGACGAATGGCCGGGCATCTCGATTTCGGGGATCACGTTGATATGCCGCGCCTTGGCGTAGGCGACGACGTCTTTGATCTGCTCCTGCGTGTAAAAGCCCTCGACCGGAATCCCGTCGCCGATGTACGGGTTGAAGTTTTTCTCCTTCATCGTCTCTTTTCTTTTCGAGCCGATCTCGGTCAGGCGCGGGTATTTCTTGATCTCGACGCGCCAGCCCTGATCGTCGGTCAGGTGCCAGTGAAACTGGTTGAACTTATACTGCGCCATCAGATCGAGATATCTTTTGACGAATTCGACCGGCATAAAATGACGGGTGACGTCGAGATGCATCCCGCGGTAACCGAAACGCGGCTCGTCGGCGATGTCGACGGCGGGCAGTTTCGTTTCGCCCTTGAAATCGACCGGCAGCAGCTGCATCAGCGTCTGGAGCGCGTAAAACAGACCGGTCTCGCCGCCGGTGATGAGGACGATTTTCGGCGAAACGTTGAGGCCGTAGGCTTCGGCCTTTGCGGGATCGACGGGCGCGCTCGGCGGCGCGAAGACGATCGCGTTTTTCTTCTGGGCTTTTTCGGTGTATTCGAGCTTGAAGCCGTAGTATTTCAAAAGCAGGTCGTTCAGGATGCCGGCCGCGCGGCGGCCCGTTTCGTCGGTCGCGACGATCTTCGTTTTGTAGTTCAGCTTGAATTCGCCGTTCAGCATTTTCAGCGATTTCGGCTGCGGGACGATGCTCAAAGCGGCGTTTTGGGAAAAAACGGTCAGACAGAAAAAAAGACAGACGACGAATGCCAAAAAAAGATATTTCATAAATTTTCGAGTCCCGCCGACGGGGGCGGCCAAAGGATTCAGTAAAGCAGCTCCAGAAAATCGGTCAGCTCGCCCGGCAGCGGCGCCGTGAAATTCAGACGCTCGCCGGTCGCCGGATGCGTGAACGACAGCTTTTCGGCGTGCAGGAAAAAACGGTTCAGATCGCGGATCGCCTGGCGGATCGTCAGGTTGTGGACGGTCTTGTCGCGGCCGGCGTTGTAGGTCTCGTCGCCGACGATCGGGTGATTAACCGACGCGAGATGGACGCGGATCTGGTGCGTGCGGCCGGTCTTGATCTCGACCGCGAGCAGCGTGAATTTCTCGAAGCGCTTTTTGACTCGCCAGAGCGAGAGCGCGTGACGGCCGTGGGCGCGGACGGCCATCTTCGTCCGGTTATGTTTTTCGCGCGCGATCGGCGCGTCGATCTCGCCGCGGTCCTCTTCGGTCTCGCCGTGGACGAGCGCGACGTAGGATTTAAAGACTTCGCGATTGCGAAACTGCTCCGACAGTTTCTCGTGCGCCTCTTCGGTCTTCGCGACGACGATCAGCCCCGACGTGTCCTTGTCGAGCCGGTGAACGATTCCGACGCGATTTCGGATTTCGGATTTCGGATTTCGGATTGTCGATTGAGATTCGGGATTTCCGGTTTCTTCAAATCCGGAATCCGAAATCCGAAACCCGAAATGGTAGGCGATGGCGTTGGCCAGCGTGCCGCCGCCGACTCCCGCGCCGGGGTGGACGACCATTCCGGCCGGTTTGTCGATGACGGCGAGCTGTTCGTCCTCGTAGACGATTTCGAGCGGGATGTCTTCGGGCTCGAAGTCGTCGCCGCTGATTTCGGCGAGTTCGATCTCGACAGCGTCGCCGGCGCGGATCTTGTACGATGGCTTCGAAACCGTGTCGTTGACCAGACAATCGCCGTCGGCGACGATCCGCTGCAGGCGCGAGCGCGAGCGGCCCTCGATCTTTTCCGCGAGAAACGCGTCGAGCCGTTTCCCGGCGTCGGCCGCGTCCGCTTCGAATGTCAGTATTTCGGCTTTTTCCTGCATCGGTAAAGTTCTATGTTAATTGAGCGGGAAGAAAAAATAAAAGAGCCGCAACGGTTCATTCCGGCTCCCGGCGATTTATGAATATTCAGATGATTTATCGTCGCCGGATCTTCGTTCGCGCCGTTTGCGGGGTGTCGAAATTTCGCGGTAATCGAACAGCGAAACAATCGGTACAGCGAGCGGTAGCGAGTCCGTTTCATCGATCTTTATTTCCGGATGAAGAAGACTCGCTACCGCTCGCTGTACCGATTGCTTCGCCAGTCGCTATTCGTCGCCGGCCGGCTGATTTTCGAAAAAATCTTCGGGCAGCGGCTCGCCGTAAGTCCGAAAATAAAGCCGGCGCTTGAATTCCCGTTCGGAGAGGCCGGCGGGCAGCGAGGCGATGATCGCCTGCCGGCAGGCCGCGAACATCGAAGACGCGAAACGGGCGCGTTCCTGCGGCGTGCGTTTCATCCACAATTCGTTCTGCAGTTCTTCGATTTCACGAGTCGTGTCCGTCAGCATAATTTTTATCGATCAGTTCCAGACATTCCCGCAGAATATCCCGAACCCCGAGCTTTTCAGCCCAAAAATCGACATATTCCGCATCATAACCGTTTCGCAGGATACTCGCGACGTCGCGCATCTGCATTTCGGAACGCGAGACTTTTGCCCAGTTCAATTTGGAAAGAATCAGATCTTCCTTATCGATGATCCAGATTTCGAAATCTTCCGTGTATCTGACCCGCCGCCGCCGTGAAAACGCGTTTTGACTGAATTCGTCTTTTTTCAAAATTACGCAGTCGATTTTAATGATCGTTTCCTGATTCAGAATATTAAACATCGCGCTGCGATTGATGGAATCCCGGACGCGGTTTCGGGGAATATAAAAATCGTTTTCGAATTCCCTGATGAACCGGTCTGCGTCGGCGATCGAAAGCTCGATCACGACGTCGATGTCGGTCGTCGTCCGCGGCATCGCGTAGTGAACGAGCGCCATCGAACCCGTCAGCATATAATTGATGCCGAGTTTTTCGAGCCTTTCGGCACAATCTTTTAAAACATCGTTTTGTTCTTCTCTGGCCGGCGGTTTCATACCTGAACGTGATCTTTTTTTCGCAGCCGCACGATCATAAAAACGACGGCCGCGGCGGCGACGAGGAGGCTGATGATCTGCGACGTCGAGATGCCGAGCAGGGAACTTAAGCCTAAAATATTGCCGCGCGGATCGTCGCGGACGAACTCGATCAGGAAGCGGATGATGCCGTAGATGATCGCGTAGGCGATCAAAACCTGCCCGTCGAAGCGTTTCTTTTTATGCAGGTAGACGAGAATCCCGAAAACGACGAACATCGCGATCGATTCGTAAAGCTGCGTCGGGTGCAGATAGAGGCTGCCGCCGTCCGGGCCGTAAACCGGGACGCCCGTAAATTCGTGCGCGTGTTCGGTGAAATGGACGCCCCACGGGAGCGCGGTCGGTTTGCCCCAGCAGCAGCCGGCCGCGAAACAGCCCTGCCGCCCGAGCGCCTGCCCGATCGCGACGCCCGGCGCGAACGCGTCGGCGACTTTCCAGAAGGGCAGCTTGTAAAATTTCATCAGCACGACGAGCGCCAGAAAGCCGCCGATGAAGCCGCCGTAGTAAACGCCGCCCGAGCGCAGGAAATCGAGCGAGAAGACGTCGACGTTTTCCTCGGTAAAAAGCATCAGGATCTTCGAGCCGACGAGGCCGCCGATCAGCGTCCAGAGTCCGAGATCGTAGATCCGTTCGCGCGGCAGCCCGTCGCGGGCGGCGAGCTTCGCGGCGACGAAGAGCGCGAGCATCATCCCGAGGGCCAGAAGCACGCCGTAAGTGTTGATTGGGAAGCTGCCGATGCGGAAAAGTTCTGGGTACATCTATTTGATTTTGGATTTCGGGTTTCGGATTTTCGTTGTTTTAATTTTCGGCGGGCTTGGTTTCGACCTTGAGCGCGGACGCTTTTTTCTTCGACAGCAGCATATCCAGAATCAGGAGCCCGGCGCCGATGCAGATCGCCATATCGGCGACGTTGAAGGTCGGGTAATGCCACGAACCGAGCTGGACGTCGATGAAATCGATGACGAAGCCGAGCCGCATCCGGTCGGTCAGGTTGCCGGCGATGCCCGCAAGCAGCAGCGCGAGCGCGCCGAGGATCCGGTCGTCGGTGCGCGGCGTCCGCCAGAAAAAGTAGAGAACCAGCGCCCCGGCCGCGAGCGCGACGACCGACAATCCCCAGCGGCCGGCGTCGCCGTGGCTGTCGAACATCGAAAACGCGACGCCCGTGTTCTGCGCGTAGGCGAAGTTCATAAAGTTCGGAATAATTTCCCGGACGTCGCCGAAGCGCAGCCGCCGGACGGCCCACGCCTTGCTGGTCTGGTCGATCATAAAGACCGCGCCGGCCGCCGCGAGATAACCCAATTTCCAGAATATATCTTTTTTGTTCACTGTTTTCCTGTCAAAAAAATAAAACCGCAGATTATACGAATAAACACAGATTAGCGTTTATTTATTCCGGTGTCTATTCGTATTCGTCCGGCGGTTCTGTTTGGCGGGGCTATTCCGTGTAGGGAAAAATCGCTTTCGGCGCTTTGTATTCCTTCCACCAGGTCGCGTAGCAGACGTCGGTGCAGCCGATCTCGTAGCGGACGACCTTCCACTTGCCGCCGGTCTTCTTCAGCAGCGCGAAAAAGTTGTTGTCGAAGGCGTCGGCGTCGATCGCGCTCTGGTACGGCGTTTTTTTGTAATTCGGCCGGCCGCCCGACGGATTTTGCGGGTCGCCCGAGAGAAACGCCCAGACGCCCGAAACGTTGAATTTTTCGACGTTGAACGAGATCGGCTGTTTCAGCTCCTTCTCGACCGGCGCGCGCAATGCGTTGAGAATCGCCGTCCGCTCGGCCGAACCCTTTTCCGGCGTGTAGACTTTTTGGGCGGAAATGACGCAGGAGAAAAGCAGGACGAGCGATAGGCTCAATAATAATTTTTTCAGCATAACATTCTAAAGGAATCTGCCAATCGGTACAGCGAGCGGAAGCGAGTCTTCCCCGCCCGGAAATTAATATCGACGTAGCGGACTCGCTACCGCTCGCTGTACCGATTGTTCGCTCAATCGTCCGCGGCGGCCGCTTTTTCGATCTCGGCGAGCGCGGCCGTGCAGCGTTCGCAGACGGTCGGGTATTTTTCCGACTCGCCGACGCGGACCGAATAATTCCAGCAGCGCTCGCATTTCGCGCCGGCGGCCTTTTCGATCTGGACGCCGAAATAGCCTTCCTCGTGGACCTCCGTCTGCGACACGATGAACAGATAGCGCAGCTGCTCGTAATACGGCAGCAGAAAACGCGCCGTCTCGGCGTCGGTCCGCAGAATCACTTTCGCTTCGAGACCGGAACCGATCTCCTTGGCGTTGCGCGCTTCTTCGAGCGCTTTTAAGACCTCGTCGCGGATCGCGAAGAGCTTTTCCCAATCGGCCAGCAGCTGCGCGTTGTCCGCGCCCGAAACCTTCGGAAATTCGGCGAGGTGAACCGACGCGAGCCGCTGGCCCGGCAGATTCTCGAACGCCTCGTCGGCCGTGAACGCGAGCACCGGCGCGAGCAGCCGGCAGAGCTTGTCGGTCATCTCGTAGAGCGCGGTCTGGGCCGAGCGCCGTTCCGGACTGTGCGGCGCATAGATGTAGAGCCGGTCCTTGATGATGTCGAAATAGCGCGCCGAGAGCGTCACCGTGCAGAGGTTGTAAAGCGTTTGATGGACGATCTGGAAATCGTACGTTTCGTAACCCTTCAGAACCTTTTTCGCCGCCTCGTCGAAGCTCGCGAGCGCCCAGCGGTCGATCTCCATCATCTCGGCGAGCGCGACCGTGTCGGTCGCCGGATCGAAGCCGGTGAGATTGCCGAGCGCGTAGCGCAAAGTGTTGCGGATCTTGCGGTAGGCGTCGGTCACGCGCTGCAGGATCTCGTCCGAGCAGCGCACGTCTTCCGTGTAGTCGACGGCCGCCGCCCAGAGCCGCAGCACGTCGGCGCCGGATTTGGCGATGATGTCTTTCGGCGCGGTCACGTTCCCGACGGATTTCGACTGTTTGCGGCCCTCGCCGTCGACGACCCAGCCGTGCGTGATGATCTGCTTGTACGGCGATTGGTCGTGCGCCGCGAGCCCGCACATCAGGGAAGAGTTGAACCAGCCGCGATACTGGTCGCCGCCTTCTAAGTAGACGTCGGCCGGGAAATGCAGCGTCTCGCCGCGCGTCTCCAGCACGGCGACGCACGACGAGCCGGAATCGAACCAGACGTCGAGAATGTCGGTCTCCTTGCGAAAATCCGTTCCGTTGCATTTCGGGCAGACGAAGCCCTCGGGCAAAAGCTCGCTTTCGGGCCGCGCGTACCACGCGTCGGCGGTTTCCCGCGCGAAGATGTCGGCGACGTGATCGACGATCCGCGGGTCGGCGACCGTCTCGTCGCATTTCTGGCAGTAGAAGACCGGGATCGGCACGCCCCACGAGCGCTGGCGCGAGACGCACCAGTCAGGCCGGCCCTTGAACATATTCATCATCCGGCCCTCGCCCCACGCGGGATGCCATTTGACGTTGTCGATCTCGCGCAAAGCCTGCGCGCGCAAAGATTTTTCGCCCTGGTTGTCCATCGCGATGAACCACTGCGGCGTCGCCCGGAAGACGACCGGATTTTTGCAGCGCCAGCAGTGCGGGTAGCGGTGCTCGTAGTTTTCCGAAAACAGCAGCGAGCCGGTTTCGCGCATATAATCGACGATCTTCCGGTTCGCCTCGAAGATGTTCTCGCCCGCGAAATGATCGACGTCGCCCGTGAAACGGCCGGCGCTGTCGACCGGGCAGTAGATCTCGAGCCCGTATTCGCGGCCGATCACGAAGTCGTCGTGACCGTGACCGGGCGCGGTGTGGACGAGGCCCGTGCCGGCCTTCGCGGTTTCCTTTTTCTCGCGCGATTCCGAGACGTCGAGCTCGGTTTCGGCGTCGGCCTCGCCGCCCATCGTGACGTGCAAACCGTTCATCAGCAGCGATTCGCGGTCGATGAACGGATGGCGCGCCTTCATCCGGTCGAGCCGCGAGCCGGGAAACTTCGCGAGCACCGCGGGCAGTTGCCGCTCGCCCGATTCGTCGGTGCCGCCGATGCCGCATTTGACGACGACGAACCCGACGAGCTCCGACGCGACGACGAGCACTTCGTCCTCGTGTTCGATCGCCGCGTACTCGAAATCCGGATGCACCGCGATGCCCAAATTGGCCGGAATCGTCCACGGCGTCGTCGTCCAGATGACGAGCGAGACCTTTTTACCGGCGAGCGCCGGATCGATCTCGGCCGGATCGGTGACGAGCGGGAATTTCACGTAGATCGAGGGCGACTTGTGGAGCCGGTATTCGACCTCGGCCTCGGCGAGCGCCGTCTGGTCGTGGATGCACCAGTAAACCGGCCGCAGGCCCTTGTAGACGTAGCCGCGTTCGAGAAACCGGCCGAAAAGCCGCGCGGTTTCCGATTCGTATTCGTTCGACATCGTCAGGTAAGGCGTTTCCCATTCGCCGAGCACGCCGAGCCGCCGGAAATCGCGCGTCTGATTGTTCATCGCCGTCGAGGCGTGATCGCGGCAGATTTTGCGGAACGTCGCGACCGGCAGATCGTTTTTGTTCTTGCCCTTGTCGGCGAGTTTCTTTTCGACGTGCGTCTCGATCGGCAGGCCGTGACAGTCGTAGCCCGGCACGTAGGGCGTGCAGAAGCCCATCATCGTCCGCGATTTGACGATGAAATCCTTCAGAATCTTGTTGAGCGCCGTGCCGATGTGGATGTCGGCGTTAGCGTACGGCGGGCCGTCGTGGAGAATGAATTTTTCGGCCGCCGCGCGCGTCGTCTGGATCGCCTCGTAAAGCCGCGCGTCGGTCCATTTTTTGAGCCGCGCCGGTTCTGACTGGCCGAGATTCGCCTTCTGCGCGAAATCGGTTTTTGGTAAATTAACGGTTTTTTTAAGTTCCAAAGGTTCAGACATAAAATTATCGATATAATTGACGGATCGCCTGTTTACGAGTGTCGTAAAACTTAAATTTTATCACCGGTCGGCGTGAAAATCGTAACGCGGCGGTCCGAAATGCAAATAAAAAATCCTAAATCGCGACGGACTTAGGACTGACGGCGGTTTCGAATTTTTTTCTCCGAGCGCTAGCCGTTGTCCTCCAAAATAATGACGCTAATTATGATGCTCAAATTTCTCATCACTTTATTTATTGCAGAATTTACGCCTTAAGTCAAAAATATTTTTCCGGCCAAACCGTTTTCCCGGCCGTCTAATCAAAGCGGAGACGTTGGTTTATGAAAAAATTACTGGTTTTGTCGGCGATTCTGTTTTTGACGCAGCTGGTTTTCGGCCAGAAGGAGATGACTTTCGAGATCGACGGCGCGAAGCGCCGCGCGGTCGTTTACGAGGGCGCGGGAAAAACGAAGAAATCGCCGCTGCTGTTCGTTTTTCACGGTCACGGCGGCGACGCCCGCGTCGCGCAGCGGCGGCTCGATTTTCACGACGCGTGGAAAGAAGCGGTCGTCGTTTATATGGAAGGCATTCCGGGCGTCGTCGGGATCACCGACGCGGACGGCTCGAAAAACGGCTGGCAGAAAAATCCGGGCGAGCTCGGCGACCGCGACCTCAAATTTTTCGACGAGGTTCTGAAAAGTCTCGAAAAAGATTACAAGATCGACGATAAAAGGATTTACGCCGTCGGCCATTCGAACGGCGGACGGTTCGTCAACGTCCTCTGGGCGGCACGCGGCGCGGAGTTTGCGGCCTTCTGCGCGGTCGCCGGGCCGGGCGGCCTGATGATCAAAGACGCGCCGCCGCGCTCGATCTGGCTGAGTATGGGCGAAAACGACCGGCTCGTGCCTTTCGAAAACCAGAAGCGCTCGGCGGAGTTCGTTCAAAAACTGCTCAGGATCGATCCGAAGGACGGTAAAACCGACGGCGACATCACGACCTACAAGGGCGTGGGCGGCACCGAGCTGGTCGTCGAGATCCGTCAGGCCGGCCATGAATTTCCTCAGGATTCGATCCCGAAGATGGTCGAATTCTTCAAGCGCAACACGAAAAATTAAGCGAGCCGCCGGTCGACGGCCGCTTCGACCGTCGACCGGATCTTGGCCAGATTCTCCGCCGTATCGGCCTCGAAGCGCAGGACCAGGATCGCCTGCGTGTTCGAGGCGCGGACCAGTCCCCAGCCGTGTTCGAAGACGATCCGCGCGCCGTCGATCGTGATAACTTCGTTGGTCGCCGCGAATTCGCCGGCGATCGCGGCGACGACGTCGAATTTCTTCTCGTCCGGGCAGTCGACGCGCAGCTCGGGCGTCGAGAATGTTTCCGGCAGATCGCTCAGCAGTTCGGAAAGTTTTTTATCCGTTTTCGAGAGGATTTCGAGCACGCGGGCGCCCGCGTAGGTCGCGTCGTCGAAGCCGTAAAACTTGTCGGCGAAGAAGATATGGCCGCTCATCTCGCCGGCGAGCGCGGCCTGAGTCTCCTTCATCTTGGCCTTGATCAGCGAATGGCCGGCCTTCCACATCAGCGGCGTGCCGCCGTGGCGCGCGATGTCTTCGAAAAGATTTCGCGAACATTTGACCTCGGCGATGATCGTCGCGCCGGGACGTTCCTTCAAAATCTCGCGCGAGAGCAGAACCATCAGCTCGTCGCCCCAGATGATCCGGCCGGTCTCGTCGACGACGCCGATCCGGTCGCCGTCGCCGTCGAACGCGATCCCGAGATCGGCGCCCGTTTCGCGGACGGCGGCGACGCAGTCCTGCAGGTTTTCGGTGACGGTCGGGTCGGGATGATGATTCGGAAAATCCGAGTCGGGCTCGGTGAACAACTCGACGAGCCCGACGCCGAGCGCCTTGTAAACCGGGACGGCCGTCACGCCGCCCATCCCGTTGCCGCCGTCGACGACCGCCTTGATCTTTCTCGTTCCGATCTCGATTTTCGAGACGATGTCCTTTTCGTAGGCGGCGAGCACCTCGATCGTTTCGACCTTGCCGGCACCGCGCGCGAAATCATTGGCGAGCGCGATCCGCTTGATCTCCTGAATCTGCGAGCCGAAGAGCGTCTGCTTGCCGAGACAGATCTTGAAGCCGTTGTGGTCGGCCGGGTTGTGCGAGCCGGTGATCATCACGCCGCCGTCGACGTCGCGCGTGAAGACCGTGTGGTAGAGCACCGGCGTCGGGACGCGGCCGACGAGCACGACGTCGAGACCGGATTCGTTGAAGCCGCGCGTCAAAAGCTCGCAGAAACGCGGCGAGCTTTCGCGCGCGTCGAAACCGACGGCCACGCGCCGCGCGCCGTTCGAATTGAAAAAAGTGCCGATCGCCCGGCCCAGCACGGCGACCGTTTCGTCCGTCAGCTGCGGCCCGACGATGCCGCGAATGTCGTATTCTCTGAAGATGTTCTGATCCATCGATGTTTGATGTAGTCTTGAGTCCGGAGTCTTCGGTTCGGTCTTTGGTCTTTGATCTTCGATCTTATTCACGCGGACTTTCGACTCCGAAATCCCGACTGAAAAATCCGAAATCCGAAATCCGAAATCCGAAATCGGTCTATGACTAAATTTACCACCGGCCGCCGCGGATTGGCCAAAGACGTTTGTCGATTAACGATCTTCGCGGGTTTTGTTATACTGAGGATTTACGTCGGGGCAACAGTCGCGCGCCCGACGGCATCGAAAATGACGACTGTCCGAAGTTTTAGCATAAAATCGTTTATGAAAAGTTTAGTTCGCTTTGCACTGGTTCAATTAATCGTTCTGTTTTTCGTTTCGGCGATGGCGGCCCAGAAACCGACGCCGACACCGACACCGACGCCTTCATCGACGGTCGACGACGTGTCGAGAACCTTCGAGGTCCGGCTGCCGGTGACCGTCAAGAACAAGGACAAGGGGCTGGTGCTCTGCACCGACAAGAAGGCTTCGACCGACGGCAGCAAGACGAAAAAAGGCGAGGTCGAGGCACGGTGCTTCACGAAGGACGATTTCATCGTGCTCGAGGACGGCGTGCCGCAGCAGATCACTTCCTTCAGCGACGAAGCGACGAACCCGCCGCTCTTCGTCGGCGTTTTGATGGACACTTCGCCCTCGACGGCCGGCAAGATCAAGTTTTCGAAAGAGGCGGCCAAAAATTTCATCTACACGGTGACGAAGGTCCGCAAGGACAAGGCCGCGTTTATGACGTTCGACCACGAAATCAATCTCCTGCAGGATTTCACCGACAAGCTCGACCTGCTCGACCGCGCCGTCGACAAGGTCAACCGCGTCGGCTCGCAGACCGCGCTCTACGACGCGATCTGGCAGTTTGCCGACGAAAAGCTCCGCAGCGTGCCCGGCCGCCGCGTGATCGTGCTGATCACGGACGGCGACGACACGTTCAGCCGCGCCGACATCAACGACGCGATCGATATTGCGCAGCGAACCGAAACGACGATCTTCGCCATCTCAACCAAGGAAGGCTTTCTCGGCTCGGTGCCGGGCGTCGAGGCCGGCACGGTCAAGGATCAGGGCGATAAGATGCTCGACCGCTTATGCAGCGAGACCGGCGGCGAGTCGTTTTATTCGGGCGATATGCTGGCGCTCGAACGCGCGCTCAACAAGGTCGCGCGCGAGCTTCAGGGACAGTACATCATCACGTACAAGCCGGCCAACCAGGATTACGACGGCCGCAAACGGAAGATCGAGGTTCAGTTTAAGGACAAGGAAAACACGAATAAATACAAGCTTCGGAGCAAAACGGAATATCGCGCGGTCAAGGACACTCTGAAGTAAAAAGCAAAAAAGGCGGGAGTTGGAAAATAATGAATTGGAAAGGCAGAATTTTGGTTTTAGCGGTCGGTCTGGTGCTCTTCGGCGGCGCATTTTTGAGCGGTAACGTCTCGCGGGCGCAGAAACAGACCGCGCCGACGCCGACGCCGACGCCCGAGATCGAAAACGACGACGAACCGATCAAGATCGACACCGAGGTCGTCAACGTCCTCTTCACCGCGCAGGACAAGAACCGGCGGCTGCTGACCGATCTCAAAAGAGAGGACGTCCGTCTGCTCGAAGACGGCCAGCCGCAGGAAATCACGGCTTTCGGCCGGCAGGTCGATCTGCCGCTGAGCCTCGCGATCCTGATCGACACGAGCGCGTCGCAGGAACGCACGCTGCCGGACGAAAAATCGGCCGCGAAATCGTTTCTCGAATCGGTCGTGCGGCCGGCCAAGGACGAGGTTTCGATCGTTTCGTTTACCGGCGAAGCGACGCTCGAACAGGGAATGACGAGCAATATCGCCCGCCTCCAGCGCGCGATCGACCGCGTCCAGTTCGTGCCGCCTTCGGGCTATGTCGGCGGCGGCGTCGTCGTCGGAACGCCGCCCGTTTCGGGCACCAACCAGACGACGCAGGGCTCGACCGCGATCTGGGACGCGATCTTCGTCACGTCGGACGAAGTGCTCGGCCCGGCGCCCGAAAAAACGCGGCGCGCGATCATCCTGCTGACCGACGGCGTCAACACCTACGGCAAAAAGAAGCTCGACGAAGCCGTCCAGGCCGCGCTCAAATCCGAGGCCGTCATCTATTCGATCGGGATCGGCGACAATTTCTACTCGGGCGTCGACGAGGGCGCGCTCCGCAAGATTTCCGAGCGCACCGGCGGCCGCGCCTTTTTCCCGCGCGACGAGGTCGAGCTGCGGCGGGCTTTCGATCAGATTCAGGTCGAGATGCGCTCGCAGTATCTGATCGCCTACGAACCCGTCAACCAGAAACGCGACGGCTCGTACCGGACGATCGAGATCCAGCTCGCGAACCCCGATCTCCAGAAACAAAAAGTGACGCTCACGCACCGGAAAGGCTACTTCGCGAAAACCGATAAAAAGAAATAAGTCCGGGAAGTTCGGGGAAAGGCAATTTACGATTTTTCTCTCGCTCCCGCCGTGGCGTTCGGAGTAGGCGCGGTTTGCCCGGATATCGATTGAAAACAAAGACGGCGAATTGCGTAAATCTTTTATAATTGACGATAAGGAATTTACGCGAACCGCCGGCCAGCCCTTGGAAACTCCATCCGACGAACTGAATTTCGATTATTACAAATCAACGCTCGCAAAAACGGGCGTCGTTTTCGAAGCCGGTCTGACAAAAGCGGAAACCCGGTTTTCTCAGTCGTTCAAACGGACATCATTTATTACGGCCGCGATCTCGCGAACTATCTGGAGAACGAATTTAATTACTATTTCGGAACGCCGTCCTTTCAACTGACCGGGTCGATCAAACGGGTCGAATTCTGGGCGCGCTTTGCGGAAGATTCGATTTAAGAAAAAGGAACGGCTTTCGGTAAATACTTCGTCCTTTTCAAAAATCCTTCGCCCCGACCAAATCCGCCATCCGCCATCCCAAATCCGAAATCGCCCTCATTCCCATTCGATCGTCGACGGCGGTTTCGAGGAAACGTCGTAGACGACGCGGTTGATGCCGCGGATTTCCGCGGTGATCCGCGACGAGACTTTTTGCAGGAGATCGAACGGGACGCGCGCCCAGTCGGCGGTCATTCCGTCGGTCGAGGTGACGGCGCGGAGCGCGATCGCGCGGTCGTAGGTGCGAAAATCGCCCTGCACGCCGACCGAATGGATCGGCAGCAAGACCGCGAACGCCTGCCAGACGTCGTTGTAAACGCCGAAATTATGCAGCTCCTCGATAAATATCCGATCCGCCTTCTGCAGGAGCGCGACCTTGTCCGGCGTGATGTCGCCGAGGATGCGAACGCCGAGACCCGGCCCCGGAAACGGGTGTCGTTCGAGAATCTCGGCCGGCACGCCGAGGTCTTTGCCGATCGCGCGGACCTCGTCCTTGAACAATTCGCGCAGCGGTTCGATCAGTTTCAGATTCATCTTCTCGGGCAGACCGCCGACGTTGTGATGCGATTTGATCGTCACCGACGCGCCGCGCAAAGAGACGGATTCGATGACGTCCGGGTAGAGCGTGCCCTGCACGAGCCACTTCGCGCCGCCGATCTTATGCGCTTCGGCGTCGAAAACATCGATAAACTTCGCGCCGATCGCCTTGCGTTTCTGTTCGGGATCGGTGATGCCCTTCAAAACCGCGTAAAAATCCTCCGAAGCGTCGACGCCGACGACGTTGAGATGCAGTTTTTCCCTGTAAAGCTTTAATGTCGTCTCGAACTCGTCGGCGCGCAGCAGGCCGTTGTTGACGAAGATGCAGGTCTGCCGGTCGCCGATCGCTTCGTGAACGAGACACGCGGCGACGGTCGAGTCGACGCCGCCCGAAAGACCGCAGACGACGCGCTCGTCCGGGCCGATCGTCGCGCGGAGCTTCTCGACTTCCTCGGTGATAAACTGCGCGCTCGTCCAGTCGCCGCGGCATTCGCAGACGTTGAAGAGAAAATTCCGCAAAACTTCGCGGCCCAAAGGCGTGTGCGCGACTTCCGGGTGAAACTGGACGGCGAAGATCCTGCGCGCGGGGTTTTCGATCGCCGTCACGACGTCGCCGGTCGTCGCGGTCTGGTGAAAGCCCTCGGGCAGCGCGGTGACGTGGTCGCCGTGGCTCATCCAGACGTCCAATTCGAACGGCAGCTCGGCGAAAAGCTCGGTGTGGCCGCTCAGAACCTTCATTTTGGCGTGGCCGTACTCGCGCTTGTCGGACGGCGAAACCGCGCCCCGCAGGTCTTTCGCCAGTAACTGCATCCCGTAGCAGATGCCGAGCACCGGCGCGTCGATTCGGTCGTAAAAATCGGTCGCGACCTGCGGCGCGTCCTCCTCGTAGACGGAGTTCGGCCCGCCCGACAAAATGACGCCCCTCGGCCGGCGTTCGAGAATTTTGTCTAAATCGTAATGAAAAGGCACGATCTCGCAGTAAACGCCCTGCTCGCGCACGCGCCGCGCGATGAGCTGGGTATACTGCGAGCCGAAATCGAGAATTAAAATAAGTTCGTGCTGCAAAGCTGTCTTTTCTCCCGGGTTTGATAAAGAAAAGATTATAGCTTTTCTCGCGGGGTCTTAAAAAACCGGGGAGCCAAGTTTTTCGTTGACGTATCTTTTGAGCCGGTCGAGCGGGCCTTTCGGCGCGAAATGCTCGTCGAGCTCGAAATAGCGGTCGTTGATCAGCCCGGCCTGCTTGTTGAGGACCGCCCACGCCTCTTCGTCGGTCAGCTTTCGCTTTCCGCCGGGCGCGTCGATCTCGAAGGTCCTGAGCTTGTTCGCCGCGCTGACGGCGGAAACGGTTTGCCTGTAGGCCGTGTCGTATCTTTCCTGCCGGTCGGTCGAATAATCGCGGGCATACCGGTAATCGAAGAGCGTGCGGCCGGCCGCCTCGACGCTTTTGCCGGCCTCGCCGTCGAGATCGATCCTGACGGTCTCGCCGTTCGCGCCGGCGTATTCGAGCCAGACGACGGGCAGTCCCTGACGATCGACTGAAGTCTTGAGATCGTCGGCAAAACCGATCTCGTCGTAAACGCCCCGAACCTCAGCGGCCGGTCCCGCCGGCGGCGAAACGTTCTGCACCATCACGCCGCCCCGCGCTTCGACGGCCTCCGTCGCCGCCACGCGGCCGGACGAGTTCGTACAGGCCGAAAAAACGAGAACCGCGCAGATCGATGTCAGAAGAATGCGGGCGTAAAGGATCATAGATTACTTTTAATTCATTTTTGCGGGTAAATCAATATTTTCGATAAAATTTTCGGGCGCGGTTTGGATTTCGGGGGAATTTTATCCCGCGAGGTTAAAACCGAGTAAGAGGCCCCCGGGAGGTTCGGGCCGCTTTTATTTATCTTTAAATTTGATCGAAGCCAGTATTGTTTGGGCGGTTTCGCGATCCTCCGAAGTTTTATAGCTTGCGATGAACGAAGCGGTCAAATGCCGGTTCGGCGCAAACACCAGACCGTCGCGCGGAAACTGAACGCCCGTGACATAAGGCTTTTCGACCGGGCCGGATGCGTTCCGGCCGTCCGCGTTAACCGCGCCTTTCGGGTTTTCAAGCGGTTTGTTCGCGTTGTAACTGATCAACTCGACGGTTTTTCCGTCGATCACGACCGGTTCGCTTTCGCCTTCGTAATATTTTAACGAAAACCCGACGTCGGTCGAATATGCTCCATATTCGATTACAAACCGGATCTCGTCGTTTTCGAATCCCATCACCTGCGAATCAATTCCCCGCAAATCGAGTTTCTTCATCGTCGGCGGAACCGCGACCGAGAAAAAATCGGTTTCGATCGTTTTCCAGTCCTGCGGGACTTCGCTTCCCTTCAGAGCGCGTGCCGCCATCCATCGACACGCCGCGCCGGCCGAACCGAAGACCAGCACGAACAGCAACGCAATGATCGTCAAGGGATTATCGAAAAAAGAAGTTCGCTTCATCGCTTTAATATTGGGCTCCGGCGAATTTATGTTTTTATT
Source organism: Acidobacteriota bacterium (assembly GCA_018269075.1). Taxonomy (GTDB): domain Bacteria; phylum Acidobacteriota; class Blastocatellia; order Pyrinomonadales; family Pyrinomonadaceae; genus JAFDVJ01. The sequence continues at coordinate 35,436 of JAFDVJ010000133.1, forward strand.
CTCAAATCTCGTGAACAAATTCGCAAGTCGGCTTGACAAGAAAGGGCAAAATCCTTAACCTAAAAATTCGTCTTCGGGCGATTATTCCGCAGTAGCTCAATGGCAGAGCATTCGGCTGTTAACCGAAGGGTTGTAGGTTCGAGTCCTACCTGCGGAGCTTAATTTCTTGGCTATATTGGGTAAATAAATGATTTAGCAAACGGCTTTTTCAAAATTTGTCCAAACCGAGTCCAAGGGCACTCAAATTGAGTGCCCTTTTTATTTTGTTCCCGAGTTCGACTTTTTGTTTAATTCTGCAATTCTTTCTTTTTTGGCTGCCTGAAGTTCGGGGTTCGGAGGGACTTGAGTGTTTTCGCTAACATAAGCCTGTTTTATTTGTTTAACAGTAATATTGGTTCGAACTAAATTGGCTCCTCGTAAATCGGCGTTGATAAAATTCGCGCCCGTAAGATCGGCGTCGATAAAATTAGAGCCGGACAAATATGCATTATTTAAATTTGTTTCAGTGAAGCATCCTCCTCTGAAAACGGCTTTTTCGAAATTTACCCCTTCGAGATTTGCATTGAAAAAAAACACATTATTTAATTCAATTCGGTCTCCCAGGTATGAATAATAAGTATTTTTATCGCCAAGAATCTGAGCCGCGCTTTCGATATCTTTTAATTTTTCTGTACTGTAACACTGGCAGCCATCAGCATTTTTTTGTTTATTTGAATCAAGTATTTTTTGGGAATGCGTGTTGATGTAGAGAATAAGAATATCTTTGATGACGGGACTTGACGAATTAGGTTCTTTGGAGATGTTTCGAATTTCAAAAAGGCCGGCCATCCTGGCGAGTGAATCATCATCTTTTACAAGTTTGATGGCCTCAGAATATCGCTCGGAAAATATCCTTTGTTTTGTAAGTTGATAAGTATCGTATGTGACAATTAATCCAAAAATAAAAAATGCTCCGCCAATTATCTGAGCCACTGTCTTACGAGTATCATCGGTAATTTTAAGGATATCTCTTTCTTTTTCGAACTCGGATTGAGTCTCAGATGTAAGTTTGTTTCTGAGATATTTAAGGTTTTCCTTTGGAAAGTACCAAATTGCAAGAAAGGAAAAGATCATCGCCAACAAACCGACTAAATAGATTCCAAAAATTTTGCTCAACTGTAATCCTGTGAGAATCACAATCGGGAGGAAAAGAACCCCGCCAATAACCAGCTTTATGAAACGAGGATAATACTTCCAGAATGTGTCAGTTGTAATAATTTCCTGAGAAGCCGGGTTTTGAATTTTTGAAGGCTCGGAAACTGCCGGTTTAGTATCAACGACAGGATCAGGATCAGGCTGAGAGACAATAGTTTTAGTGGTGGTTTTAGTCTTTTTTTTATTTTCCATAGGGGTTGATTAAACTCATTCGAGATGGTCGTCGTCGAGCACGTCGCCGGCGCCGAAACTCCCGAAATCGTCGAGGACTTTGCCGGCAATCCGGCGTGATTCGCGCGTCGCGTGCGAGTAATGAAGGATCAGTGTTTTGTCGGAATGCCCGGTGATCGATCCCACGGTCGAAAGATCGATTCCTTTTTGCAGCATCTGCGTGATCGCCGTATGCCGCGCGTCGTGAGTGACAAAACCGCCTTTTTTGTTCTGCCCGTAAACCAGCCCGGCACGTTTCGCGACATCCTCGACGATCTGGTAATAATGCGTGATCGAATTTCCCGTCCGGCAAAAAACGAATTCGCCGAATTCGTCCAGATCCTTTCGGGTTTGCAGAATATATTCGAGCGTCGGCGTCAATTCCAGATAACGGACGGTACTGGCCGACACGTACCGCGATTTTTGCCCGTGGATTTGCAATGTCTTTCCCTGCCAGTCGATATGCTCCCAGCGCATGCCGGCGATCTCGCCGATGCGGGCCCCGGTCAGAATCGCTACCTGAAAGGCGTGCCCGGCGTTGCGGCGCTTTCGGTAATCGGCCGCGCTTTCATCTTCACGCTTCGCTTCGAAAAAGCGTGCAAACAGCGATTCGACCTCCTTTCGCGTAATGAGCCGTTCGCGGCGCGAGCGGGCCACCTTTAGCCGCGGGATCATTGGCGAGACCCAATCTTCCAGAATCGGGAAGTCGAGATACGCGCTGTGGAGCGCCGAGGCAATGTTGTTGAGCTCCCGGTTGATGCTGGCGTCCTTGATCTGTCCGCGCCGGTCTTGAACGTAAAGCTTCAGATGCCGCGTGCGCAGCTCGTCGAGCCGCACATTCGATTCAAGCAGCGTTAGAAAGCGATTGAAAATAGTCTTGGCGCGCGTTCGCTCTTTAGTTGAGATCAGCCGGTCGAGATACGCCTGCAGCACCTGCGAGATCGTCGGAAAGGATTGTTTCTTGAAATTGTATTTTTCGGCCTTTTCCGAGAATTTCAGGCGCGCGGCGGCCGTTTCGGCATCCTTCCGGTTGGCGAACCCGGATTCACGCCGGCGGTTTCGGATCGGCTCGTTGTTCTGGTCGTAGCTGTCCGGCTCGAGATCGATATCATAGCCCCAGGAATAATATTTTTTTTCGGCGTCCTTTTGCTTTTCGCCGGGCTTGATCTTCTCCGGCGGGACGGATCCGGGATTTTCCTTCCAGCCGGCTTTTTGTTTGTTCGAATAAAATTTCTTAACTGCCATATCAAACTTCTAATTTCTTGAAATTTATCTCCCGGACGCCGGTCTCATCGATCAGGCAAAAAGCGAAAGGCTCGCCGATAACATTCTGCCCGTCGAGAATGATCGGAAAGCCGCCGTCATCATAGATCACGAAAAGATCGAAATCCTCGTCGTAACTCACCTTGGCGACTGTCAGACGATCATCGTAAAAGACGAGCACCGGTTTCCCTTTTTTGAGCTGGTCGATCCGGCGGACAGCGACGACCGCATCGTCGAAAATTCCGAAAGCGGTCATCACGGCTTCGGAAAAGTAAAAAGTGTCGAAAACGGTTTCATCGAAATGAAAATCGAACGAGAGCTTTTTGCCCTGCGGATCGAGCCGGAGAATTTTTTCGTTTTCCCTTCGTTCCGGCGACCGTGGCGGTAAAGATTTATCTTTCGCTTTGCCGGAACCGCGCCGGGCACGCTGCCTGAAACCGAGTTCTTCGTAAAGCCCGGGATGCCGCTCCGCCAGCGCGTTCGAGAGTGTCTGGTGATTTTTGAGCTTCAGGAGCTTTGCCGCTTCGACCTTGGAGCCATTGGTCTTGAGCAAGGCGCGCGAAATCAAGAATCTTTCGAAATCCAATATTTCCGTTTTTAAGGGAAGATTCTGGATCGGCCGGATCTCCTTTGCAAAACTTTCGGCATATTTCCGGGCGGCCGGCTTTCCGATCCGCTCAAGCGCGATCTGCTGCAGCTCGCCGTAGGTAAGCGTCGCCTGAAGCGATCTTCCGAGACGCAGGAAGCAGAGAATACGCGTCCAGAGCGAGGCCGCCAGTCCCTTGAAGTCTTCTCCCTGCCGGAAGATTGCGATCGCGTCGTCGACGACGGCGAGCGCCGCGCTGTATTTTTCCTCACCGATCAAAATCAGCGCCTTTGTATCGAGAATATGAGGGATCCATCCCGTGTGTTCGATCTCATTCAGGATTTCGAGCGATTTGTCGGAAAACAAGTGAGCATCGCCGAAGGCCTCCATTTCCAGATAAAGGAGCGACAGATTGTTGTAAGAGAGGGCCAGCAAATGCCGGTTGTCGTTTGTCCGGCAAAGATTTATCGATTCGTTGAAATGAAAAATCGCTTCGACGAACTGCGCGCGCCGCTGGAGCAGGATGGCGGATTCGAAATTAAAAAGGATCTTCAGCCGGATATCTCCGCACCGGGCAACCGGATTCTTGATTTCCGCAAAAATCTCGATTGCTTCCGCAATCCGGCCGAGCCAGCACAAAAGCATCATCTGATTGATTTTCACCTGAAGATAAACCGGATGCCCGGTGTCCGTGAAATCGATCTCGACGAGTTTTAGAAAAGCTTCGCAATTTTCGACTTCGCCGGCATTCCAGTAGCAGAACGCGAGCAGGCAGTTTGTTTCAGCCGCTTTAGCCTTGTCCTTTTCTTCGAGAAATATCTTATTGGCGAGCGTCAGCAGGTCTTTGGCTCTGGCGTGATAATCCTTCAGGTTTTTTGCCCGGCCGTAAAACGTCAGGTAAAAACCGTATAGCCGCAGCAGCTCCGCCCGGATGTCGAGCCGGAATTCGGCAAAGGTCGGCAGTGTCTCGGAATCGGGCCAGAGATTTTGAAGGATATTTTTCAAAAGATCGATATCTCTTCGCAGTTCGGCGTTTCTTGCCTCGTCCATCAGGAGAAGCACTTCGGTCAGGGGTAGTTTTTGGGACCTGGGAAACATAATCTTTCGTTAGCAAAATTTCTTGCTAAAATGAGTTCAACGATTGTTCAAGCAATCGGACTTACAAATTTCAACAACAAACAGACCAAAGGGAGAAAAAAATCAATGAAAAAAACAGCTTCAATTCTCGTTTTATTATCCGTCCTGTCATTTAGCGCACTCGCCGACGACGGAACGACCCATTCCGGCGGAAAAACCTGCCCGGAAGGACAAACCTGCCTGATCCAACCGCCTATCCAGCCAACGACCGAACCGACGGACAAAGATGCTTTGACGGAAATCGTCGATTTCCTGAAAGCCCTTTTCGGATGATTCTTGATTTCAATTTTAATTAAGCGCCCGCCGGCCCAAGTTGCGCGGGCGTTTATTTCTTCGTTTTCTTCTTTTTCACTTCATCGAGAGTGACTGTCGGGATGTTGTCGTTTGTGAGTTTTTCAACGGATTTTTTTCGCTCCATTGATTTCTGTTCGCTTCTCTTTTGGATCTGCACCTTCTTTTCACCCTTTATTCGTTCGAATTCTTCTTTCGAAACCAGCTCCTTGGCCTGCCTGATATCCTGGACCACATGCTGATTTAAAAGCGTGGCGTAACTTCTCGCCCCCAATATTTTCGCGGCTGCCTGAAACTCCGCCAGAGTCTCGAGGTCAACTTTTAAGGTAAGCAATTTGTCGTCTTTCGCCATTTTGCCTACTAGTGTATTACTAGAAAAAACTTCTGTCATCATACCATCTTAATTTTTACTTGACAATTACTAGTAAAAGTCTTTAAGCTTAGAATCAGTTTACTAGTAAATGGATAGTAAATTGATAAAAGCTATGGCCGAGAAAAAGAAAAGAAAACCGCAAATTGGTATCGAAATGAACGAGACGTTGATTGCCGATCTGAAGCAAACGGCGAAAGCGATTCAAGTTCCTTATTCGCAGATTGTCCGGGAAGCCTTAACGGAAAAACTCTTGGAGATAAAAGAGACCCATCCCTTTTTCAAGTTGCAAAACAACTAAAGGCGCAATTTCATAACGTTTTCAATTTTCGAGCACCTTTTTTATAGAATTATGGCTCTAATCAGAAAAAGAACATTGATCAAGCTTTGCTGCGCAGCCGCTCTGCTCGATCTCGACGAAAGCACGATCCGCCAGCAAAAGTGCGGCACTGAAAATTTGACTCTGATCCGCCGCGGATCCGGCAAGCGCCAGCGCGTCAGCGCCATACTCGAAGAGGTTATCGAGTTGCGATCGGAATGGATCGAAGCGGAAATGAAAAAACGCCGGGTCACCGATACCAAGGGAAAACTTCAACTCGTCAAGTAATTTAAGTTCTGGGCGCGCTTCCTGTAAAAAGAAGAAACCGAATAAACCAAAATATGGGAAGCGCGTCCGGATTAAATGCGGTCTAACCGCATTTTTTTTCGGGAAAATTAAATTTTCAGGGGTAATTTATGCACAAATTGGGCTTACACAACCACGGCGAAGAGCGCGTCCAAAGGATCTATTTTCATAACGGGAAAACCGTTTATTTCAAGCGCGAGAAGTTCTGCGTCGAACACGGTTGGATCGATCTTTTTCTTTTTCCGGATTGGACCGGTCGGCACAACAGATGCGGCGTCACGCCCGATTCTGAAAAGACCGGCGCTTTTCTCGACTTGCCTGAAGACACACCGAAACGGATGGCGGCCACCGCTTAAAAGGAGTCGGATATTATGGCGGTTTTAATTTCCGATCGGGACGATACTTGGCGCGAATACGAACGCACCGCCAACTGTCTTATTTCAATCTGGAGAATAATTTATGAAAAACACTTACGGCTGCTCAGGGCCGAACTGCAAATACTGCCGCGCTCCGAGGTTTTCGAATCGCGGCATTCTCTTTCTCGTTTTAGGCGTCTTCGCGCTCGCCTTTCTTTTCGCGGCGCTCTGGAGGTAACAAGATGTCGGTAAAAAGCGTGATCACAACTTTCGCCTGCAACGGCTGCGGCCGCGAAACGGTCGTCGGCGAAGAAGACGAAATGACGGAATTCTGCCGCACCTGGTATTCGAGCATGACGCTCGACCTGTGCCCGGAATGCCGAAAAACGGTGCGCGGTCAGGGCCGGATAATGATCGACCGCCGCGCCCATGCGGAGCTTCGCGAAATGCGAAAAGGCTGATGCGCGAACATCAGCCTTTTTGCAGTGAACTTCCGGTAAAAGCTCAAAAAACAAATAAACAACGGAGTTGATTTTAGAACGAATGGCAAAATCAAAGCAAGCAAATAACGAATTGACAACAAAACCTCCCCCGAATGAAGGGGAAAGCGTCCGCGAGATCGCGCTCGAGCGGATCGCGCCGTCGCGGTTCGAGCCGCAGGCCCGCCGGCGGGCGCGCTTTACCGACGAAGATTTAAAATCGCTCGCCGATTCGATCAGAACGCGCGGCCTGCGGCAGCCGATTCTCGTGCGGCCCGTCCTCTCTTCCGACGAGACGATAAGCGCGGATTTCGAGATCGTTTTCGGCGAGCGGCGATTCCTTGCGGCCAAGAAAGCCGGCCTGACCCGGATCCGCTGCTTTGTCGAAAAGCTGACGGATGCCGAGGTGATCGAACTCCAATACGAGGAGAACCACCAGCGCAAGGAAAACAGCCCGCTCGACGACGCCTTTCTTTTTAACTTTCTCGTTCAGAACGAAAACTATGCGCCCGAACGGCTCGCCGACCGGTTCAATAAATCGCTCCGCGAGGTCAAACAGATCTTAAGTCTGACGAATCTGATTCCGGAAGCCGTCGAAGAACTCGAAGACGGGAAACTTCCGCTCCGGCACGCGGTCTATCTCTCGTCGTTCCCGGCGGCCGCGCAAAAGGAAATCGTCGGGGACGCGCTCGCCTACAACTGGGGCGACATCGACGACGGGCCGGTCTCGTTCAAGCAGTTCCGGGAAGAGATCGACGAGCATATCCTGCGCGAGCTGAAAAACGCGCCCTTCGATCCGGAAAACCCGGCGCTTCACCAAAGCTCGCAGGGCCTCAAATGCGCCGACTGCCGGGACCGCTCAGGATTCGAGCCGCTTCTTTTCTCCGATCTCAAGGGCTCGGATCACTGTCTCAACCGGGCGTGTTTTGAATTTAAAACAAATGTTCACCTGCGCCTGCAGCGCGAGGCGATCGCCGCCCGGCAAACCGTCGCCACCGACAAACCGGTCGAAGAGCTCGCCAAAAAGGTTCCGCTCGTCACCGAGCGCGCCTACGTGCAGCCCGAGAACAATCCCTTCAGGGAAAAGCCGCTCACGAACCAGAAGCTGCTCGACGAGCCGGAATGCGAATCGTCGGTCTTGTCGCTCGCCGTCGACGGCGCGAAGAAAGGCCGCCAGGTCTATATCTGCACGAACGGCGACTGCCCGGTCCATCACCCGGAAAAAAGCGTCAGGGAGGCGACAGAGGCGGACGCGCGGCAGGCTCTCGAAGCGCGCGAGCGCGAATTCGACGAAACTGTCCGGCGCGCCGTCCGCGAGAAGGTGTTCGCGGCCGCGATGGCGGCGATCGACGATTTTACGCCGGTCTGGATGTTCGACGATCTCGTGCAGCGGATCGTCTTCGAGCTTTTTATCGCGGCCGGCGTCGATACGAGACGCTTCATTCAAAAGGTCTGCGCCGACTGGAAGCTGCCGAAGGATTTTATGGATCTCCGGCTCCTGCGCGAAGCGATCGCGGGCTTGACGAGGGAAAGACAGGGACGGCTTATGTTTCTCCTTGTCAGCGTCAAGGACGTTTTTATCAACCCGGGCGCGGAGGCCGACTACCTTAAAAAGCTCGCCAGAGATTACGCGGAGATCGATTACGCGCTACTCGACGCGCGCACGCGGCTGGAGCTCGCGCCGGCGGAATTTCGGGAAATTGCCGAGAAACATTTCGAAGCGCTCGCCGATGGGCAGGATAGCCCGGTGCCGCGCTTCTGGCTTAAAGAGGATTGAAAAGATTCGCGCTTCCGGGCGCGATGCAAAGGGGTACTCTTCACCCCTCCGTTAAGGCGGGATCGAATCGTGTGCGTATGGACACGGCTCAGAACACACCTCGATCCCGCATTTTTAATCGTTTCGGTTGTGCCGAGGGTCTCACGCGAGCGGGCCTTTCGCAGAGCGGAAACGCTCTAAAACCGCCACCAGCGGGAAATTAAAAACAAGGAGGATGATAGTTGTTGATTAAACGTCTGTAAGTCAAAAGAAGCGGGGAATTAAAACTTATGTTTTTCGGAAAATTTCCCGCTTTTTTTCTCAATTGAATTTTTGAGCCGGACGCGTTTGCTTCTTTGGGCGGTATCAAACGGAACTCGAAGTTTTACCTGTCTTCAAACTTCAGTAGCCTTCCCAAAACCCAAACGCGCCCGGCTGAAAGATTCAGTTGTGCAAAAGATGAGATTTGCAAAATTAGGTGAAGAAGTTTTTATCCGTCAGAGCGAGATATCGTGTGAAGAGTTCCGTCTTTACGCGATCATCGTCTTTCATACGTTCGTCGATACCGGTGTTTGCCGGATGCCCCTGCGTGAAATCTCGAAAATCTACAATCTCGATTACGATAACCTGACGCGCCGCTACAAAATCCTCAGAAAAGACTTTACCCCCGAAGAGATCAAAAAACTGCCGGAAAAAATTCAAGCTCAGCTGGAGAAAATGAAATCGCCCTGGCTTGAGAAAACGAAAAAAGGAATCCGGCCCCTCGTCGGCGTCAAAACTGTAAATTCTACAGTTTCAGAAGAGGAGAAAACTGTAAATATTACAGCGCCGGACTGTAAAAATTACAGTAGAAAGCGGGCGAAAACTGTAAAAACTACAGTTTCCCTTAATTCCTTTAAAGAGCCTTTAAATCAAGAGCCTTTAAAGAGCCCAACAGCACCGGAAGCTGTGGCCGCCGCTGAGACGAACGGGCATCTTTCAAAATTTTCTCTGGAAGAATGCATCCTCTACGCGGAAATCTCAAAAAGCCGGGGCGAACTGATCAAGAGCGTTCACGCGCTCGCCAACAGCGCATACAAAACCGGGGAGATGGACGTTTTTATCGAGGCGACGCTTTACCCGGCGGCCGAGCTCACATACGAGCCGGATGAAACCGAAAAATTGACCGGCGGCCTTCGGATTCTGATCGAAATGCGGGCCGAGGGCGAAGATTGGCGGGACCAGCAGAAATGGTACACGCCGGAGGAATGGCTGTGGCTGACGACGCAGATGGAAAAGGCGAGCTGAAGCGGCGCTATATCGCCCGGATCGAATTCCTGCAGGGGGAGCTTGCGCGGCGCGGCGTCATGCGTGAAACCTTCGATTACGAATCGCTCGATCTCGCGGAAATCTGCGAACTCGGCATCGCCGTCGCCGATCAATTAAAAAGACGGAAAAAGTTTTTAGGAGAAAAAAATCAATGAAAAAAATACTTACTTTCGACGAAAAAATGAGGATCGCGGATCTCGCCGCTACCAAACTCTTCGCGCCGGACGCGCGGCCCGTTATTTTTGAAATGGACTCGACCGCGGCCGTCGCGCTCATCGGTCAGCTGCAGCTCGCCTTCCGGCATCCGGAGAACACCGGACGGACGCGCGAAATTACCGAGAACTTCGTCCGCAACCTGATCGAGCAGATGGATCCGGATCACGGCGACGTTTACGAATTCCTGATGATGGGATTCAATCCGGAAATGGACGCCGTTTCGGTTCTTTGCAAAAACTGCCGGCAGTTTGTCACGATCGCGGACGGCCATTGCCCGAACTGCATGGAATCGATCTGCCCGCGATGCGGCTGCACGGATTCGGCCGCCTGCAGCGAGGGCTGCTTCTGGCTTCCGGACGGGATTTGCTCGTCGTGCGGAAGCGTGGATTTGGTTGAACAGGCAGGTTGAAAACGGCCCGAAACGACCGCTCCCACCTGAATCATTCATAATTCGATCCGGTATGAGCCGCAAAAGAATCTTCACCGGCGGGCTCTTCGACGGACGCGGGCGTCCTCAGCCGCTCAAATTATCCAAACCCGCCGCACACATCATCACACCCGAAAAAAAGATTCAGGAAGCGTTTATCGCCTGGCGCGATATGTTCAAACGCGATTTCCCGATCCTTCACGCCGTCTTTGCCGTGCCGAACGGCTACTGGACGGAAAACAAGTCTTACGCGGCCGCGATGGTCCGGCAGGGTCTTACGCGCGGTGTTCAGGACGTCATCTGCCTTGCGCCGTCAGCGGACGGGACATATCACGGGCTCCTGATCGAATTCAAAACCGAAGACAAGCGAAGCGTCCAGTCGGACGATCAGATTTTCTTTCACGAGTTTTTTGCCGGTCTGGGCTACCGGACGGAAGTCTGCCGATCGTGGTGGGCCGCCGGCGCGCTCGTCAACGAGCATCTTCAGATCAGGGTTCCGGTTTATGGGAAGTAATGTCTTCAATTAGCGATGATGAATTATTCCATCGATAAGATCCGTTATCATCATCAAATTCAAGCATCCCGATTTCAGTCATCTCTTGCAGCATCTTATAAAGAAACTTACTTAATGAATTCCCGCTCCAATAAATATGTTTTGTCTCTCTAAAAATTTTGAAAGTCGCGTCATACTCAGTTAAGCCCAAACAACAGGCCAGATAATAGGCGCATATGTCCTGATCCTCCCAGTCCTGAAGAAGTTCTTTAAGAGTCATTTTGTAATATTAAATAACATTTCAATTTATTACCAAAAGCAGCCCCAAAAACTGATTGACAACGCGCGAATAAATCAATTAATCTTACCTGCAGGGGATTAGGTTGAAGGTTTTGAAAACACAACCTAATCCCTAAATTTGTGCGTGTTTTTCAGTCCTGAAGCTTAGTCCCGAAACCCGATTTAACAAACAGCCAAACCGTAAAGCCGACCGCTTTATTTTTTTCTGGTCTAATTGCTTTCAGGATGTGAGAAGCGCGAAAAGTTTCTTACCTGTCAGTCATGCAGCCGGTATATTTAATTCTAGAACACGAAATATGCCCAATTCCATCAACGCCCTTCCTTCAAACTTCCCGTTATCACATCCAACCCCATCAGAAGACAAAGCCAGAAAAATTCATCGTCTCCTGCTCGACATGGCACGGGACGAATCCGAAAAGGAAGTAAAATCGGTGATCCGCAAGACGGCCGATTTCTTCCGCGAAAACTTTTTCGGGAAAACCCGCGCGCAGATCAAGGCCGCGATCGTTTCGGTACTGGAGGATTACTGCGACGGGCAGGAGGCTCACCCGGTCGAGATCAACAACCTCGCGGAACTGACCGGCATCCGGGAAAAGGAATTAAAGCCGGCGCTCAGTGAACTAGCAGGTGAAAAAAAGATCTTAGTCGGCCGGCGGCGGCGCTTTAATGAGCCGGGCGAGCATTATAATTTGATTTATAAGCTGCGGAAATAGAGGGTTCCGGTTTTGGCTAAAAACTCGAAAATACCGGGAGCTTTCGAAACTTTCGTTTTGTCTCAAGTCAGGATTGAACAGGCTTTTTTGGAGACAATTTATTCAGTGTAATTCACTAGTACCTCTTCGCCCTCGACCAGTTTTTTGATCGAGTGTTCGTCTGTTACTACAAATTCATTGAACGTAACTTCATCGCCGCTTTCTAAATTTCCGCCCTGACCTCTATGAAAGATTGTCCCTATCTTACGCACCCCGGCAAAGAGTAATTCTGCCGGTGGATCATCGACCGTCAGGGTATTATCTTTCGCATCGAGCTCGGCTTCTATTCGTCCAAACTCTTCGGCTTTCGTTATGGCATCCGCTTCATCAGAAGCTTCAATCAGAATTACATTCTCCCAAACCGTATAAGTATCTTGCGGCGCGGTTTTTAGTTTGAAATAGGTAATTAAATGAGCGGTAAACCAAGCCATAATTTTATAAACGAAAAAGCGTCTCGAAAAGAGGCCTAATTGAAACAATTTATCCTTCAGCCTCATCATAAT
>JAFDVJ010000134.1 GCA_018269075.1 Acidobacteriota bacterium
GAAGACCTTTCTCAAAGTGTTTTGCTTGAATTCGTCATCGTATTTTCTGTTCATACTGTCATTTTATCTAAAGACAGTTTTCATTCCACTTTTATTAGACCACCTCAATTCGTTCGTGAACCGCGTTTTCGATTGAATCGGAACCGTCAAGCCGGCAAACAGCCGGTTTTTATCCACTAAAAACACCAAAAACACTAAATTTCCTTCGTGTCTTTTTAAGTGTTTTTAGTGTGTTTCGTGGACCGAAAAACAACCGCTCGCTGGCCGGGCTTTTCATTTACCGGCAAATTTGGCGGCGTTTTTCTCAAAAATCATTAAAAGTGCGTTTGAACTCGTGCCGAACAGTTCTGTAGTTTCACTCCTTTTCCTTACAAATTTCGGCGTCTTTGTTGTTTTGACAGACGAGTCTTTTCAATGCCTCGATTTGCCGCTGCTGTTCGATGATGATTTTCTGCTGCGCATCGATCTGCTCCTGCTGTTCTTTGACGGAATTGACCAGCACCGTCGTGATCTGCGCGTATTTGACGCCTTCGATCCGACCGTTCCGGGAGATGGTCAGACGCGGTTCGATTTCGTTGACTTCTTCGGCGATGAAACCGACATCACGGGTGCCGTCCTCTTTCCAATCGAAGGCGACGGGACGAAAACGACGCAGCAAATCCAGGCCGCCGTTGAAATTTTGAACGTTGGTCTTATAACGCAGACTGGACGAACAGGCGGCGACAAAGCCGCCCGCGTTGAGACAAAGCTGCGTGGTTCCGGCAAACCCGATCGTATTTAATTTAAGCGGGCCGTAAACCAAAACCGTATCGCTGGCGTCGTCTCTGCCGAGAGCGATCGTGTTGCTGTCGAAAACTCTTGCGCCGGCGCCGATGGCCGTCGCATAACCCAGATCCCCGATGACATTTGAGTAGGCACCAATCGACGTGTTCAAACTGCCCCGATTGTTTTGTCCGGCACCGACTCCGAAAAACGAGTTGGCATATCCCGTGGTGTTGTTTAGTCCGGCACCCGCTCCGAAATACGAATTCCAGAAGCCGGTTTTATTTGCGACTCCGGCTAAAGCCCCGAAAAAGGAGTTACGCTCGCCGGTCGTGGTACCTGTTCCGGCATAATTTCCGAAAAATGAGTTTTCATCGCCGGTGGCGCTAAATCCGGCTTCGAATCCGAAATACGAGTTGAATAAACCGCTCACATTGGATTTGCCGGCATTATTTCCGAAAAATGAATTTTGAATGCCGTTCGTGTTGTTAAATCCGGCGGAACTTCCGAAGAAGGCATTGCCGCCGCCGGTCGTATTGTTAAAGCCGGCGAATGTGCCGACAAAAGCGTTTTCACTGCCCGAAATGTTGCTAAAACCCGCGCGGTCGCCGATAAACGCGTTGCTGTTGCCGGTTGTGTTAAAGATTCCCGCGCTCGTTCCGAAAAACGCGTTGCTGCCGCCGGTCGTGATCGCACCCGCGCCGATCCCGACGAACAGATTCTGACCCGGATTGCTCAAAACGCGGCTCGCGCCGATGTTGAACTGCGTGGCGGTCGAAATCAGATTTCCCGTCAGTGTTCCGCCGACCGTGCCGTTTCCCGAAACGTTGAAATTCGAAGAAACCTGCGGCGAGACGGAATTTTGAATGTAATTCGGACTGTTCGGCAATGGATCTCTCGGGTCGCTCATCCGCGAGTCGTTCGTCAAAACATATTGATCCGCCGTAATGCCGCCGAGCCGGTCGGCATTTGTCGCTAAATCGGCGTTAAGGGCGGTCGTCGCGGTTTCGGCTTTGAGGCTTTTGATCGAATAAGGCGCGCTCGTGATTTGCTGATATGGCGCGAGCGCGGTGAATGGATTCGGACTTCCCGAAGGTTTGACGCTGATCTTCAAAAATCTGTCGGCGCCGTCAAAAAACGAGGCGGCGAAATCCAGTTTGACGGTGAAAATTCCGTTTGCGACCGGCACGCTGGTGCGCGACAAGGTCGCCAAAGGCGTCGTGCTCGACGCGGAATTATGCAGCTCGAACTGAAAGTCGTAACTGCCGCCGGCGGCAATTACGCCGTCGGTTAATTTGCCCTGATACGTAAATTCATTTGTCTGCGCCGCGATAATCTGCGTGCTCACAAGAGCGATAATCAATAACAAAACTAATTTTATGTAATTTTTTCCGCGCATCATTTATCTCCCTAATCATTTTTTTTTGTGTCATTGCCTTCAGCCCGAAAACGTTCTCAAAATCGCCCGACTTTGCTGCAATGCCCGTATCCCGTTGATTGTGAACACCGGCATCTTCCCGCGAAATCTGGCGAAAGTCCCTAATTTTTTGTCAAAAAGTTACTAATTTTTGCTAATGCGCAGAACTGTTCGGTACGGCAATTGACCGGGCCTGCGAATAGTTCGGGAACCGCGTTTTCGATTGAATCGGAATCGCCAGCCCGGCGAACAGCCGGTTTCGATCCGCTAAAAACACTAAAAAAACACGAAAGAAATTTAGTGTTTTCGGAGTTTTTAGTGGATCGAAAAACAACCGCTCGGCGGCCGGTATTTTCATTTACCGGCAGGTTTCGCGGCGTTTTATCTCAGAAATAATGAATAGCGCGTTTGAGCAATGATCGTGCCGAACAGTTCTGGCTAATGCGATGAAAAACGTAACGGACACGCGATTTTTCTTTAGTCTTAATGAGGCTTCGGACTTATTTTTCGGAGCGCCGGCATCGCGGCCGGCAAACGGCGCGCCGGCGGCGGCGGGCGTTTCGGTCACATTCGTTATCGGGTAATGAAGAAAACGTATTGGTCGGAAAAGAAATTGTTCTTTAAATTGCCACTGGCTTCAGCTAGTGGTCAGGCAGGAATCAAGGCTCGCGGCTTTAGCCGAAAAGTGAAATTTGAATCAGTCATCCTTATAGCTTATGGTCTTTGAAAAATAAATCCGACAATCATTCCGAATTCAGCCTGTGGAACAGGCGAAAGAGTTTAGCTACAGGCGCAAGCCTGTAGAAAGCGCGCCCAAACGAGTTAAAGCCCCGAAGCGGGCGACAGAAAACGAATGCGCCGCGCCGCTCTGTCGCCCGTTTCACGGGCTCGGGTCAATGCTGCGACCTGACCACGGGCTGCACCACCCGTGGCTATTATCCGGCGCCCGTTTCACGGGCTTTTAAGGAATATTTTATTGACGGATTTAATTTTCAAAGACCATTAGCTAAAGCTGATCGGATGATTGATTGTTTTTTCGGATTTCGGCTAAAGCCATTCGGAACTTATCAAACCCTGACCACTAGCTGAAGCCAGTGGCAATTTAAAAATCATTTTGGGAACCGCCGAAACGCGCGCCTAATCGTAGATGTGAATATAGAAAACCTTCAGCCGCCCGTTTTCGCGCGTGAGATGCAGGCAATATGGAAAAGCCGACTGCCAGAAACTGCGCTTTCGTCTTGATCTCCGTGACAACAAATAAACGTCGCCGGCCGTTTAATCAACTGCTCCGATATCAACATCGAAGATCCTGAACGCGTTCCTTTCGCGGATCAGCTTTAAATACAAGGGATAATACCGGAGCTCGTAGATCCGTGTGTTCTCGGGAAATCCCGCGCAGTCTTCCGAGCATTTTTCGCTCGAATACCAATCGGCTTCTTTTTTCAAGGCCTTGAGCGTCTTTTCATATTTGGCGACTTGTTCTGGAGAACGATCGTTTAATGACATACGCTGCGCGTAGGCGAGGTTCTTCGAATCGCGGATGAATTCCCGCAGCAGCTCGATGTCCTTGATTTCAAAGTCGACTCGCGATTCGTCGTCGTCGTCTTTGTCTTCGTAATAACAGGCGCGGAGCGTTCGACTGTTTTTGATTAATCCGAGGATCGATGCCGGAAACAGGGCGTTTATTGATAAGTCATCGTCCCTTTCGGTTGTTTCGTCCGATTTATCAAGATCGACCTTGCCTAATAAAAAAGTCGTTCCGAGATATTCGATATTAAAACCGGCGGTGTTGAGCTCGTAGCGCTCGTTTTCATCAAGCCGTTCATAAAGCGATGTTTCGATATGGGAAGCCGGATTCTGTTTATTAAAACGGGCTTTGAAATCCCCAACGAAGAAATCGTCCGAAATCGAATTGAGGTCTTTGGTCTCGTCCAAAGCCCTGACGAACGACCGCACGAACCGTTCGACCTCGCGTTTGTCGGCGGCGGCTCTATCGATCAGCTTCGGCGGTTTTCTGACCGTCTGCGCCGCGACGGACGGCACGAGCGCAAAGGCGAGCGCGAACGGGAGAATCGCCAACAGTGAAAATATTCGTTTCATTCGGAATCACCTCACGAAATCGCTGACAACCCGATTATAATCCCGTTAAAGCGGCCTGCAAAGCCGGAGCGCCGGCATCGCGGCCGGCGCGGCGTTTGCCGGTGTCTCGCCATAAATATTTATGAAAACGCATCGAACGACCGCTGCGCCGGATTCTCGTTTGCCATAAGCGCGAAGCGGACTGGAGCGCAAGCGTCCCGCTTGCCATGAGCGCGAAAGCGCGAACGAACGCCGCGCTGGCCGTGACGTCGAAAGTAAGCGAAACGTTCGACACCGCTGGCGCGGCGTTGGCAACCGGGACGGTTGCGCTCCAGTCCGCCGCCGCGTCCCGAAACAGGTTTTTATAACCGCACGACTCTGCAAAAACGCACAAACGCCGCGCCTTCTTTCAATATCGAATATAAACCTCCGACGCCGCCAGCGCATCGTTTACCGGCCGCGATGACGGCGCTCCGGCTCGTGCCGGCTCTTACTCCGAACCCGCGTTGATGTGTGAAGATCGTTTTTAACGCCGGAAATTCGTCGAACGAAACACATAAGCGGTTCCGAAAAGATCTGTTATATTCCCCTTACGGTTTTTGGTTTTTATCGATTTTCCTTTCGGATTTATCGGTTTGAATTTCCGAGGTCGTCCGCTGTTCTTTGACGGAAATCGATTTCAGATGAATAAATCGCCCGTTTTCGAATTTGTAATAGTGAAAGCCCCTGACTCCCGTATCGTTTCGCCGTCCGAAGAAAACTATCAGCTTGCTGTCGATCCTGTACTCGACGTTGTCGAAGTTTTCATTACAGGCGAAGTCTTTATCCAAATCCGGAAAACAAAAGCTCAGAATGCCGTTCCACCAATAAACCCTTCCCGTTTTCGCATCGATCACCGCGCTCCAGTTACACCACATTCCGCAGCTCCAGTTGGCGACGATGTAGTGTCCCGCAAAATCAACCGCCTCATGTTTGATGGTGTACCGCAATCTTTCTCCGTAAAGTCGTTTTTCTTCGCGGTTGATTTTGAGCGCCGCTTTTTTCCCCTTGTAGATTTTAGCCACCGGATAATCTTCAAAGCGAGGCGCTTGATTTTGACCGGAAGCACTTTCATTCGAGCAAAACAGCAGAAGCGACAGTGCCAGACAAAATAAGGCCATCCCGGTTTTGTGGTTAAACAGATACATCGAACAACGTTTTTATGTTCCCCAAAGGCTTCCTTTCGAGATGATTATACATCAGTTAAGGGGGACAACGGCGCGCCGTTCCGTCATTTAATCGCCGCCGGGGAAACGAATGGTTTCTGATAGATTCCGGTGCCTTCGATCGTGATAAATATTCGATCCGCGTTTCGGCGCGCCGCGATTCGCAGGCGCGCGCCGGGTTCGTCGCGGCCGGCCGTGTAATCCGGATGATTCGCGCAGTCGAAACGGTTTTGATCGCCGAGTGATTCGAAAAGAAGCTGCGTCTCGCCATCGCTCAAAACTCTCCATTCCGATCCGGCATTGACGGCCGCGCGCAATGCTTCGTCATTTTCGACGCTTTTGATCAGAGCCGTGTTCAGCGAGAGAAGGCAGGACTGTTCGGCCGTTGTTTTCGCCTCTTTCCAGACCCGATACCCGGCGGCAATCATTAAAGCGCCGCAAAACATTAAAGCAAATGCAAATATCCGATCAACCGCCGATTTTTTTTCGAACATAGTTCATCCACGCTGTTTGGGAAAAATCGTTTCGAAAAGATTCCGGATTTCAATGATAAGTGTACAAAGAGTGCTCGTAGCGGATCGCCGAGCCGTTGAGCTTTTGAATCGAATAATAGACTCCTTCCCAGCCCACGGCTGCCAGCACGATGTCCCAATCCTTTCCCTGATTCAGACTGATAAAGCCGATCGCGGTGTCGGTCGTGTCGGCCCAGTTTTCGCCGTTCAGATCCGGCGCGACGTCGACCCGCTCTTCGACGCCGGTCGTCCGCGAAATCTTCGTTTTTTTCAGCACGCGCTTTCCATCGAGGAAGAACCGGCAGATCTCGACGGACTCGAAAAAATCCTTTTTCTCGAACTCTCTCCTGACGCGCTTTTTTTCTTGAGGCCAGGCCCGCTTCTCGTACAGGCTTTGCTTATTCCGCATTTCTTCCTCGATCTTCCGTTTTCGCTGTTCGGGGCTTAATCTCTTGACCTTTCCGATGTCGAGCTGGATGATCGCGCGTCCCGGCCGGATCGGAAACTTTCGCACGCGAATCAGCGAATCGGGCCCATAGCAGTCATTCGTCACGAGGCGTCTGACCAATTCGAGATAGGGATTGTCCTTGATCTTCATCGGCACGGATTCGCCCTTGCCGCTCGAAATCCAGGCATCGGCCGGCAGCCCGCGGATCGCTATCCCGATCGAATCGGACTCTTTCGGCGCGGGCGTCATCCGGGCCAGCGATTCGGGCATACCGCCCCGAAACGAATGGACGCAGCCGATCTCCGCCCAGAGCGGTTTGTCGGCGTAGACCTTGCCGAAACCGAGCGCGTCGAATCGCTTCTCGGCCTCTTTGGCATTGATGACATAATCGCTTTTGACGACCGCCGGGCTCTCGCCGATCGAAAAATACAGGATCTTTTCGCCGGACTTGAGCGACGTTCCGGGATAGATGCCGAGACATTCGAAGTAGACGATGAACGTGTTCTTTTCGTAAGAAAACCCGCCCTGCGCGCGGGCCGCGGCGGAGGCGATCAAAACTGCGCTTAAACAAAATATTAAATATCGAAACTTCAACATAACTTGTTTCCTCTTTATGTCGGCTGACATTATAGATGACGAAACTTATTGGAAAAGGCGGCGATTCCGGTCGCGTTCGCTTATTTCATCTTCCACTAAAAACACTAAAAACACTAAATTTTTTTCGTGTTTTTTTAGTGTTTTTAGTGTTTTTAGCGGATCGAAACCGGTTCTTCGCCGGGCTGACGATTCCGATTCGATCGAAAACGCGGTTCCCGAACGAAACGCCGGCTCGATTAATTACCGGGCCGAACGGTTCTGCGATGAACGTCCGTTTCGAAGACGCGGTTTGTTGATCGTCGGCGATTCATTCTCAATTATCATCGGTGGTTTCCCCGGTTTTCCCGAAATCCTGCCGCCTGATATCCAACCCGCCGAAGCGACCGGCGAAAGCCGCTCCGACCGGCGACGATTCGAGAGAAATCCGGCGCGGCCGTGTGCAAAATTCCGAACGCGCCGGATTTTTTTCGGAAATCGGGCGAAATAATCTTGACAGCCATAAATTAAAATCATAATCTTGTAAAGACTAAAAGTTATGCTAATGCACAACAGGATCAAAACAGGGAATCGGAAACGGCGGCTTTCGCCGGTGGCGATTATTGTAGGCATTAGCGCGGGCGTCATTATTCTTTTTGGCGGATGACGGCTTTTGACAGATTTTAGAATCCGGACAAAGGTCGTCATCCGCCAACAGAGGATGACGGCTTTTTTGGTTTTATGGCACGTGAAGATAAAAAAACGATGACGACAAGTGTTGCGGAAAGGACGACGGCGGCCGAGACCGTCACGGCTCAGGAAACGACACCGCCCGCGCCGCGCGGGGCGGAGATTCTCGTGCGCGGTTTGATCAAAAACGGCGTCGACACGGTCTTCGGCCTGCCGGGCGGCGCGGTTCTGCATATCTACGACGAAATCTGGCGGTATCGCGAAAAGATCACGCATTATCTCGTCCGTCACGAGCAGGGCGCGGTTCACGCCGCCGAAGGATTCGCGCGGGCGACCGGCAGAGTCGGCGTCGCGCTCGTCACGTCGGGCCCCGGCGCGACGAACGCCGTCACCGGCATCGCGACCGCTTATATGGATTCGATCCCGCTCGTCGTCATCACCGGGCAGGTCCCGCTGACGATGATCGGAACCGACGCCTTTCAGGAGGTCGATACGTTCGGCGTGACGCTGCCGATCGTCAAGCACAGCTATCTCGTCAAGGACGTCCGCGATCTCGAAGCGATCATCGACGAGGCGTTCTGCATCGCCAAAAGCGGCAAACCCGGCCCGGTCGTGATCGACGTCCCGAAATGCATCACGGCCGATCTGTGCGACCGGCCGCGGCGGCTTCACGCCGAATATCTTTTCGACGGCGCGGACGAACCGGTCGACGAAGCGGCGCTCGCGGCGGTCGTCGACCGGCTGACGACGGCGCGGCGGCCCGTTTTGTACGTCGGCGGCGGAATCGTCACGGCCGACGCGGCCGACGAATTGATGGCGGTCGCCGAAACGCTCCGGCTGCCGGTGACGCCGACGCTGATGGGCCTCGGCGGTTTCCCGACGGCGCACGAACTGAGCCTCGGGATGCTCGGAATGCACGGGACTTACGCCGCGAATATGGCGGTTTCCGAATGCGATCTGCTGGTCGCGGTCGGCGTCCGCTTCGACGATCGCGTGACCGGCAAGCTCGCGACCTTTGCGCCGCAGGCCGAGATCGTCCATATCGACATCGCGGCGTCGAACATCGGCAAGATCAAAAAACCGCATCTCTCGTTCGTCGCCGACGCGAAGACGGCGCTTCGCGCGATCGCCGAAAAGCTCGGAAATCTCGATCCGGCGGCGGTCGAAGAAGGCAAAGCGCGCCGCGCCGGCTGGTGGCGGCAGCTCGCCGAATGGAAAGCGGCCGTGCCGCTCGCGTGCGAGTATTCGGAAAACGAGATCAAGCCGCAGCAGGTCATCGAAGAGCTGCACCGCGTGACGCACGGCGACGCGATCATCGTCACCGACGTCGGCCAGCACCAGATGTGGGCCGCGCAGTTTTACCCGTTCAAGCGTTCGCGCCAATGGCTGACGAGCGGCGGTTTGGGAACGATGGGCTTCGGTCTGCCGGCGGCGATCGGCGCCAAGCTCGCCTGTCCCGATCAATTGGTCGTCGCGGTCGTCGGCGACGGCGGTTTTCAGATGACCAATCAGGAGATCATCACGGCGATCCAGTACCGGATCCCGCTCAAGGTGATCATTATGAACAACGGCTATCTCGGGATGGTCCGGCAATGGCAGGAAATGTTCTACGACCGCGCCTATTCGGAGGTCGATCTCTCGGTCTCGCCGGATTTCGTGAAATTGGCCGAAGCCTACGGCGCCGAAGGTCTGCGGGCCGAAAAGCCGGCCGATCTCAAACGCGTCCTCGAAAAGGGCCTCGCGCACGACGGCGTGACGATCTTCGACATCGTCGTCACGAAGGAAGAAAACGTCTTCCCGATCATCCCGGCCGGCCACGACACGCGGAATATGATTTTAAAGTAATTTCGGATTTCGGATTTCGGATTTCGGATTGAAAAATAAATCCGAAATCCGAAATCCACAATCCGCAATCGGTTTATGCAGCATACGATTTCAATACTGGTGGCAAACGAAGCGGGCGAGCTGTCGCGGATCGTCGGGCTCTTTTCGGCGCGCGGCTTTAATATCGAGACGATCTGCGTCGGGAAGACATTGGATCCGGCGTGGTCGCGCTGCACGATCGTGACGAGCGGCGACGACCGCGTGATCGAGCAGATCATCAAGCAGTGTTCGCGGCTCGCGCGCGTCCGCGAGGTCAAGGCGGTAACGAAACTGCCGCACATCGAGCGCGAGATGGCGCTGATCGACGTCAGCGTCAGGGCCGGCGACGGGCGGCAGGAGATTATGAATCTCGTCCAGATCTTTCGCGGCAAGGTCGTCGACATCTCGCACGAGCAGATGATTCTCGAAATCTCGGGCCACTGGCAGAAGGTCGATACGTTCATCGAGATGCTCCGGCCGTTCGCGATCAACGAGATCACGCGCACCGGCTGCGTTGCGATCAACCGGCTTTCGGCGCTCGAACAGGGCGCGCAGGCCGCGGGATGATTGGGGATTTCGGATTTCGGATTTCGGATTTCGGATTGGTTTTCCGGATCAAGGGCGTTGTTTTCAAGGGAAAATCCGGGGTTGAAAAAATATTGAAGGTAAAGAAAGCGAAAACAGAGGAAATTTAATGAAGGTTTATTACGATAAGGATGCCGATCGGCAATTGATCAAAAACAAACGGGTCGCCGTCATCGGGTACGGCTCGCAGGGACACGCGCACGCCAACAATCTGAAGGATTCGGGCGCCGACGTGATCGTCGGGCTGCCCGCGAACAGCAAATCGTGGGCGAAGGCCGAGGCCGCCGGCCACGAGGTGATGTTCACGGCCGACGCGGTCAAGATGGCCGACGTCGTGATGGTGCTCGTCCCGGACGAGCTCGCGCCGGGCGTTTACCGCAGCGAGATCGAGCCGAACCTGACGGCCGGCAAATATCTCGCGTTCGCGCACGGCTTTTCGGTGCATTTCAAAAAGATCGTCCCGCCGGCCGACGTCAGCGTCTTTCTCGTCGCGCCGAAAGGGCCGGGCCATCTCGTCCGCCACGAATACACGATCGGCCGCGGCGTGCCGTGTCTGCTCGCCGTTTACCAGGACATCGCCGGCGACACGCGCGAAGTCGGTCTGTCCTACGCGTCGGCGGTCGGCGGCGGCCGCGCGGGCATCATCGAAACCACTTTTAAGGAAGAGACCGAAACCGATCTCTTCGGCGAGCAGGCCGTTCTGTGCGGCGGCGTGACGGCGCTGATCGAGGCCGGCTACGAAACGCTGACCGAGGCCGGCTACGCGCCCGAGATGGCGTATTTCGAATGTCTCCACGAATTGAAACTGATCGTCGATCTGCTGTACGAAGGCGGCATCTCGAATATGCGCTATTCGGTCTCGAACACGGCCGAATACGGCGATCTGACGCGCGGGCCGCGGATCGTCACCGACGCGACCAAAGCCGAGATGAAAAAGATTTTGGGCGAGATCCAGAGCGGCGAATTCGCCGACGAATGGATGAGCGAATGCGACAACGGGAAGGAAAATTTCAAACGGATGGAAGCCGAGGGCGAAAAACATTCGATCGAAGAAGTCGGCAAAAATCTGCGCCGGATGATGCCGTGGCTCAAGGAGAAGGCGCTCGTTAACAAACAGGTGAATTAGTGGAGAGTGGTGAGTGGAGAGTGGAGAGTTCGAGGAATTTTCCCTTAACTCTCCACTCTCTACTCACCACTCTCCACTCAAAAACGGAGGGGCGCGAGTCGAAAGTCGAGAGTCAGAATCCCCGAACTCTCCACTCTCCACTCTCCACTCTCCACTCGAAAAGTTATGACATTTTACGATTGGGAAAATCACGAAGAACGTTCGATCACACACGGTTACAGCCGCGGCGTCGCGGTCGGGTCGAATCTGATGATGGCTCACGTCAAGCTCGAAACGGGCGCGATCACGACGCCGCACAGTCACGAGCACGAGGAAATCATCTACGTCGTTGCGGGCCGCTGGCAGGTCACGGTCGGCGGGCGCGAGTTTATCGTCGAAGCCGATCAGAGCCTCGTCGTGCCGCCGCACGTCGAGCATTCGTCGATCGCGCTCGAGGAAACGCTCGCCGTCGTCGCGACCAACTATCGCCCCGAATGGAGCGAGAACAGCGATTTCTGGCTGCATTACAACACCGACAATCATCTCTGGGCAGTCTGACGATTTCGGATTTCGGATTTCGGATTTCGGATCGGCTCGCGCCGGGCGGCGCGGGGCGATTCGTGCTGGTTTGGGGACGGTGAAAACAGAATTGCGTGATTTGGAGATCGGTTTGGAGATTGCTCGCGGCGGGCGCGGCGGGCGTTTGGTAAATTGGTGCGGGCGGGTTGAAGAATCGGCGGTTTGCCGTTAGCTTAGAGGATGATGAGTGAGCCGATAATCAACAATCCGCGCGCCGAGATCGACGCGATCGATACCGAGATTCTGGAGCTTTTGAACAAGCGCGCGGCGATCGCGCTGCGCGTCGGCGCGGCCAAGACAAAGGTCGACACGTCGCTCTGCGACCCGCAGCGCGAGACCGAGGTGCTCGAGCGTCTGACGCGGGCCAACGCCGGGCCGTTCGACGCGCAGAGCATCGCGAACATCTTTCAGCGGATCATCGACGAATCGCTGCATCTGCAGCAGAAAACCTATCGCAAACCGTTCGAGACGGCCGAGGACGCCGCGCCCGATCTCGGCACGGGGAAATCGCGCGTCGCGTTTCAGG
Organism: Acidobacteriota bacterium; assembly: GCA_018269075.1. GTDB lineage: Bacteria > Acidobacteriota > Blastocatellia > Pyrinomonadales > Pyrinomonadaceae > JAFDVJ01. The sequence continues at coordinate 12,345 of JAFDVJ010000134.1, forward strand.
GCGAGCGCGGCAGCTTTTCCGAGGCGGCGGCGCTCGGCATCCTCGGCGCGGCTTTCGAAACCGTGCCGTGCCAGACGTTCGACGATCTTTACAAGGCGATCGACGAAGGGAAAGCGGATTACATTCTCTCGCCGCTCGAAAATTCGCTCGTCGGCTCGGTCCACCGCTGCTACGATCTGCTGCTGCACAGCTCTCTGCACATCGTCGCCGAGATCATCCTGCCGATCTCGCATTTTCTGGTCGCCGGCCGGAACGCGGACTTTGAAAGCATTCAGACGGTCGAATCGCATCCGGTCGCGCTCGCGCAGTGCGAGCGGTTCTTCGCCGCGCATCCCGATCTCAAGGGCGTCGCCGCCGACGACACGGCGGGCAGCGTCCGGCGCGTGATCGAAAGCGGGGACGCGACGCGCGCGGCGATCGGCGGGCGGCGGACGGCCGAGATCTACGGCGGCCGAATTTTAAGGGAGCATATCGAGGATCACGCCGAAAACTACACGCGGTTCGTCCTGCTGTCGCCGCACGCGAACGAATCGGAAAAGGGCGGCAAGATCTCGCTGATCGTTCGGCTTAAACACCAGCCCGGCGCGCTCCACAACGCGCTCCGCCCGTTCGTCCGGCGCGGCATCGACCTCGTCAAGATCGAAAGCCGCCCGATCAAAGGCGCGCCGTGGCAGTTCAATTTCTATTTCGATCTGAAAGCGCCGGCGAGCGAGAGCGAGCTCCGCGGCGCGCTCGACGAGATCCGGGAACAGGCCGAAGAAGTGCGTTATTTAGGCCGCTATTCGCGGATCGAACTGAGCGACGAGAGGCTGGAAGAGATTTTATAGGGAAATTAAAAATTAAAAATTAAAAATTAAAAAGGCGAATTCCGAAATTATTAATTTTTAACTTTTAATTTTTAACTTTTGATAGTGAACCGAAAGAAATGCCGGATCGAAGCTCTCCGATCAATTGCCACTAGCCTCAGCTAGTGGGAAGATTGACTTCCGGAGACGGCTTTAGCCGAAAAGGAAATTTTAGATAATTCCGCAGAGCTTTAGCTAAAGCTGTTCGGATGATTGATATTTCTTTTGTTTCGGCTAAAGCCGTGGGCGATTGACCATCCGGCCCACTAGCTGATGGTCTTTGACAATTAAATCGGA
>JAFDVJ010000135.1 GCA_018269075.1 Acidobacteriota bacterium
CGACAGCCGGAGCGTCCACCGTTATAAACGCGCAAGAAACATTTTGCGGACGGCGGTCGAGAGCCTTGAAAAACAAAAACCTGCCAAAATCCTACCACTCGGTGAAAAAGGAAATCAGCAGGTCGCTGTAAGTGCTTGAAAATAAAGAGTGGAGCAGAGGGGGATCGAACCCCTGACCTCAGCATTGCGAACGCTGCGCTCTCCCAGCTGAGCTACTGCCCCGTTCGGCGATTCGGAATTTCGGAAACCGAGATTTCGAATCGGCAAGAAATTAAATTAGCGTAATAAACAAACCGCGTCAAGCGATCAGCGGCAAATATCCGAAATTACTGAACGGTCGCCGCGAGCAGCGAGCCTTTCGGGTCCGAGGCGTAGGCGAAGCCGTTCTCGATCTTTCCGATCAGCCCGTGAAAGACGATGTCCGTCTCGTTCAAAACGACGACGACGTCGCCCGGGCTCGTCTGTTTTTCGTCGACCGCGAATTTGATCACCGTCGCGTTGCCGTTGTCCTGCGCGACGGCCTCGTATTCGAATGTGTCAGCGTTGAAGCTGAGCGTCTGGCAAAATGCTACTTCCATAATTCTTTTAATAGTCCCGAGTCTTGAGTCTTGAGTCTTGAGTCTCGGACGAAGTTTCGATTCTAACCGTTCGCGAGCGTAAAGTCCAAAGCGATCGCGTCGTGGTCCGAGAGCGGCGTGCCCGCTTCGTCCCTGAGCTCGCCGATCGTCAGCGGTTTCCCGGCGAGTTTGATGTCTTTGCCGGTAAACCAGTCGAGCCGGCCCGACACTCTGCCGCCGACCCTGCCGGCCGCCCAGAAGATGAACGGGAAACACCATTCGGGCACCCAGTCGCGCAGGTTCGTGTTCTTCTCGATGCTCGCGACGTCGTAATGAAGCGTCCCGGCGCCGGGCTCGTTGAGGGTTTTATACTCGTAGCCGCGCCGTTCGAGCTCGCCGAACAAACCGCGTTCGAAATAGCGGTCGGGATGCGGGAAATGATGCTTGACGACGCGTTTCGGGCCCATCAGGACGCGCCGCCAGTAACCTAAGATGGCGTGCGTCGAGCTCTGCGAGTTGAAGGTCGTCGTGTTCCAGTCGCCGCCGATGATCGTCGGCAAGCGCGGCAGCGTATCGAGATGATCGAGGACGATCTTGATCTGGTTGTGCCGGTGTTTGCGCGAGCCGTGCGCGTCGAGATGCGTCGTCACGGCGCGAAACGTGCCGAGCGGATGCTCGATGTCGGCGACGAGCGCGCGCAGGTAGCCGAGCCGTTTTTCCTTGCCGAGCATCTTGTCCTTGCCGTTCGGCAGCGGGACGGCGTGGGCGTTTTTGATCGGGTATTTCGAAAACATCGCGAGCCCGTGGATCGAGACGGTGTTCTCGCCCTCGGCTTCGGATTCGACGCCGCTTCCCTTCTGGAGCGCGATGTAGACCGGCGCGAAGACGTAGTTCAATTTCAAAGCCGCGGCGAGCTCCCGCGCGACGAACCGGTTTCGGCTGCGCGCCATCCCGTAATCGAGCTCGGTCAGCAGAAGCAGGTCGCGGTCCTTCATCTGCGGATGATTCCGGAGCGCGTCGAGAATTCCCTCGAAGACATTGCCGCGCTCGATGTTCCACGCGAGAGCCGAAACCGATTGCGGATTTCGGATTTCGGATTTCGGATTTTTTTCAGATCCGGCATCGGAGAAATCTTCGCCGACGACCGCGCCGAGGATCCGTTCGACGGTCGGCCGGATCTTCTGATAGACGGCCGAGCGTTCGGTCTCCTCGATCGACTCGAACCCGAGCAGCTCGGGGAAATACTGGTTCAGATCGTGCTCGAGGATTTTCGGTGATTTTTTCGGTAAACTGCCTTCGCCAAACATAAAAGATGAAGAATAAAGGAAACTCGCCCGAGAGTCTAGCGCGAAGACCGGCGTCTTCCGAAAAAGCCCCGGCATCGGCTCGTCTTATCGATCAAAGCGTTGTATATTAGAGGTATCGCACAACCCGCAAAACAGGCGGTCCCGATTTTCTGTAAAACCTTTTGAAAGGGAGGAGATACAATGAGTTGGCAGGATGACGCTTTAAGAATAATCAACGAGCTGCGGCCGCAGGAGTCGCCGTGGAAGTTCGTCACGTCGGGCGGCGGCGAGCTGAGCGTCGGGACGCCGGTCGCGCACGTCGGGATCAACGCCGGCGGCGGCGTGCTGCACGTCAAGCGGGATTCCGACCCGGCGCCGACCGTGCTCCATTACGGCGGATTGGGCGGCTCGGTCGGTCTGAGCCTGATCCCGTTCGTCGGCAATTTTTCCTTTTCGATCACGGCGATGCCGAGCGCCGGCCGCATTTACAAGCTGCCGCTCGCCGGCCGGACGCTGAGCCTCGACGAGCTGCGCGGGCCGTTCGTCGCGCTCGAAGTCGGCGCCGACGCCGGGCCGGGCGTCGGCGGCGCGCTGATGTTCATCGGCGGCAGTATGCTCGCCGCGAACGTCGCCGGTTCGATGACCTCCGGCTCGATGACGCTCGTCGCGCTGATGGCGACGGCCAAAGCCTGCGCCGCGTTCGGCGGGATGACGGCGACCGTACTCCCGTTCAACGCGAGCATCTCGGCGCTCGTCGGCGCGATCCTGTGAAACGATGTGGGATGGCGGATGGCGGATGGCGGAAGCCGGATTTTTAACGCGAAGGCGCGAAGACGCAAAGACGCGGCTTTTCAAGGCGGTTTTATGATGAAGCGAATCCGTCGGCCATTTTAACTCCCGTAAACCGGCGTCTTTGCGCCGTTGCGCCGTTGCGTTGAAAATCCCGGTTCAATGACTAAACGCGGCGAGCGGCCGCACGAGAATGAGCAGGAAAATGAGCTTTATAATCCTGATGGCGGTGATCCTGATCGTGTTCCTGACGGCGGCGGTCTGGATGTTTCGGTGGCAGTACGGCAAGGCCGACGCGATGCTCGCCGACTGGGCGCGCGAGAACGACTATCAGATTCTCGAAAAGCAGACGGACGACAGCGCGAGCGGCCCGATGGGCGTCTACCGCGGCAACCGGCAGATCGTCTTTCACGTCCGCCTCCGCGACGCCGCCGGCACCGAGCGCCGCGCGACCGTCATCTGCGGCAGCCCAACCACCGGCGTCCTCGACGATTCCGTCGAAGTCCGCTGGGAAAAATGATTTCGGATTTCGGATTTCGGATTTCGGATTTCGGATTGGTCTGTTGTGTTTCGTCTACAATTTAAAGTTAAATTCTAACTTCGAAAACAAACAAATCCGAAATCCGAAATCCGAAATCCGAAATCGGTATAATCCGAAATCCGAAATCCGAAATCCCTAGTCGTCATATCTTTCCTTGGCCGGGGCGACGGCGAGGAAGTCTTCGGTGATCCGGCCGGCATAGGTTTCGAGCAGCTCGGAGAGCCGTTTCTGGTTGTCGGAGAAAAAGATCAGGCCGACGTGCTTCGGTTTGTCGACGCGGTAGACGATCTCTTCGTCGGTGTAGTGCGACGTGTCGGGCCGCTCCTCCTTTGCGAGCGCGAGCGCGATGCCGGCGAACTGCCGGCGCAGTTTCGGCGGCTTGTACGGATTTTCCTTCGTCGCCGTTTCGAGCCGCGCCCATTCGCGCCAGAGATTGAAGCCCGACGCCTGTTCGAGGACGTTCGCGATATACGCGCCGCCGACGCGCGCCGCGACTTCCAGCAGATAAAACTCGCCCGTCTCGGCCGACTGCAGAAACTCGGCGTGCGCGACGCCCTGCCGGTATTCGAAGCCTTCGAGCAACTGTTTGTTCAGCTTTTCGAGCTCCTTGCGTTCCTTCGAGCGGTACGGCACCGTGAAGGTCGTGAAGACGCCGCCGTGATGCGAGACCGCAAAGGGCGGCGTGCCGTATTCGCTGACGCCCGCCGCGACGACCTTGCCGTTCGCGACGACCGAATCGACGTGAAAGACGCGGCCCTCGATGAACCGCTCGATCAGAAACTGCGACGGGTGATCGCGCCACGTGTTGCGGTGGTCGAGCCCGGTCAGAACGTCCCAGACCTGATCCTTCGTCTCGCATTTGCGGATGCCGAAGGCCGAGACCTCGGTCCGCGGCTTGACGATCCACGGGCCGGTCGTTTGTTCGAGATAATCGTTGATGCCCTTGAGATTGAAGACGCCGACGAAATCCGGGCACGGGATGCCGATCTGCGAGGCGAGGTTGCGCATCCGGAGTTTGTCGCGAAACCGGAGCGCATAGCTGTTCGAAAGGCCCTCGAGCTGCAGGTGCTCGCGGGCGCGCGCGGCCGTCAGGACGTCGAACTCGTCGAGCCCGACGATCCGGTCGACCGGCCGGCTGCCGGCGATGTTCGCGATCACGCGGATATAGTCGTCGATCGGCGCGTGATGCTCGACCGTCTTGACGTCGTCGATGCTCGTCCACGACCACGGATAATCGAGCAGGTCCTTGCGCGTCACAAGCGTGACGTGCCAGCCGGCGTTCCGGCATTCTTCGAGAAATTCGTTTCCTTTATGCTCGCTCGCGATGCAAACTATATAATTCTGCATATTTATGATTTGGTTGTTGTGTTAAAAGAATGGCACAATTCAAGAAGAAAAACAACGAAAATTCCTTGTTTTGACACTAACAAAATTGAATGATAACTTGCAAATTCCGAGGTTTTTATAATGGGTAATTTCGATATCGCGAATTTCGTCAGCCAATTGGTCGTTTATATGGTCGTGCTGCTGCTGGCGATCTCGGCCCACGAAGCCGGGCACGCGTGGATGTCGCACAAGTTCGGCGACAACACCGCGCACCAGCTCGGCCGCGTGACGCTCAATCCGCTCGCCCACACCGATCCGATCGGCACGCTGCTGATCCCGATCGTGAGCTTTATCTTCGGCGCGATCGGCGGCGGGCTCGGCCGGATCCCGCTGATCGGCTGGGGCAAGCCGACGCCGGTCAACCCGCGCAACTGGACCAATTACAAGGTCGCCAACGTGATGGTCTCGATCGCCGGCGTGCTCGCCAACCTGATCTTAATGACGATCGGCATCGTCGCCGCGAAGATTATGATGACGCAGGGCTTCGGCGTCCGCGACTTCTTCGGCGGCAGCACCAACCCGCTCGCGATGCTCGTCGGGAACCTGATGCTTCTGAACCTCTCGCTGTTCATCTTCAACCTGCTGCCGTTTCCGCCGCTCGACGGAAGCAAGATTCTCTCGACCTTTCTGCCGTCGAGTTTTCAGCCGGTGCTCGATCTTCTGGAACAGTTCGGCTTTCTGTTCCTGATGCTGATGATCTACATCGGCGTCTTCGATTATATTTTCAGGCCTTTTCTGATCGGTTTGCTTTATGTTCTTTCGATTTGAAACTAAATACTTTGGTTTTTAAGTACTCAAACAATATTAGATTACCCCCCCAATAATTCCCCTCCTTCAAAAGGAGGGGTGGCGCGCCAGCGCCGGGGTGGTTCGCTCGCGGGCTGTCAATTAACCCCCAATAATTCCCCTCCTTCAAAAGGAGGGGTGGCGCGCCAGCGCCGGGGTGGTTCGCTCGCGGGCTGTCAATTAACCCCCAATAATTCCCCTCCTTTCCAAGGAGGGGTGGCGCGCCAGCGCCGGGGTGGTTCGCTCGCGGGCTGTCATTTACCCCCCAATAATTCCCCTCCTTCAAAAGGGGTTTAACCACCCCGCCCGGCGGGCACCCCTCCTTAGAAAGGAGGGGAATTTTAGGGAGGGCGTATTTACGGAGTCGAATCTTTGATTGTCGGAGTGTTTAAGTTTTACGATATTTTCAGGTAAATTCGATCTTCGGCTTTGGCAGTGAAAGCAAAGACCGAAGACCGAATTGATCATCAAATTAACGACATATTTTTATGAAAAAACGCATCTTCAGCGGCGCGCAGCCGACCGGGCAGCTTCATCTCGGCAATTATCTGGGCGCTTTGAAAAACTGGGTCGCGCTGCAAAACGAGTACGAGAGCTTTTTCTGCATCGTCAACCTGCACGCGATCACGCTGCCGCAGGACCCGCAGGTTTTGCGGCAAAAGACGCTCGATCTCGCGCGGATCTATCTCGCGGCGGGCCTCGACCCGGAAGTCTCGACCATCTTTATCCAGTCGGACATCGCCGAACACGCCGAGCTGACGTGGGTGCTCTCGTGCAGCTCGCGGATGGGCGAGCTCGAACGGATGACGCAGTTCAAGGACAAGGGCAAGGGCAACTCCGAGCGCGCCGGCGTCGGGCTCTTCACCTATCCGGTGCTGATGGCCGCCGACATCCTTTTATACCAGACGCATCTCGTCCCGGTCGGCAAGGACCAGAAACAGCATCTCGAGCTCGCGCGCGATCTTGCCGAGCGCTTCAACCGCGATTTCGGCCGGACGTTCGTTGTCCCCGACCCGTTCATCCCGCCGGTCGGCGCGAATATCCTGTCGCTCCAGGAACCGGCGAAAAAGATGTCGAAATCCGACGAGAACCCGAACGGCGCGATCTTTCTGCTCGACGACCCGGACACGATCACGAAAAAGATCAAGCGCGCCGTCACCGATTCCGGGACGACCGTCGAATACGACGAAGCGCGCCCGGCGATCAGCAACCTGCTGACGATCTATCACCTGATGACCGGCCGGACGATCGAGGAATCGCAGGCGCATTTCGAAGGCAGGGGCTACGGCCATTTCAAGGCCGAACTGGCCGAAGCGGTCGTCGAATTCCTGAAACCGTTTCAGGAAAAAGCGCAGTCCTACACGGACGACGAGCTCAACCGGATTCTCAAGGCCGGCGCCGAAAAAGCCCGCGTCATCGCCCGCGAAACGCTCCGCGACGTCTACGCCAAAATGGGCATCGTCGGCGCGGTTTAAAAGTTTGGGAAGTTTGGGAAGTTCGGGAAGTTATTGAAGGATCGGCAGGATGGTCTTTAAAAATTAAATCCGAACAAAGCCTGTGGAACAGGCGAAAGAGTATAGCTACAGGCGCAAGCCTGTAGTCGCCGTCCAAACGAGTTAAAGCCCCGAAGCGGGCGACAGAAAACGAATGCGCCGCGCCGCTCTGTCGCCCGTTTCACGGGCTCGGGTCAATGTTGCGACCTGACCACGGGCTGGGCCATTATTATCTACACAAGTCAAAAGGCTTGTTTTTCCGCGGCTCGGCCGCCCGATGTGCGGCGATGGCTCCGCCTCGCCGGGACGGTTTTTCGTTACAATGGCGAGGCTCGGCCTCGCGCGGCGCGGCTCAAGGCGCAGCCTTTCGCCGAAATCCGGGGTGACGTGCACCGGACGGGCACAGCCCGTCCGCACATCGGGCGGCGGAGCCGCAGAAAAACAAATTCTCAAAAATGTGTCGATACTAATGGCTGCCCCCGTGGCTATTATCCGGCGGCCGTTTCACGGGCTTTTAGGGAATATTTTATTGACGGCTCTTATTTCTCAAAGAAAATACAGCCTGCTGGACGTTGTGCAAAAGGCTGTCAGCCGCCCGCCTGTGAAGCGACGCGGCTGACAGCCTTTCTTCCCTAACTTCCTAAACTTCCTTAACTTCCCGAACTTCCCTTCCGCACCGGATTCCTCTGCCGGATGTGGCTCGCGGTCAGCCATTCGGCGAGTTTTTGCGGGTCGTCGCGGTAGTGGTTGCGGATCGCGCGGTCGAGCTGGCGGCGGGTGGCGAGCGTCGCTTCGAGCGCCGCTTCCTGTTCGGCCGTCGCGCCGACGCCGGTCCGCTGGGCGTCGGCCTGCTCGTGCGCGGCGCTCCGGAATTCGGCGGCGGCGGCGGCCATCTCCGCGAAAAATTCGGCCGTCAGACCGTATTTCGCGAAGGCCGCCTGAAAGGCCGGCGCGTCCGCCTGAAAGGCGTCGGCAAAGGCGAGCCCCTCGTCGTAGTTCAGCGCGCCGCGCGGGATCGTGAACGTGTTGCGAAAACCGGGCTCGGTCTTTTCGAGCAGCCGCGCCGTCTTGACGACGAGCCGCAGATCGCTTTCGAGCTCGGCGAACCGCGCGACCTTGCTCCGCGTACCGCTCCGGCGCGCGCCGCCGGCCGAAGCCGAAGTCACGCCGGCGCGGTTCAGACGCCCGATGTTATCCCGGTTGGCCGCGAACAGTTCGGCCGTAAACGGCAGCTCGTGCTGCAGGGCGGAATTGGCCTCACCGTAATAATCGATGTTTTCGGCCGTCTCCAGAATATTTCTTCTCTTGTCGCTCATATATTTTTTTTTACCTCAAATTTCAATCAAACAGAACGTTTCCGGCATCGGTCGGATTAGCGATAAATTCGACTAATCCCGCCTGCGGGGTGCCCGATTTTGGTGCCTCCGATTAATAAGACGGCATTTTCGGAGTTCTTTGCCGAAGCTTGCCGCGCGGGGCGTAAAAAAGTCGAAAAAAATTTTTCGCGACGCGTCAAAAGCCGGCTCGCGGCCGTCGTCGACAATCGATGCCGAAACCCGGACGAGCACCGGATCGGAAGTCATTAATGTTAATGACGGAACTTATCCGAACAAGCGGCGATTCCGGTCGCGTCCGCTTTTTTGGTCTTCCACCAAACACACTAAAAACACTAAATTTCTTTCGTGTTTTTTCGTGTGTTTAGTGGATCGTTTAAAAACGCCCGCGGGTTTAACGCTCATTATTGCAACAAGTTTTGTCACCCACTATAATTTATGCGAATTTTATTGGGGGTAAAGATATTATGAAATTAAACCCGATGATGCCGGTTCTCGTTTTGCTGCTTCAGATCGGCTGTTCGGAAAATACGGCCCTCAAAACGGTTAACGAGAACGATTCGGTATCGTCCGTCAAAACCGTTGAAAGCAGCAATGCGAATGTTCCGGTAAAGCCGGTTACATATAACAACGGAATAACAAAGGAATTGTCGGAAGATGACAAATACGTGATTTACTGCGCTTTGCTGGGAAGTGGCTTTGGTGGAGAAGGGTTTTCCGCCAGCGGTCTGCTGGTATACGGAAAAACGACCATTCCCCCGAAAGATTTCGACCGGTTGAAAAAGGATTCGGAAATTTCCGAATCCCTACTTCTCAACTTTGAAAAAGCTAATCGCAAAATACAGCCTTTGAGGGACGGCTACGATGTGCCCGCGGCAATTCTGTCTATTTCGGGCGATGCCGATACTTTGAAACTTTACGAAGCCGCGAAGCGCAAATATCCTGATGCGACGGCCGTCGTTAATTTTTCGAATGTCGGGATCGACGATACTTACTCGATCGGTCTGGTTTATGTCGAATTTTACCAGCCCGACAAGGGACTCGACCGATTTTATTATGAGATGGTGATGGGTAAAATGGCCAAGTCGGCACGGGCTAAAGCTAATTTTTACAATGTTACATCCTTTCGAAAAATTCCGGTTAATTGAATCTCTGATGCTCTGCCCCGAGAAATAGAAGCTCGCTCGACGGAGGTATTTTCGATGAATGAAGCGCGATGGTTTTTCGATAAAGGTTTATATCCTGCTTTTAACGGGCATTTATTTGGCTTCGGCGACCGGTGTTGCAGCCTGCCAATGTCCGCCGCTGTCGATTTGTGAGGCCTATTCGAATGCTCAGGCGGTTTTCAGGCGGTTTTCATCGGCAAGACTCAGGACTCCGGATTCTATTGCCGATTGTGTTATCCGATTTTCGATCGGAGCGCGGAAATCGCGTTGGTGCAGCACGATGAAGCCTGCGAATAGGCCGTGCCCAGACCCAGCAATTTCAAAGCCTCGGATTTCGGCAGCCCGGCGACCTTGCGGATCGTTTCGGCCGCGATTAGATGAAATTGGGCGTGTTTTTGTTTGAGCATCTGAAATTCCGGCAGCGAGCCGTATTTGGCGCCCTCGCCGTAGATCCATTTGCCGAGCTCGCAGTTGTTGTCTTTCGAAATGGTCCCCGGATCGATTCTTTCACCGCTGTTGATTGAATTCTGAATTTTAACTTTCCAGGTTGTATGGGCGATGATGACATTATCGAAGTTCATTTTGATTTTCTCCTTTTGGGTTGATGAATTGTTGCTGGAAGCGATCGCTCGCTTATCTGGTTGGACCTCGTTTGATGCCTGCCCTAAAACGGCCTTTGATGGCGCGATTGCTCGCGTATGTATGCTTATCGGACACTTTTCAGGTAAGTTGAGCGACAAAAAATAACTATTTTGCCTGTGCGTCTTCGACCGCCTCGCGACTCGACGAAAAATTTCAGGGTTCTCTTCGCGGTTTTTAAAGTAAAACCCGGCGTTTCCCGCCGGGTCGCGGAACCGAAAAATCAAGGTCCGTAAAATTTGAAACGCCGGTCAGAAGAGATAAATCGCCGGTCGGAATCGATTTTTCTCCGGTCAGAACGGTTCGAACGCCGGTCGGAAGACTCCGGACACGGGTCGGAATCGATTTGCTATTGATAATAATTATCAAAACTCGGGTAGGATTAGGCAGATTTATATTCGGAAGACTCCGGAAAGCGGTCGGAAGACCTCGGAAGCCGGTCGGAAGACTCCGGAAGCCGGTCGGAATCGAAAAAACCGGTCGCGAACGACGCGGGGCTTACGGGCGGCGCGGGAAGACGGGTTCGAGACCGGCGAAGGTGATCTTGTTTTTCGAAACGTAGACGAAACGCTCGACCATCCGGGTTTCGTCGGCGCGGCCGCTGACCGGCGCGAAGCGAAAGTCGGCCTTGTCCTTGCCGATCCTGAGAAAGAGCCTGAACACCGGGTAATTCTTCCACTGGCGGTTCGATTCGGTGTCGACCTTGAGCTTGTCGACGTTGACGGTCGTCGTCTCGAACGTGTGACGGTTGTCGTCGGACTCGAAACGGATCGTGTCCGCCGAAATATAGAGCGAGCCCGTACAGCGGCGCGTGAAATCCTTGCCGTCGTCGTGATAGACGCGAAAGACGGCGCTGCCGCCGTTGTCGAACGCCTCGCGCATCCGTTTTTCGGCCTGCGCCGCGTCGTTGAGCCCGTAGAGATTGACGAAGCCGAGCAGTTGATAGGCCTCGGGCTTGCGCGGATTGAGCCGGACGGCGGTTTCGAGATAATTGACGGCTTTGCGGGCGTCCTTTCGTTCCTTATAGGACTGCATCGCCTGATCGAGCAGCTCGTCGTAATCGGGCGGGAGCGTCGTTTTCGGCAGTTTCCGGCGCTCGTTCTTCGCGCTCAGGACGTCATTGCGGAGCGGCGTCCGCAGATTGGCGGCGACGGCGCGGATCACCTCGGGCCGCGCGCCGGCCGCGACGAGCGCGCTCCGCGCCTCGGGCGTCAGCGCGAAATCGACGCCGTTCGAATTGATCACGGCGACGATGTCGCGCGTCTGCAATTGCTTCGAACGGAGCGCCTTGATGAGCCGTTCGCGCTTAACCGGCGCGCCGCGATACTGCGCGAGCGCGCCGAACGCCGCCGTCACGATCAGCAGCCCGGCGAGCAGCGGCCGGACGAAATTTTTCAAACAACGACTGGTAAAACTAAACCGCATCACAAATTTTCCCACATTTACGGGAGCCGCCAATCTCTTCCTCAAACTTCCAAAACTTCCAAAACTTCCAAAACTTCCCCGACTCTAAATCCCGGTCAGGATCTTTTCGGCGCGCCGGAGCCGGGCGGCTCTTGATTCGGGCGCGGCGCGTTTGCGGAGCGCGGGTTTCGGCGGCAGAACTTCGATCCGGGGCTTTGCGGCCGGCGTCGTCCGCTCCGGCGGCGCGGGCGCCTCCTTCGCGGGCGTGTAGGCGGCCGGTTCGACGACCGCATCGGGCGCGCTGACGGCTTCGGCGACCGGCGGCACCTCGGCGGCGCGCAGCGCTTCGCGGTTCTGCCGGTTGATGAAGGACATCTGCAAAAAGAAATGGCCGACGCCGACCGCGAGGATCGCGGCGAGCGCGAGCCCGCTCCGCCGGTTGATGACGGAACGCGGAAACGCGCGGCCGACGGCCGTCGTCCCCGCTTTGACGTTCTTCGTGCGGCCGAGCAGGAAGGCTTTTTCCCGCTCGTCGAGAAGCTGCGAAAAGTCGGCCGTGTAAACCGCGAGCGGTTTCGCCGACGCCGCCGTTTCCGACGCAAGGCCCGCTGAATTTTCCGTTGACGTGCTCATAACTACCTGTTCCTCCACGAAAAATCTACGTTCACCGAATTGTCCAGGGGGGATGCAGTTTTCGATTCGTTTACCGGCAGGCTGCAATCCTGTGTGTCTTTGATGTTCGATTCAGTAATAACCGTTGTCTCAAAAAGAAAAACAATGTTTATACAATTATGCCCCACTCAATATGTTTTCGGCAAATTTTCGAAAAGATTTCCCGTTTGAAAAAAAAAATATCGCGGATGATAGTTTTTCCCGGCCGCCCGCGCATTCCAGTTTAAGAGCGGCTCCGCAACGGGAGCGATTCGAAAAATGAGAGGAGAACTTTGATGATTAAACTTGGAATTGATTTGGTCGGCCTCGGGCACGGCGATTTTTCGGCCGGCGGACTGACGCTGACGGTGCGGAGAAACGATTTCTTTAAAAAATTTTCCGGCTTCTGCCAGGGCGCGAGCTCTTCGAAGATTTTTATGTACGACGTGCCGGTCGTCAACGAAGTCGAAGGCTACGACGCGAGCGTGCTGCTCGATCTGAACCAGTTCGACCTGAAGCTGGAAATCCCGACGGCTTTCGGCCTGTGCAATCCGGTCGAATTCACGCTCGAGCTTTCCGACGGCAGCGACGGCGGCGCGATCTTCAAAGCCACGCGCCGCGCGTCGGCGTGGGGGCTCTCGACCGGCGACGTCAGCATTCTGGCATCGGCCGGTCAGCTGCGGATGATCCAGAAAGGCAGCTGGTCGGACTATCAGGCGGCGGCCGGCGAAAGCCTGAAAAAAGAAGCCCGCGACGCGATGAACGTGGCGGCGTACTATTAAGAGTTCGGGAAGTTTTGGAAGTTCGGGAAGTTCGGGAAGTAAGAAGTATTTTCCCGGACTTCCTTTTTTTTGACGACGTAATGCCGGTTCGGTCGCCGCGCCGCGCGGGCGGACAGCCGGTTGGACGTTTACTTCCCGAACTTCCCGAACTTCCCGAACTTCCAAAACTTTTTTCGTAATTGCCCCGAAACGGATTTTTGCTTTTCGATCGGGAGTGCTAAAATTATCTTCACTCGAAATCGACGTATTTCGCCCGGTATCCCCGTATAATTGGCAAATTTTCAATTAATCAATCAAATCTGACAGGAGCATTTACGATGGACGCAGCACAGAAAACATACGACATTCCGAAATTCAAGGAACAATACGAAAACTTTATCGGCGGCGAATGGGTCGCCCCGCGGGGAGGCGAATATTTCGATAACATCTCACCGGTCGACGGCAAAACGTTCACGCGCATCGCGCGCTCGACCGCCGAGGACATCGAGCTCGCGCTCGACGCCGCGCACAAGGCCGCGCCGGCGTGGAACAATTCCTCGGCGACCGAACGGAGCAACATCCTGTGGAAGATCGCCGACCGGATGGAAGAGAATCTCGAAACGCTCGCGCGCGCCGAAACGTGGGACAACGGCAAACCGATCCGCGAATCGATGGCCGCCGATCTGCCGCTCGCGATCGACCATTTCCGCTATTTCGCGGGCGTCATCCGCGCCGAGGAAGGCGACGCGACCGAACTCGACGCGAACACGCTCTCGATCAACATCAAAGAACCGCTCGGCGTCGTCGGCCAGATC
>JAFDVJ010000136.1 GCA_018269075.1 Acidobacteriota bacterium
TGAAAAAGTGAAAAAGTGAAAAAGAAAATCGAATGTTTCGAGGATCTGTTTATCTGGCAGAAGGCAATAGAATTTGCCAAAGAAATTTACCTCATTACCGAAAAGAAAGGATTGAAGAACGATTTTGGTCTGAAGGGACAAATGCGCGATTCGGCGGTTTCGATATCGAGCAATATCGCCGAAGGGTTCGAGCGGCGTTCCCGAAAGGAGTATCTGAATTTTCTGAATTTCGCCAAGGCTTCGGCCGGTGAGATCAGAAGCCAGTTGTATATCGCTTTTGAAGTCGACTATATCGACCGAAGCGAGCTTGAACAATTACGTGAAAAAGCTAAATTCCTGAGCGGCTCGATCACGAATCATATGAATTCGGTCAGCCGCAGCGAAAGTTAATTAAACTTTTTCACTTTTTCACTTTTTCACTTTTTCACTTTTTCACTTTTATGGCTGAAGCAAAGACTTTACCGATTTGGGCCGAGGAACTGCGCAAACGCTACCTGCGCGGCGAGGCTTCGATGTTTATTCTGCACGGCAACGTGTTCGACGCGGTTCTGAACGACGGGAAGATGCTCGGGCTGAGCGAGTTTCTGACCGGCGTTCTTTTGAAGGAATCGCGCGAGAACATCGTCGTCTACAATCTCTCGTCGGGCGCGAGCTTTCCGAAACGGACCGAGACGTTCGCCGACTGGCAGTCGATCGCCGTCGAGCAGGACAAGGCGCGCGTGCTGACGATGCTCGAACGCTCGATCCGGCTGACCGACAAAACGGCCGTCGTGCTCGAATACGCCGAGGCGATCGCGCCGGCCGGTGAGACGAGCTTTCAGACCGACGCCGACCGCGCGTCGATCGTCACGCTGCACCGCTGGTCGTTCCTGCCCGAGATCGAGCGCGGCGACAACATCATCATCCTGGTCGCCGAAAACATCGCCGAGCTCGCGCCGAAGATCGTTTCGAACCCGAAGATCGCGACGATCGAGATCCCGATGCCGGATTTCTTCACGCGCAAACAGACGGTCGCGCTGACCGACGAACGATTGACCGAGGAGGACACGAACCGCTACGCCGAGGCGACGGCCGGTCTCAAAGCCGTCCAGATCTCGTCGATCCTGCTGCCGCCGCCGCAGGCCGAGGAAGATCTCCACGACCGCGAAGCCTTTATCGAATCGCTGTTGGGGAATTCTTCGGACGCGAAGGCGCGCGCCCATAAGCTCGCCGCGCTGACCGACGGGATGAGCCGCGACGAGATCAAAAAGCTCGTCGCGCCCGACGCTGCCGAAGTCGCGCCGCAGAACGACCCGCTCGAACGCGCCAAGCAGGAGGCCGACAAGCTGATCGCGAGCCGCAAGCGCGAGATTTTGGAGCGCGAATGTTTCGGCCTCGTCGAATTCGTCGCGCCGGAACGCGGCTTCGAGATCGTCGGCGGGATGGAAGAGGTCAAAAAAGATTTACTGGTGATCGCCGACAGCATCCGCAAGGGCAACCGCGCGCGCGTCCCGATGGGCATTCTGTTCACCGGCCCGATGGGCACGGGGAAAACCTTCGTCGCCGAGACCTTCGCCAAGGAATGCGGGCTGACGACGATCAAGCTCAAGAACTTTCGCTCGAAATGGGTCGGCGCGACCGAGGGGAATCTCGAAAAAATTCTCAGCGTCATCAAGGCGATCGGGCAGGTGATCGTGATCGTCGACGAGGGCGACCGCGCGTTCGGCAACACCGACGGCGACGGCGACGGCGGCACCTCGTCGCGCGTCATCGCGCGGATCAAGGAATTTATGTCCGACACCTCGAACCGCGGCCGGATCCTCTTTCTCGTGATGACGAACCGGCCCGACAAATTGGATGTCGATCTCAAACGCGCCGGCCGGTTGGACCGTAAGATTCCTTTTTTGTATTCGCAGACGCCCGAGGAAGTCGAACAGGTCGCGAAGGCGCTTTTGCGAAAGAACAAGATCGTCACCGACGTCGATTTAAGCGATCTCAGAGAAGAATTCTCGAAAAAGCTCGTCGGCTATTCGAACGCCGACGTCGAAGCGGTGCTTTTGATGGCCAACGACGACGCCGCGCGCGAGGCCGGCGACAACGCGGCCGTCCTCAAAGAGCATTTCATCCGCGCGGCCAACGATTATTTCCCGAGCCGCGACATCGAATTACTGGAATATATGGAATTGCTCGCCGTCTTCGAATCGTCGAGCCGGAGATTTCTGCCGCTCAAATACGCCGGAATGTCGCCCGAAGAGCTCGACCTGAAACTTCGCGAACTGCGAATGCGGATCGGCAATCGCCGGTGAAACGGAAAACAGACTGTCAGTTTGTTTTCCCGCGCCGCGGGAAATGAGCGGACGGAGATGATAAAATACGGAGAGGGGAAAATTAAATGGAGACGCTGCCGGATTACCTGCGGAAATACGGTCGGATTCTAAAAAACGTCTTTCCGGGCGGCCTCAATGAGGAAGACCTCGAGATCCTGATTTTTCTTCTCTCCGAAGATTTCTCTCAGCGAAATCTGGCGAGTTTGATCGCGATCTGTTTCGACAGGGATTATCATCGCGTTTTGAACCTCGTGTACGGGGCGGAAGATTACGAAAGCGGAAAAAATCCGGAAAGGCTCGAAGAAATCAGAACGGCCCTGATCGTCAACGGTTATGACGGCGATTTATACGCGAATTATTAACGCAATGGACGAAAGATACCGGACGGTCGCGATTGTCGGTTTTTCGAAAATGAAAAAAGCTGCATCGATAAACAGGCAGACTTTTTCAAATTTAAGCGCCCTGACAATATGAGATTGGACCGTGCCGAAAGCCGACTCCAAAATTCCCCTCCTTTCGAAGGAGGGGTGCCCGCAGGGCGGGGTGGTTGACAGCCCGCGAGCAAACCACCCCGGCGCTGGCGCGCCACCCCTCCTTTCGAAGGAGGGGAATTATTTTGACTAATTTCAAATAATCGGAAGGAGGGGAATTATTTTGATCTAATTTCAAATAATTTGAATCCTTAGCTTTTCCACTTTTAAATTATGAACATCGACGACCGCGTCTACCGCGAAAAAGTTTACGAGATCGTCCGCGAGATTCCCGCGGGCCGCGTGATGACCTACGGGCAGATTGCCGAAATTCTCGGCGAGGGCTACACGGCGCGGACCGTCGGGTATGTGATGCACGCCGCCGAATCGGAGGACGTGCCGTGGCAGCGCGTCATCAATTCGCAGGGCAAATGCTCGACCGCCAGGCTTTTTCTGCCCTACAACGTCCAGCAGAAAATGCTCGCGGACGAGGGCGTCGAGTTCGACGACAAGGGGAAATGCGATCTCGCGAAATACCGCTGGTTTCCCGAAGGCAGCGCGCCGGCGGACGACGAGCAGCCGACGCTTTTCGGTTAATAGCTTTCACGAAAAAATACGAATTATTTCAAGGATTACAAGGGTTTTTATGATAAATAAGGGATTGATTTTACTCGCTCTGTTCTTTTCTTTTTCGATCGCCGCCGGCGCCCAGCAGCGCTTCGTCGCCGATCTTTCGGGCCGGCAGGAAGTTCCGGCCAACGGTTCGACGGCGCGCGGGTTCTGCCGGCTGACGATGTTTCAGCAGCCGGTCCTCAACTGCAGCTTTTCCAATCTGTCGAGCGCGCTCACGAACGCGCGGGTCTCGCTCGGCGGCGTCGGCACGAACGGCACGCCGGTTCTGATCGGCATCCCGTTCGACGGCAGCCCGCAGAGCGGGAATCTGAACGTGACCTTCGTCGCGATCCCGTCGCAGTTTTCCGAGCTTCCGGCGAACCGGATCTACATCAATCTGTCGACCGCGAACTTCCCGAACGGCGAGATCCGCGGCCAGTTTCATCTCGCCAACGGCACCTACAACGATTTCGACGGCGACGGCCGCACCGATCTGACCGTCTACCGCACCTCGAACAACAGTTTTTACGCGACGAGCAGCCTGACCGGCGAGCTTTTCCAGAAACAGATCGGCCAGCCCGGCGATTCGGTCTCGCTGACGGTCGATTTCGACGGCGACGCGATCTCGGATTTTTCGATCGCGCGCTACAACGCCGACGCGCTCTGGCGGATCGCCAAAAGCACGGCCGGCGGCAATATCGAGGAAACGCACTGGGGCAGCTCCGCCTTCAATGATTTTTTCGCGGCCGCCGATTACGACGGCGACGGCGCGTTCGACATCGCCGTTTTCCGCGCCGGCACGTGGTACATTCTCGAAAGCTCGACCGGCAGCGTCCGCTACGAGTATTTCGGCCAGTCGGGCGACGTCCCGGCGGCGAACGATTTCGACAAGGACGGCCGGGCCGATCTGACGGTCGCGCGGAGCGAGGGCGGCCAGCGCGTCTGGTACGTCCGGCAAAGCTCGAACGGCGCTTTTTATTCGATTCCGTGGGGCCTCAGCTCCGACGCGTTCTTCACCGGCCGGAGCGACTGGGACGGCGACGGCGCGGCCGACATCGCCGTCATCCGCAGCGAGAGCGGCCAGCGCGTTTTCTACATTCGCCGGAGCTCCGACAATCAGCTGCAGATCATCCGCTGGGGTCTCAGCTCGGACGTCGTCAAGCTCGGCGATTACGACGGCGACGGGAAAACCGACGCCGCCGTCACGCGCGCCGAGAACGGGCAGCGCGTTTTCTACATCCTGCAAAGCGCGACCGGCACGCCGCGCTACGAAACGTTCGGTCTCCAGGGCGATTTTTAACCGAACGAAAGACCGGTTTCCCGATCGACGAAAAAGCCGGCGGCGAAACTGATTGGAAACAGATGCGGTTCAGGGTAAGTTCGCCGGTTTGACTGTCCACGAAAACACTAAAAACACGAAATGATTTCGTGTTTTTAGTGTTTTTAGCGGACAGTTAAACCAACGTTCGCAATTCGGACGATCATTCGATCAAAAGCGGATAAGCCGATAATTCCTCTGTTTTTTTGACATCCTGGTATTACTGCTTCCAGATCGCGCCGATGCCGGCGTCCCAGAGCAGTTTGTTGACGGCCGGGATGTCGCGGCTTTCGAGCGCGTCGGCGCGGGCCTTCAGGGCGGCCCAGTCGGCGTCGAGCTTTTTCTTTAATTCGAGCGACGGCTGGTTGACGCGCGGGATGTCGCTTTCCGTCTGGTTGATCAGGAAAAGATAATTGGCCGTGAAGCGGTTCGGGAAGTTTTCGACGTCGTCGTAGGCTCTTGATTTTCGCTGGACCATCTCCTCGTCCCACGCTTTGAGCTTTTTCAACAATTCCTCGCCGTCCTTTTTGACATTCGCGTATTTGTCGCCCGCCGGCAGCGCGCCGAGAATCGCTTCGAGCTGCTTCTGTTTTTCGTAAAGCCGGTTGACCGTCCGGTGCATCGCGGTCAGCTCGGTTTCCATCGCGAACATTTCGCGGTGATATTCCTGATAATCGGCGGCCGTCGCGCCGTAGAGCGGGTTGGCGAGGATCTCGGCCGTCGCGGTCGCCTGCTGTGCGCCCGATTTGAGCGTGATCGTGTATTTTCCGGGCGGTGCCTTGTGGCCCGCATAGCTGCTTTCGATATAGACACCGGGCACGCCCGGCATCGTCGGGTAGCGCATATCCCAGACAAAGCGGTTGAGGCCCTTCGCTTTCGAGAGCTTCGGCTCGGCGCCGGGGCCGCCGTCCCATTTGCGGAACGATTTGTCGGCGGCCGTCGAGAACGTGCGGACGACGCTGCCGGCCGCGTCGCGGATTTCGAGCGTCACCTGATCGTCTTTTTTGAGCTCGGGCAGATTGTAGTAGATGACGACGCCGTTCGCCGGATTGACGCCGCGAAAACGGCTCGCGCCGGTGAAATCGTCTTCCGAATCGTCGAGCTCGCTCGAACCGTTGGCGAGATAGGCGGGCGTCGTCCGGTAGATCGCGAACGCCGGCGCGTCCTTTTGATACTGGCGCAGCACGCTCAGATCGTCGAGGATCCAGAACGCCCGGCCCGACGTCGCGGCGATCAGGTTGCCCTGATGGACGCGCAGGTCGGTGATCGGCGCGTTCGGCAGATTCAATTGAAACGGCTGCCAGTTTTTGCCGCCGTCGAACGAGACGTAAAGCCCCAGTTCCGTGCCGGCGTACAAAAGATCGCGGCGCACGTCGTCCTCGCGCACGACGCGCGTGAAGGCGCCCGCCGGAATGCCGTTCGTGATCTTCGTCCACGTCGCGCCGTAGTCGGTCGTCTTATAGATCGCCGGCGCGAAGTCGTCGAATTTGTAGCGCGTCGTCGCGATGTAGGCCGTCGCCTTATCGTGGGGCGAGACCTCGATCGCGTTGACGAGGCACTCCGCAAGTCCGGGCGGCGTCACGTTCTTCCACGTCGCGCCGCCGTCGCGGGTGACGTGGACGAGACCGTCGTCCGATCCGGTCCAGATGACGCCTTTCTCGTAGGGCGACGGCATGATGTAGGCCAAAGTGCCGTAGTTCTCGGCGCCGACCGCTTCGTTCGTGTAGGGACCGCCGCCCGCGCCCTGTTTTTCCTTTTCGTTGCGCGTCAGATCGGGCGAGAGCTCCTTCCACGTTCTGCCCATATCGCTCGTCTTCAAAACCATCTGCGAGCCGTGATAATAAGTGTTCGGCTCGAAGTTGTCGGCGACGATCGGCGCGTTCCAGTTGAAGCGGTACTTCATGTCTTTGGCGTCCATCCCGAGATACTGGATCGGCGCGGCCATGATGTTGGTCGAGGCCTTTGCGCGGACGTCCAGAATCTCGATCGTGCCCTGATAACTGCCGCCGAGGATGTAGCGCGGATCGTTCGGATCGAACGCGAGAAACGCGCTCTCGCCGCCGGCGGCCGCGAACCAGCTCGCCGCCGTGATGCCGCCGCCGCCGAGCTCGCGGCTCGCGATCGAGACGGACGAGCTGTCCTGCTGGCCGCCGTAAATTCGATAAGGAAACTGGTTGTCGACGTTGATCCGGTAGAACTGGCCGGTCGGCATCGTCGTCTGCGGCGTCCAGATGCGGCCGCGGTTGAACGTGACGGCCGCGCCGCCGTCGTTGGCGATCACCATATTGTTCGGATTATCTGGATTGATCCACAGATCGTGATAATCGCCGTGCGTGCCGGAAAGATTCTCCCACGTCCGGCCGCCGTCGTTCGAGCGCAGCGCGGGCGCGCTTAAGACATAGATCGTGTTCTCGTTTTTCGGGTCGATAAAGAGCTCGATGTAATACCACGCGCGCTGGACGAGGCGGTTGTCGCTCGTCACCTGCGACCAGCTCTTGCCGCCGTTGTTCGAGACATACAGACCGCGCGTGTCCTTGTTCGAATCGCTCTCGATCAATGCGTAAACCTTGTCGGGATTCGAGCGGCTGACGGCGATCGCCATCTTGCCCATCTCTTCGGGGAGCCCGTCCTTCATCTTCTCCCACGTGTCGCCGCCGTCCGTCGATTTGTAAAGACCGCTGCCCGGCCCGCCGCTGATGACCTTCCACGGGAGGCGGCCGTGTTCCCACATCGCCGCGTAGAGCACGCGCGTGTTCGTCATATCCATCGACAATTCCGACGCGCCGGTTTTGTCGTCGACATAGAGCGTGTTCTTCCACGTCGCGCCGCCGTCGGTCGATTTGAAGATACCGCGCTGCGACGATTTGCCGTAGAGCGCGCCCTGCGCGGCGACGATCACGATGTTCGGGTTGCGCGGGTCGACGACGATCCGCGAGATATGGCGCGTCTCGTCGAGGCCGATCTTTTTCCACGAACGGCCGGCGTCGGTCGATTTATAAACGCCGTCGCCTGAATGCGTCATCACGCCGCGGACCGCGTGCTCGCCCATTCCGACGTAGATCACGTTCGGATCGCTCTCGGCGACGGCGATCGCGCCGATCGTGCCGGTGCGGAAATAGCCGTCCGAGATGTTGCGCCACGAAAGGCCCATATCCTCGGACTTCCAGAGCCCGCCGCCGGTCGTGCCCATATAATAGACGCGGTCGTTGCCGACGACGCCGGTCGCGGCGACCGAGCGACCGCCGCGAAACGGCCCGATCGAGCGCCATTTGACCGGCGCGAGCTCACGGCTTAGCTCGTCGACGGGAATCTTCTGCGCGAACGACGGGGAAAGGGAAAGGAGAAACGACAAAACGACCAGGAAAACGAATTTTTTCTGCATTGAATAACCTTCGGAACGGGTGATTTGATCTCGAAACTCGAACCGCGCCGGCCGGCCTCGGGACGCGAAAGAATTTCGGCGTTTTTTACTGCTTTAACTCAGAACTGTTCGGCCCGATCGTTGCCCAAAAGCAATTTTGATAACCTTTGATACATAACGCCGCAAAATTGGCCGGTAAAAGAAAATACCAGCCGGCGATCGGTTGTTTTTCGATCCACGAAAGACACTAAAAACACTAAAAAGACACGAATAAAATTTAGTGTTTTTGGTGTTTTTGGTGGACAAAACCGGCCATTCGCCTGGTTGACGAATCAAATTCAACCGAAAACGCGCTTCACGAACAAGTCGCCGGTCCGGTCAATTACAGTGCCGAACAAATCTGGCTTTAACTACGAAGCATTATAGTTTTTAGCGCGGATTTCCGCAATCGGCGGCCGCTTGCCCGACCGCCGCTTGATAAATCGATCTGACTACACGCTCGCGCGTGTAGCTACATTCTGCCGCCCGCTCTGCGGGCTGAAAACAATCCGTGCCGCGATTTGGTTCGTCCGATTGCGGGGTTATACTTATTTCGTAACAAATATTGCTGCCGGCTTTATCTTCCGGCATTTTTTTAATCGAAATAATATTATGTATTCATCAATCCACTTCAACGCCAAACCGCGCGCCGTCACGAATGCTTCGAAACCCGAGGTTTTGGAAAAACTTCGCGCAATCGTCGGCGCCGACAACGTGCTCGTCGATCCCGAACGCGTCGAGCCTTACGGCGGCGACGCCGTCAAGGAAAAGTTTCCGCCCGAAGCGGTCGTCTTTCCCGAAAGCACCGCGCAAATGGTCGAAATCCTGAAGCTCGCCAACGAATATCTCTTTCCCGTCACGGCGCGCGGCGGCGGCGTCGGCTACACCGGCGGCGCGGTTCCGATCGAGGGCGGGATCGTCGTCGGCACCGACCGGATGAACAGGATCGTCGAAATCAACGCGGACGATCTCTACGTCGTCTGCCAGCCCGGTTTGACGACCTACGCGCTTCAGCAGGCGGTCGAAAAATACGGTCTGCTTTTCCCGCCCGATCCCGCGAGCTACAAGGATTCCTACATCGGCGGCAACATCGCCGAAAACGCCGGCGGGATGCGGACGCCGAAATACGGCGTCACGAAACATTCGGTTCTCGGGCTCGAAGTCGTGACCGCGACCGGCGAAGTGATCCGGACCGGCGGCCGGACGGTCAAAAACGTCGTCGGCTTCGATCTGACCGGCCTGATCTGCGGCTCCGAGGGAATGCTCGGGATCATCACCGAGGCGACTTTGAAACTCCTGCCGATGCCCGAAGCGACGGCGACGGTGCGCGCGAGCTTTAAAACGATGGAAGAAGCCTGCAAAGTGCTGACGCGCTTTACGCCCGAGGGACTGCTGCCGATGGCGATGGAGGTCGTCGACCGCAACTGCATCGGCGCGATCGAGGAAAACTTCGCCTTCGGCCTCGCGGCGGACGCCGGTGCGATCCTGATCGTCGCGGTCGACGGTTTTCGCGACGAAGTCGAGAAAAACGCGATCACGATCGAACGGATTCTTAAAGCGAACAACGGCTTCGACATCCTCCGCTCGAAAACCAAAGACGAGGAAAACAAGCTCTGGGACGTCCGCCGCGCGATCTCGCCGTCGTTGATGAAATACGGCACGCTCAAGATCAACGAAGACGTCGTCGTCCCGCGCTCGAAAGTGCCCGAGCTGATCCGCAGGGTCGAAGAGATCGGCCGCCGTCACCAGACGTTCGTCGCCAACTTCGGCCACGCCGGCGACGGCAACATCCACGTCAACTTTATGTGCGACCGCGCCGACGCCGACTCCGTCGCCCGCGCCCGCGCCTGCGTCAAAGAGACTTTCGAATTGTCGGTCAACTTAGGCGGCTCGATCTCCGGCGAACACGGCATCGGCTACGTCAAAGCCCCGTATCTCGACATCGCCGTCGACCGCCCGACGCTCGAAGTGATGAAGGCGATCAAAAAAGTCTTCGACCCGAACGGCATTTTAAATCCGGGCAAGATGTTCGTTTGATTTTTATCGCAATAAATCCGAAAAAGTTTTGAGTTCCGCCTTCAGGCGGCCAATCGTTTCACCGTGAATTGCTTTCCATCTGAAACGCGTAGCCGCCTGAAGGCGGAACTCAAAACTTTTTCGAAACGCGCGGCCGCCTGAAGGCGGAACTCATAACTTTTTCGTAAAATGCGCGCCGTCTTCGAGGCGTTCCCGAAACCCTTAAAGGGAACGCTTCGAAGACGGGGCGCGGTCGGATCGGCGCGGATGCGGTGCCGGGTCCGAAACTTTACGGGAGATTGTCGAAATAGATGTAGTCGGCGAGCGCGTCCATCACGGCCTGCGGCGTCAGATCCTGTTCGGTCAGCTTGCGGTCGAACTTGATGTTGAAGCGCGAGCCGCCCTGGAGACGTTTTTCGGCGATCCGGATCTTCGCGATCTCGGCGGTCTGCGCGGCTTCGGCGCGGCGGTAATCGTCGTTGCGCTCGCGCTCGCGGCGCAGATAACCGAGCTCTTCGCGGATTTCGCGGCGGCGGCGCTGGTCGGTTTCGCGTTCGAGGCTTTCTTCGAGCCACCGTTCGCGGCGGCTTTTCGGCGTCGACGAGACGTAGCTGCTCGGGACCGATTCGTCGCCGAACGTGCCGTAGCCGCCGCCGTTCAGTTGAAACTCGATGTGCTTGTCCTTGACCTTGATCTTGGTGATCGTCACCGAATCGCCCTCGCGGAGGCTGACGCCGTATTCTTTGAGCAGGTCGCCGTAACGGTTGTAATCGACGCCGCGGTCACGTTCGGGATAGACGTTGACGCCGTCTTTGGTCGCGGGCATATCGAGCCGGATCTCGACGCGCCGGCCCTCGAAATAGCGTTTCAGATAATCTTCGCTCTGCGCCGAAGCGGCGACCGCGACGGCGGCGATCGTCAGGATCAAAGAGATAACAGGTTTCAGGTATTTCATATCAATAATTTCCACGGTCATTTTATAAATTTTTTTGAATCGGGCGGTGTTGCTCGCCCATAAATAAGACGCGCGGTTTTATAAGTTTTTGCGGAAAGGAGTTTTGGAAGTCTCGGAAGTTCGGAGCGCCGGCATCTCGGCCGGCAATGAGCGCGAAAGCGCGAACCGGCGTTCGCTTTTATGCGAGCTCGAAAAACGGCGAAACGTTTGTGCGTTTTACAAACGCATTGCCGGCAGGATGCCGGCGCTCCGAACTTCCCGAACTTCCGAAACTTCCCGAACTTCCCAAACTTCCCAACGTGACATGCCAAAAAGATTGAATTATACTTTTAACGGACTTTCATCCGTTTACCGAACCGAAAAGTTTTAGTTCCTGGCCAATACCCCCGCCCATAACAGTCGTGAATGAAACAAAATGGTCTCAATTCGAAATCGTGACGCGTGAGGATTACTCGGACGTCACTTACATGCTCGAAATTCATCATCCGCTGATGGCCCGCGCCGCCAAACCCGGGCAGTTCGTGATCGTCATGTCGCACCGCGAAGGCGAACGCATTCCGCTGACGATCGCCGACTTCGACGCCGAAAGGGGCACGATCACGCTCGTTATCCAGGCCGTCGGCAAAACCACGCTCGAAATGCAGCAGACCTGCCGCGCCGGCACGTCTTTATACGGGATGGCCGGCCCGATGGGCATCCCGAGCAATCCCGGCAGCGCCAAAAAAGTGATCTGCGTCGGCGGCGGCCTCGGCGTCGCGCCGGTCTACCCGCAGGCCCGCGCCCTCAAGCAAAACGGCGCTTACGTGATCGGCGTGCTCGGCTTTCGCAATAAGGACCTGATCTTCTGGGAAGAAAAATTCCGCGCGATCTGCGACGAGCTGATCATCTGCACCGACGACGGCTCGGCCGGCCTCAAGGGCTTCGTCACCGACGGCATCAATCAGGCGCTCGAAAATCACAAGGACGTCGGCGAGGTCGTCGCGATCGGCCCGCCGGTGATGATGAAGGCGAGCGCCGAAGCGACGCGCGCGCGCGGCGTCAAGACGATGGTCAGCCTCAATCCGATCATGGTCGACGGGACGGGCATGTGCGGCGGCTGCCGCGTCAAGATCGGCGACGAGGTCAAGTTCGCCTGCGTCGACGGCCCCGATTTCGACGGCCACAAGGTCGATTTCGACGATCTGATGATCCGGCTCCGGCGCTACAAGGAAGAAGAGCGCGTCGCCACCGAACGCTGGTCGGAAACCTGCCGGATGCGAATGGTCGACGGCAAGGTCGTGCCCCTCCCGGAATAACGAACAACTGAAAAAAAAGGCAATGATTAAAAAACGAACAATCAGGAGTATTCCTCAAAAACGGACTCCGGTTCGGGAGCTCGACCCGAAGGTCCGGGTGACGAACTTTGAGGAAGTAAACTGCGGCTACACCGAACCCGAGGCGATGCTCGAATCCGAGCGTTGCCTTTTTTGTCCCGACCCGAAATGCATCGGCGGCTGCCCGGTCTCGATCAACATTCCCGCGTTTATCAAAAAGATCGGCGAAAAGGACTTTCGCGGCGCCTACGACGTGATCACGGCGACGAATCTGCTGCCGGCGGTCTGCGGGCGCGTCTGCCCGCAGGAGAACCAGTGCGAGGGCGTCTGCGTGGTCGGCGAAAATCTCGAACCGGTCGCGATCGGGCGGATGGAAAGATTCGTCGGCGACCTCGCGATCGCCAACAACTGGGTCAATCTGCCGTTCATCGAGCCCGCCAAATACCGGATCGGCATCGTCGGCTCGGGGCCGGCCGGGATGGCCTGCGCCGCCGATATGGCGAAGGCCGGCTGCGACGTCACGGTCTTCGAAGCGTTTCATCTCGCGGGCGGCGTCCTGCGCTACGGGATTCCCGATTTCCGGCTGCCGAACACGGTCGTCGACGCCGAGATCGAAAAGCTCGAACAGCTCGGCGTCCGGTTCGAATGCAACACGCTCGTCGGGCGATTGTTCACGATCGAGCAGATGATCGAGGAACTCGGTTTTCACGCCGTCTTTATCGGCACCGGCGCGGGCTATCCGTCGATGCTCGGGATTCCGGGCGATTCCTTAAACGGCGTGCTCTCGGCGAACGAGCTGCTGACGCGCTGCAACCTGATGGCGGCGCGGAATTTCCCGGACGTCGATACGCCGCTGCCGCTCGGCAAACACGTCGTCGTCGTCGGCGCGGGCAACACCGCGATGGACGCTTTGCGCGTCTGCCAGCGGCTCGGGGCGGAAAAAGTGACCTGCGTCTACCGCCGCTCGAAGACCGAATGCCCGGCGCGCGCCGAAGAGGTTCACCACGCCGAACAGGAGGGCATCGAGTTTCACTGGCTGACCAACCCGGTCGAGATCATCGACGACGGCGCGGGCTCGGTCGCCGGGATGCGCTGCATCCGGATGGAGCTCGGCGAACCGGACGATTCCGGCCGCCGCCGGCCGCTGCCCGTCAAAGGCAGCGAGTTCGAGATCGAGACCGATCAGGTCGTTTTCGCGATCGGCACCAACGCCAATCCGATCATCGGCCAGACTTCGAAACTGAAGCTCAACAAATGGGGCTATCTCGAAACGAACGCCGAGCTGATGACCTCGATCGCCGGCGTCTTCGCGGGCGGCGACATCGTCACCGGCGCGGCGACCGTGATCGAGGCGATGGGCGCCGGCAGAAAGGCCGCGCGCGGGATGAAGGCCTATCTGGGGCTCCGCGACGTCGGCCCGGTGAACGACGCCGCGACTTTATTCGGAATCGATTTGAGCGAACATAATTTCAATCGAATTAGGGCTTAAAAAATGGCACTTGAAATCAACCAAACAGAAAGCGAGACAGTGACGACCGAACCAAAGTTCGGAGGAAAAGCCGTGATGCTCGAAGAACATATCGTCGAGATCATCAGCGACTCGGGCGAGGGCGCGCAGAAATGCGGCCAGTCGTTCGGGGCGATCGCCGCCCGGATGGGCTTCGGCGTCTGGACGGTCGAGATCATCCCGGCCGAGATCCGCCCGCCGGCGCGAAGCGTCGCCGGGGCGAGCGGCAACCGGATCCGGATCGGCTCGAAACGGATCACCAACGGCGGCAACGAGACCGATCTGGTCGTCGCCTTCAACGAACAGGTCCTGCTCGGGCGCGTTCGTTCCAAGGAACTCAAACCCGGCTGCACGATCCTGCTCGAATCGATGTGGCGGACGAGCTCGAACCCGCGCTTCGCCAAATCCTACGTCGAGACCTACGATCAGCTGGTCGCGGCCGGCTACCGGGTCTACGAGATCCCGATGGACAAGGAATGCCGGAAAGTCGTTTCCGACCCGCGCAAGGGCAAGAATATGTTCGCGCTCGGCGTGCTCTGCGGCATCTACAGCCTCGACCTCAAGGTCGCCCGCCAGCAGATCGCGCTGACCTTCAGCAAGAAATCGGACGAGGTCATCAAATCCAACGTCAACCTGCTCGAAGCCGGCTACCGCTACGCCGAGGAGCACATCGACATCAAATACTCGATCCCGGCCGTCAAATCGACCGAGAACCAGATCGTCGTCAACGGCAACACCGCGCTCGCGCTCGGCGTGCTCGCCTCGGGGATGGAGATCTGCGCGATGTACCCGATCACGCCGGCGACCTCGGCCTCGCACTACCTGAGCGACGTCTTCGAAAAGGTCGGCGGCATCGTCCACCAGGCCGAGGACGAGATCGCCGCCTGCACCTTCGCGATCGGCGCGTCCTACGCCGGCAAATGCACGGTGACGATCACTTCCGGCCCCGGCTATTCGCTCAAGCAGGAAGCGATCGGGCTCGCCGTGATGGGCGAGATCCCGCTCGTCGTCGTCAACGTGATGCGCGGCGGCCCGAGCACCGGGCAGCCGACCAAGACCGAGCAGGGCGATCTGATGACGACGATCTTCGGCAGCCACGGCGACGCGCCGAAGGTCGTCATCGCGCCCGGCACGATCGAGGACTGCTTCTACTCGGTGATCACCGCCCGCAAGATCGCCGAAACCTTCAATATGGTCGTCGTGATTCTCTCGGACGCGAATCTCGCGACCTCGCAGCAGCCGTTCCGGCGGCCCGTCTTCAGCGAGGAATGGATGGCCCCGCCGATCGATCAGAGCGCCGTCCCGAAAGGCGCGAAGCCCTACGACTGGGATCCGAAAACCGGCCTCGCCCGAAGATTTGTTCCCGGCCAGCCGAACGGGATGCACACGCTGACCGGCCTCGCCCACGACGTCAACAGCCACGTCGCCTACGACCCGGAGATCAACCAGCAGGGAATGCGGGCGCGGAGCCTCAAGCTCGCGACGCTTCAGAAAACGCTCCGGCCGCCGACCGTCTTCGGCGACCCGACCGGCGACCTGCTGGTGATCGGCTGGGGCAGCTCGAAGGGCGCGATCGAAGAGGCCGTCGAAGGCCTGCGCGCCGAGGGCAAAAAGGTCTCGGCGCTGCACCTGACCTTTATCCAGCCGCTGCCGCCCGGGATCAGGGAGATTCTGGCCGGCTTTAAACAGCACATCACGATCGAGAACAACTGGTGCGATCAATGGGAAGACGAGATGATCGACGAGACGAACCGCCGCTACTCGGCGCTCGCGCTGCTCCTGCGCTCGCGTTATCTGGTCGACATCGACTGCTGGAGCGAGTGTCGCGGCACGCCGCTCAAACCGAACACCGTCCGCCGCGTGATTTTGGAGAAACTTTCATGACAGAACAGACCGAAACAATCAGTGCGAGCGAATGCCTGATTCGTATGTATGACGAGCAGCACGAGATCGAGGACTACCAGAAGGGCGTGCCCCGCTGGTGCAGCGGCTGCGGCGACAATTCCATCCTGACCGCCGTCCAGCGACTCTGCCGCGACGAGGGCCTGCTTCCGGAAAAAACCGTCTTCGTGTCGGGCATCGGCTGTTCGAGCCGGCTCCCGCATTATATGAACACCTACGGTTTTCACGGCATCCACGGCCGCGCGCTGCCCGTCGCCGAAGGCGTCAAGCTCGCGCGGCCCGATCTGACCGTCTTCGTCAACACCGGCGACGGCGACTGCTGCAGCATCGGCGCGGCCCACTGGATCCACGCCATCCGCTACAATATGGATATGACGATGATGCTTCACGACAACCAGATCTACGGCCTCACGAAGATGCAGGCCTCGCCGACGTCGCCGCTCGGGCTCAAAAGCAACACGACGCCGCACGGCACTTATCTCGAAGCGCTCAACCCGCTGACCGTGACGCTCGGCGTGTCCAACGTCTCGTTCGTCGCGCAGGTCGTCGACTGGATTCCCGAAGTGATGTATCAGGTTCTTTCGCAGGCCTATCATCACAAGGGCTTTTCGTTCGTGCGGATCATCCAGCGCTGCACCGAATGGCTGCCGAAGCTGCTCGATCCGTGGCTGCACGACCGCCAGCGCGTCCTCCTGCTGCATCACGAAAACGGCCTCGAGATCAGCCCGGCGCTCGCGAAATCCTACACGAAGATGCGCGAGCACGACCCGTCGAATATGAACGAGGCGCGCGAGATCGCGTCGGCCTTCGATCCGATTCCGGTCGGCATTCTCTACCGGAACGACGACGTCCCGTGCTACGAGGATCTCCGGCACGATTCGCGTCTGCGGACGAACAGTCTCATTCAAAAGGGCCTCGAATCCGAATTCGACAAGTTCACGATTTGGGCGGACGGCAACGAGCCCGCCTGAGGGATGGTTTAAATGGAAAAACAACTTCAGCACCAAATAGCCTTTTACCTGACCGGCCGCATCGACAAATCGACGCTCGAACCGGTCGACGGGCGGCTGCGGCCCGCCCTTTTGTCGCGTTACGCCGATCTCGACTCGCTCCGGTACGACTTTCCGCTGGTTCTGAATCGTCTCGGCGCGCCCGGGCGGGCGGTTCTCTCGCTCAGCCGGATGGTCGATCACGCCGTCGCGGAGCTCGGCGAAAACGTCGATCACGAACGCGTCGCGCGGCACGGCTACCGGATCGAACACGCGCTCCGCAAAGCGCTCGCCGGCGGCGCGGAGGATTTCGCGGCGCTCTGGGAGCGGACGACGGCCGCGCTCGAACGCGAAGACGAAGCGCTCCACGATTCGGCCAAAAGATTATGGAAGGCGTTTCAGGCGAGCGGCGAGCTCGTCGACGCCGGCGCGGCGCTGCCCGCGAAGGCCGTCCGTCACGCGTGGAGCGCGGTCCAGACCGCAAAGGCCGCCGCGTTTCGCTACCGGGCCGAACGGCTGCTGCTCAAGCTCAAAAATATTCTCGCCGCCGAAGAGATCGGCTCGACCGTCGGCCGGACGCCCGAACGGCTTCAGGCCGGCGTCGGCTCGTCGTTCGCCGGCGCGTTCGATTTCGACGCGATGTCGCGGATTCTGGTCGCGGCGAAGCCCGCCGTCGAGCTTTCCGACGAGCGCCGCCGCCGGATCGGAAATCTGATCGGCGTGCTCGAAAGACAAAAGTTCTACGCGCTCGAAACCGACGGGGCAGAGCCCTACGATTTCGCTTTCGAACGCTGCGCCGACGCGCTCGACGCCTACCGGAGCCGCCACGCCGAAGCGGTCGAGCTGGTCAAAACGCTCGCCGTCGCCGAGCTCGAAGCCAAAGGCGAATACCGCGAAGCGGTCCACGATATGATCTTCGACGGCTTCGGCGCGAACGGCCTCGACGCCGGCGAGCTGGCCGAGCTGCCGGATTATCTGGTCTGCGTCGACGGCCAAACGCTCGACGCGGCCGAACTGGCGCGGATCGTCGAGCTGCTCGCGGCCGGGCTGCCGGTCAAGATTCTGGTCCGGACCGACGACGTCCTCGAACCGGCCTTCGTCGCCGAGGGCCACGTCACGTTCGGCCTCCGCGCGCGGCAGCTCGTCAACACGGCGATCGGTCTGCACGACGTCTTCGTCTTTCAGGCGGCGGCCTCGCATCTGTTCAAGAAAAAAGACGCGCTGATGCGCGGGCTTGCCTATCACGGGCCGGCGCTGTTCAGCGTCTTTTCGGGCGCGAACGCGCATACCGGGCAGATTCCGGCGTATCTCGTCGCCGCCGCCGCGATGGAATCGCGAGTCTTCCCGGCGCTCGTCTACGATCCGTCGGCCGGCGCCGACTGGGCGAGCCGGCTCGACATCACCGACAACCCGCATCCCGACGACGACTGGGCGGTTCATTCGTTCTCGTATGAAGACGAGAATCTCCAGTCGCAGACCGAAACGATCGCGTTCACGCTCGCCGATTTTATGGCGATGGACGAGCGGTTCTTCAAAAACTTCGCGGTCGTCCCGAAAGCCGACTGGAGCGCTTCGCTGATCCCGGTCGCCGAAGCGTTTCAGATCGAATCGAAGGGCCTGCCCGAAAAAGTGCCGGCCGTCCTGCTGGTCGACGACGAATTTCGTCTGCAGCGCGCGATCCTCAGCAGCCGCGCGTTTTTCGAGGTTCAGCGATGCCGCAGTATGTGGCACAGCCTGCAGGAACTCGGCGGCATCCATAATTCGCACGCCGAACGCCTCCTCGCGCAGGAACGCAAGGCCCGCGCCGCGGCCGCGGCTGTCGAAACGCCCGCGCTGCCGACCGCCGGGGCCGTCGAACCGGCCGCGCCGCCGGACGCGCCGGCGAGCGCGGCGGCCGAAGCCGCGCACGGCGACGAGCCCTACATCGAGAGCGAACGGTGCAGCAGCTGCAACGAATGCGTCCAGCTCAACGGCGAGATGTTCGCCTACAACGAAAACCAGCAGGCGTATCTCAAGAACCCGGACGCCGGAACGTTTCGCCAGCTGGTCGAAGCCGCCGAGGGCTGCCAGGTTTCGGTCATCCATCCGGGCAAGCCGCGCAACCCGAAGGAACCGGGACTCGAAGACCTGCTCAAACGGGCCGCGGCCTTCAATTGAGCGTCGCGGGCCTCGATTTTCCTGAAAATACCGCGCGCCGGCGCTGTATTTTCTTCCGGAGCTTCGATCTTCGCGGGTCAAAGCTCCGGGATCGAAATCCCCGATTACGGCGTCCGACAAGATCCGCCGGAAAAATGAGCGTTAAACTTGCGAACGTTTTTTAATCTAACCGCCAAAAACACTAAACACACTAAATTATTTCGTGTTTTTAGTGTTTTTGGCGGATAGTTAAAACATCGAACGCGGCCGGGATCGCCGCTCTTCCGGCAGGCTTCGGCGTCGGACGTCGAATCGACCTTTCATCAATTGCTTCTCATTATGAACCACCGAAAATCTCTTGCTCCGCCCCGAAAAATCGTCGTCGCGCTGATCGTCCTGCTCGTTTTCCTGCAAACCGGCTGCGGGACGCTCGTCGGAATTCTCAAAAACGCCGCCGGAAGCCGGGACGGCGGCAAAAACGTCCGCGCCGGGATGCTCGATCCGCGGTCGCCGTTCGACCGCGCCAGGAAGGAGATCGGCGGACTCGTCCAAAACGGCGATTTCAAGCTGATCGACGCGCTCGCGAACGAGGCGCGCGCCGATAAGCTGAGGCTCGAAGGCGGCTACTGGAAACTCGACGCGATCTACGAGGCGCTCGGCAATCTCTACGCCGACGGGCCCGGCCGGCAGCTCGCCGACGCCGACTGGCAGACACGGATCGAGGCCCTCAAGAGATGGCGGACGGGTTCGCCCGGTTCGATCACCGCGCGGGTCGCGCTCGCCGAAGCCTATGTCAACTACGGCTGGTTCGCGCGCGGCGGCGGCTACGTCGATTCGGTTTCCGAGGACGATCTCGGTCTTTTCAAAGAGCGGCTCGCGCTCGCCGACAGGGAGCTCAATCAGGCGACGGAGCTCAATTTACGCTGCCCGCGCTGGTTTCGCGAAAAGATGATAATCCAGACGGCCGTCGGCGATTCGGCGGTCGATTTCGAGCAGACCTACGAGGAAGCGATCCATTTCGAGCCCGATTATCTGCAGTTTTATCTCGTCAGATCGGCCTATCTGACGCCGAAATGGCACGGCGCGCCGGGCGAGTGGGAAGCCTTCGTCGCCGCGCTGCCCGCCAAACTCGGCAAGGTCAAAAGCAAAGAGATCGACATCGTCTATTTCGTCGTCGTCACCGATAAGCTGCGCGAGCCGTCGCTCAGTCTCGACTACGCGAAGTTCGACAAGATGCGGCTCCGGCAGGGCTTCGTCGAGCTCGATATGAAATACGGCGCCGACAATCTCCGCCTCAATCAATTCGCCCACATCGCCTGTCTGACCGGCGAATTCAACGAGGCCCGCAACGCCTTCAAACGGATCGGCGGCAGCCGCGACGACGACGTCTGGAACGAACAGACCTTCACCGCGATGCAGCGGCTCGCCTTCGAGAACGAAAACGGGGCGGCGAATAATTGAAGCGATGCTTCGAAAATGTTGGCAAACGACGGCGTTCGTGGTAAAAAGAGAATATCGAAGGGGGAAACGCCGATGAAAAGATTTTACGGGCGATTTCGGATTATTCTGCTGACGCTGGCGCTCGGCCTCGCGAGCGTGCAGTTTTTCCGGGCGGTTCACGAACGATGGACGCGCGTCGCCGTCGACGTTCCCGCAATCGAATCGGAAGCGCCGCTGCTCGTCCGGCCGGTCAAAACGACGGATTTTCCGACCCTGACCGGCGGCCGCGATCTTTCGCTCTACGAATATCTCGGCGATTATCCCGTCTGCGGCGACGACCGAAGCGGCCGGGCGCAGTGCGAAGCCGCGCTCCGAAAGGGCCGCCG
This sequence comes from Acidobacteriota bacterium, assembly GCA_018269075.1. Taxonomy (GTDB): domain Bacteria; phylum Acidobacteriota; class Blastocatellia; order Pyrinomonadales; family Pyrinomonadaceae; genus JAFDVJ01. Next base: position 20,751 of record JAFDVJ010000136.1, read on the forward strand.
GCTGATCTGGAAAAACTGGAAAGCCGGGAAGCGAAGCTATTTGACCAGAACCTCGATCTCCGTCGATCCGGAGCTTTCCCCGACCGGCGTCATCCGTCAAACCTGTCTTTTTCTCGAACCCGGCGAAAACGGCCGGTTTCGGGCGGTCGTCCGGGAAGCGAAGGTCGGCGATGTTTTTAGAAATCTGATCAACGAAATCGAACTCAAATCGCTCGAATATTTTGCTCCCGGCAGGGATTCCGAACTGATATTCTCCGATTACGAAAAAGAAGCGAGCTACACCTTTTGACCTGAAAACGAGCGGTCCGAAGAACGCCGCACGGAACGCCGGCATCCTGCCGGCAATGCGTTTGAAAAACGCAGACAGCGTTTCATTTCCGCGAAATTCGCAGGAAATGAAACGCTGTGACGCCGTTTGCACGGCGTTTGCCGGCAGGATGCCGGCGCTCCGTGCGTCCGGCGAATTCATTTTAATTTCGTGTTTTCGGTGGTTTTAGCGGACGGATCGACAAACGTCCGGCAGCTTGACGATCACTGTTCCGAACGATCCGAAATCGCTTTCGACGAAACCGTTTTCCGACCGCCGGGTGCTTTGTCTCGAATAAGGTGATCCCGGCAGTCGATCCAAGGCTCGCGGGAAGACCGGCCGGGTTCCTTCGAGCGGGTAAAATGCGCCCTCGAACAGCGACGGGGATCGCCGGAAGTCTTCCGGGGAACGTCGTAAATCTTCCGGGGTAATCGGGAAGACCTCCGGCGCAGCGCGGAAGACATCCGATGATCCTTGTCAGACTTCCGGGGTACTCGGGAAGACTTCCGGGGATCCGCGGAAGTCTTCCGAAGTACCCGGGAATTGTTCCGGGGATCCGTGGAAGACTTCCGGGGTAATCGGGAAGTCTTCCGAAGTTTCGCGGAGAACTTCCGGAGATCATCGGAAGTCTTCCGGGGTGATCGGGATCGAAAAAAGGGAACTTCGCCGGCCGCGCCGGGTTTGGCGGAAGTCCGACAGGCGGGACGCGGCGGGCTCCGGAGATCTCGCCAGCCGCCGGCGCGAAAGCGGATTGAAGCGCCGGCGTCCCCGCTTGTAATGCGTTTGAAAAACGGACAAGAGTTTCGCTTTCCGAGAGTCTTTTTAAATTTATGGTTTGAGGTCGCGAACGCTTTTTAATCGATCCACTAAAAACACTAAAAACACGAAATATTTTTAGTGTTTTTAGTGTTTTTAGTGGATCGAAAAACAACCGCTCGGCGTTCGGACGGTTGATTCCTTCAGCTGATTTCGTCACGAACGATGCCTTTTCAGCCGATATTTCGAAAATTTAAACAGACTCTGAAAATATCAAATTAAAGCGCGGCGTTTGTTCGCGCTTTCGCGCTCATTGCCGGCAGGATGCCGGCGCTCCGGGCCGCCGGCGCGTTTCGAGGAAGCGGTTTTATAACTGTTTACGGCTCGGCGTCAGGATTCTTTGGTGATCGATCGAAACTTCGTGCAGGGCCGCCGGCCTTCGAGCGCGTCGACGAGGAAGTTGTTCGCGCCGCCGTTGACGATCCAGGTCTCGATCCGTTCGCGGCGGCAGATCGCGGCGGCGGCGAGCTTGGAATGCATTCCGCCCGTGCCCAGACCGGAATCGCGTTCCTCGACGAGCTTGCGGGCTTCTGTGATGTCGTCGATCTCGGGAATCAAACGCGCGTCCTCGTGCAGATGCGGGTTGCGGTCGAAAACGCCGTCGATGTCGCTCGCGAGCACGAGCAGATCGGCGTCGATGAGCGCCGCGACGAGCGCCGAGAGCTTGTCGTTGTCGCCGAGGATGATCTCTTCGACGGCGGTCGTGTCGTTTTCGTTGATCACCGGCACGTATTCGTATTTGATGAGCTCGCCGATCGTGTTGAGCGTGTTGGTGCGCGACGTCTCGTTTTCGAAATCGCGATAGGTCATCAGACACTGCGCCGTCCGGATCCCGAAATCGCCGAAGACCTCGTTGTAGATGCGCATCAGCAGCGGCTGGCCGATCGCCGCCATCGCCTGTTTCGATTCGACGATCCGGCCGGCGTCCTTGATGTTGATATACTGCTTGGCGGCGGCGATCGCGCCCGACGAGACGAGCACGATGTCGTATTCGTCGCGGAGCGCGAGAATCTGCCGGCCGATGTCCTCGACCTTGCCGCGCGAGATCAGCCGCGTCCCGGCGGTCAGCGTCGAGGTTCCGATTTTGAGAACGAGTTTCTTTTTCATTGGTTTTTTTTAACGCGAAGGCGCCAGGGCGCAAAGGCGTGAAGGTTTTATTAAAAGGGCGTTTCGACGGCGAGCAGCGTCGGTTTCGATCGAATATTTTCCGGACGAAAAACAAGCCCGAAAAACCTTTGCGCCTTCGCGTCTTCGCGCCTTCGCGTTAACCCCCTATTGCCTGATCTGGCCGTCGCCGTAGACGAACCACTTGTTCGTCAACAGATGCTCCGCGCCGAGCGGGCCGCGAAAATGGAGCTTCTGCGTCGAGATCGCGATCTCCGCGCCGAGGCCGAATTCGCCGCCGTCCGTGAAACGCGTCGAGGCGTTGTGATAAACCGCCGCGCAGTCGGTTTCCGCCATAAAGCGTTCGGCGCGTTCGGCGTTCTCGGTGACGATCACGGCCGAATGGCCGCCCGAATATTTGTTGATCTTTTCGATCGCCTCGGCGAGTCCCGAAACGACGGCGACGACGATCTTCGCCGCTAAGAATTCTTCGAACCAGATTTCATCGCCGAAAAAGAGCGCGACATCCTCGTGGTCGTGCGCCGTGCGGTCGTCGCCCAACACTTCGACGCCGATATTTTTCAGCGCCTCGACGAGCCGCGCGATCTTTTCGTCGAGCCCGGGAATGTTTTCGTCGAGCAGGACCTTGTCGAGCGCGTTGCAGACGCTGAGACGCGATTTGCCGTTGAGGACGATCGGCAGCGCCTTTTCGAAATCGGCGTCGGCGTCGACAAACGCGAAATTGTTGCCGCGGCCGCTGACGATGACCGGCGCTTTCGAATTTTTTAAGACGAAATCGATCAGCGTCTCGCCGCCGCGCGGGATGACGACGTCGAAATGTTCGCGGCGGCCGGCGATCAGTTCGCGCGTCTCGTCGCGCGCGAGGTCGAGATACTCGACGAAGCCCGCGTCCGCGCCGTTTTCGACGAGCGCTTGCTTCCACAATCCGACGAGCGCGAGATTCGTCTGCCGCGCTTCCTTGCCGCCTTTCAGAAGTATCCGGTTGCCGGCCTTGAGCGCGATGACGGCGGCCTCGATCGTGACGTCGGGCCGCGCCTCGTAGATGATCAGGATCCGGCCGAAGGGAACCGTCCGGTTCTCGATCCGCAGACCGTCGGCGCGCGTCGTCGAGTAAACGAGACGGTTTTCCGGATCGGCGGCGGCGGCGACGCTCTCGACCGCCGCGATCATTCGTGCGACCTTCGCCGCGTCGACCTTCAACCGGTCGTAGATCACCGGATCGGCGGCCGGGCAGCCGGCGAGATCGCGCGCGTTGGCGGCGACGATCTCCGCTTGATGCTCGCCGAGCAGCCGCGCGAGCGATTTCAGGACGTTGTTTTTCTGTTCGGTGTTCATCGGTCTGAATAAGTCTTGAGTCATAACGATTTCGGATTTCGGATTTCGGATTTCGGATTGTTCGAAATCGGGACGATTCCGCCGGTCGGGGTAATTGACGGGTTCGAGCAGGCAATTCTCATTCGCGGTCATTTGCCCGAAACGTTCGATCCGACTTAAAAGATTTAAGACTTAAGACTCAAGACTTAAGACTCAAGACTCAAGACTTAGGACTCAAGACTGAAAACTCGATTTTACCAGATCGCGGCGCTTCGATAAACAGGGGCTTTGTCATCCCGACGGTTTTTTGTTTAGATTTAAGCTATGAAGTTGTGGCTCGCGTTTTTTATCGGCGTCTTTCTGATCGCTCCGTCGACCGCGGAAGTCTTTTCGCAGAAGCGCACGATCACCGTGATGATCTTCCGGCACGCCGACAAGGAGGAACCGGTCGAGGGCGACGATTCCGAGCCGGACATCTCGCTCGACGGGCAGAGACGGGCCCTGAGACTGGTCGGCGTGCTCGAAAAATACAAGCCGATGCGGCTCTATTCGACCCGCTACGCGCGCGCGATCGAGACCGTCACGCCGCTCTCGCGGATCAAAAACCTGCCGATCCAATTCTACGAGCCGGGCGCGATGGAAAAGCTCGTCGCCGAGATCTTATCCTTCACGAAACGGCGCCGGGTCGCGGTCGTCGGCCATAACTCGACCGCCTTTCAACTCGTCAATCTGTTTCTCAAAGAAAGCAAATACACGATGCCGGCCGATTCGGATTACGGAAAAATCTGGATTCTGCGGATCAAAAACGGTAAGGTCAAAGATAAGGTGATCGTTTACTGATCGCGATCGAAGATGGGAAGAAAGCGTTTCGTCGTCCACGAGCATCACGCCTCGCGGCTCCATTTCGACCTCCGGCTTGAGATCGGCGGCGTCCTCACGACGTTTCATTTCCTTCGAATTTCGTGGAAATGAAACGCTGTCTGCGTTTTTCAAACGCATTGCCGGCAGGATGCCGGCGCTCCGTCCGTTTATTCGTCGATCGATTTTTCGCGGTGCAGCCGGCGCGAGAAAAAGGCGATCAGCATCGCGACGAGCATCACCGCCGAGGCCGTCCAGAACGTGCGTTTGACCGTGAAATCGTCGACCTGATTGATCGCGTTGTCGAGCAGCACGCCGCCGAGCGCCGGCCCGATCGCGCGCGCGAGGCTCGCGCCCGATTGGAGCACGCCGAGCGATTTGCCCTGTTCGTGGTCGTGTGAGTTCTTCGAAACGAGGCTCGTGACGGCCGTCGAGGCCATCGAATTGCCCATCGCCATCACCGCCATCACGACGAGCAGCGCGCCCAGTCCGCCGGCCTGCGGGAAGATGAACGGCAGGCTGAAAAGCCCGGCGGCCATCACCAGACAGCCGGTCACCGTCAGCAGATTTTCGCCGAACCGGTCGGCCAGCCGGCCGACGAGCCCGCCCTGAAAGATGACCGCGATGACGCCGATAAAGGCGAAGATATAGCCGTTCTGCTCGGGCGCGTAGGCGAACCGTTCCTTGGTGTAGAGCACGAACGCGAAGTTCATGATCGAAAACGCCGTCACGAGAAAAAAGTAGATCGCCGTCAGCGTCCCGAACTGCGCGTTCTTCAGCGAATCCATCAATTCGGCGAGCCGGTGCTTGCGGAATTCGGCCGTCACGACCGCGCCTTTTTTGATCGATTCCGGGAGGATGAAATAAAGCAGCGTCGCGTTCGCGAAGGCGAGCGCCGAGACGAAGAAAAACGGCGCGTGCGGGCTGACCTTGCTCAAAATGCCGCCGATCGCCGGGCCGAAGACGAACCCGAGCCCGAACGCCGCGCCGATCAGACCCATCCCTTTCGCGCGGTTTTCCTTGCTCGTCACGTCGGCGATATAGGCCTGCGCGGTCGAGATGTTGCCGCCGGTGATGCCGTCGAAGATCCGGCCGAAGAACAAAAGCGGCAAAGTCGTCGCGAGGCCCGTGATCAAAGCGGCGACGCTCGTCCCGAGCAGGCTCACGAGCAGGATCGGCCGGCGGCCGTATTTGTCGGAAAGCTGACCGAGAAACGGCGTCGAGACGAACTGCATGATCGAATACATCGCGATCAGCCAGCCGATCGTGAACGGCGACGCGCCGAACTGGCTTTTGGCGTAATCGGGCAGCACCGGAATCGCGACGCCGAATCCGATGAGGTCGATGAACATCGTGATGAAAATGACGATCAGCGGTTTGGTAAAAAACTTTTCCGGCTTGTTTTCCGTAATTCCTCCGGAAATCTCTTCTTGACTCATGTTGATTTAAGGCGAATACTCTTACTGCTCGAAACTCATTTTGTAGTAAGATAACAAAGATTTACCATAACATTTTGGGGGAATTTGCAAAAGGGATGCAAAAAGGCGCAAATATAAAAATATTTTTAATCTTAATCACAGCACTCTTAATTTCTATGTATCAGGAAACACCGGCCCAGCGCAAAAAACCGAACACGAAGACGACGACCGTCGAAACGAAGACGACGCCGCCGGAAATCGCCTACACGGTCTCGATGTCGAAGCCGTGGACGCACCTGCTGGAGGTCGAGATGCGTCTCAAATGGGCGCAGATGCCGGACAGGGCGGAGATCTCGATGCCGGTCTGGACGCCGGGCAGCTATCTCGTCCGCGAATACGCGCGCCACGTCGAAAGCTTTCAGGCGGCCGACGCGGGCGGCATCAATCTCAACTGGCGCAAGACGGACAAGAACACCTGGCAGATCGACACCAATGCCGCGAAGGAAATCGTCGTCAAATACAACGTCTACGCGAACGAGCTGTCGGTCCGCACGAACGAGCTCAACGCCGACCACGCCTTTTTCACGCCGGCCGCGCTTTTGATGTACCCGAACGGCCAGCTCAAGGCGGCCTCGACCGTCCGCATCAACCCGTACAAGGACTGGAGCATCGCGACCGGCCTGCCGAAGGTCGAGGGCCAAACGAGCGTTTTCCGCGCCGAAAGCTACGACGTGCTTTACGACTCGCCGTTCGAGGTCGGCAATTTTCACGACATCTATTTCACGGTCGAGGGCAAGCAGCACCGTTTCGTGATCGAGGGCGAGGGCAATTTCGATCTCAACCGGATCGCCCGCGACACGGCGAAGATCGTCGAAGAAGCGTATAAGATCTTCGGCGAACTGCCCTACAACGACTACACGTTCATCCTCAACCTGCGCGGCGGCGGCGGGCTCGAACATCTCAATTCGACGGCGCTCCAGTGGAACCGCTTCGGCTTTTCCGGCGACCGCTACACGAACTTTATGACGCTCGTCGCGCACGAGTATTTCCACTGCTTCAACGTCAAGCGGATCCGGCCGGACGCGCTCGGGCCGTTCGATTACGACAAGGAAAACTACACGAAGCTCCTGTGGGTCGCCGAGGGCGGCACGGCCTATTACGAATCGGTGCTCGTCGAGCGCGCCGGCATCATCTCGGCGAACGAGTTTCTCGACGGCAAGGCCGGCCAGATCCAGGCCCTGCAGGAAACGCCGGGCCGTTTCGAGACCTCGCTCGAAGAGGCGAGCTTCGACGCCTGGATCAAGTATTACCGGGCCGACGAAAACGCCGTCAACAACCAGATCTCCTATTACGACAAGGGCGAGCTCGTCAATTTCCTGCTCGACGTCGAGATCCGTTCGTCCTCGAAGGGCGCGAAATCGCTCGACGACGTGCTCCGGTATCTCTACAGCGAGTTTTATAAAAAAGGCCGCAACTACACGCCCGAAGATTATCAGAAGGCGGCCGAAACGATGGCCGGCCGGTCGCTCGACGATTTCTTTTCGAAATACGTGCGCGGCCGCAGCGAGATCGACTACGACGCGATTCTCAACGGCATCGGCCTGACCGTCAAGAACAACCGCGGGCGCGAAAATGCGTATCTCGGCGCGACGCTTCGGCAGGAAGGCGAGCGGCTGACGATTTCGGCCGTGCCGAAGGGAACCCCGGCCTACGAGCAGGGACTGAACACCGGCGACCAGATCATCGCGGTCGACGGCATCCGCGCCAACCAGAATTTTCTGCAGAGCTACCTCGGCGAGAAGAAGGTCGGCGAACGGGTCAGGCTGACGGTTTTCCGGTTCGACGAGCTCCGCGAGATCGAGATCGTGCTCGGCGGCCGCGCCCGTCCGGCCTACCGGATCGAGGCGCTCGAAAGCCCGACCGACGAGCAGAAAACGATCTACCGGAATTATCTCGGCGCGGATTTACAGTAAGCAAAACGAAAGCGGTCAAGCGAAAAAAGTGAAAAGGTCCGTCGCCGTCTGGAATCGCCGGCTTTTTCACTTTTTATTTTTTTATCTTTTCCGTTTTAATCAGAGAGTATGCGATTGACGAAACAAATCATCGTTCTGGTGCTGCTCGCGGCGACCGCGGCGTGCCAGAAAAACATCTTTCAGCCCGCGACCGTCGCGCCGGCGACGATGCGCGACGTGCCCGCGCTGCGGCTCAGCTTCCGCTATGAAGCCGACGTGCCCGCGCCGGCGCTGCCCGCGAACGCCGCGCCGCCGGAAGAAAAAAATCCGGCCGTGCTCGCGGATTTCGACGCGAGCCGCCAGCAGGAAAATCTCGTCCAGACGATCTCGTCGCCGAACAAACAGCGAATCCTGGCCGTGTACCAGCGGCTCGGCGATCCGGACGCCTCGTACCGGCTCGATATGTACGCCGGCGACGGCAAGTTTCTGCGCCGCGTGACGCCCGAGACGATGACCGCCGATTTTCCGGACATCATCGTCTGGTCGCCCGATTCGACGTCGGTCGCGTTCGTCGCGATCGCCCGGCAGGGCGGCCTCAACAGCGTGCTGCCGCTGCCGAACGCGAACGCCAACACCAACGCCAACACGAACGCCAACAAGCCGCCGGCCGCGAATTCGAACGCCAACGCCAACAGCGAACCGGCCGCGCCGCCCGTCACGCCGCCGCCGCCGTCCGACGGCGCGCCGAACGTCCTGACGTTTCGGACCGAGCAGATCTACGTCTGCAATTCCGAGGGCCTCGATCTCAAACCGGTCACGCAGAACGAGGGGCTGATCTATTATTATTTCGTCTGGTCGCCGGACGGTTCGATGCTCGCGGCGCTCGCGGCGAGCTATCAGGAATGGCGCTATCTGCAAATGCAGGCCGACAAGAACAACGAGATCTTCGTGCCGTTGGGCCGGCCGCGGATCGTCGAGAAAAACGGCCGCGAACGGCGGCTCGACGACAATCTGACCGGCGTTCATCCGGTCTGGTCGCCCGATTCGGCGAAGGTCGCGGTCGGTTTCGACAAGCAGATCCGGATCTACGACGCGATCGGCGATCAGCCGACGCAGGCCGCGATCCCGCTTCGCAACCAGCTCCTGCTGTCGTCGCAGGCCTACGATCAAAAGGTCAACAACGAACAGTCGCCGGCCGCCAACGCGAACGCCGAGCCGAACGCGAACCAGCCGTCGATGACGCTGCCCGACGAGAAGACGCTCGTTTCGTTCCAGCCGATCGTGATGCTCGAATGGTCGGCCGACACGCTGCTTTATTTTCAGACCGGCTACGTCAAACAGTACAAGACCGGCGACGGCGCGCGCAGCAGCCTCCGCTGGCACCGGCTCATCCTGAGCCCGCAGGCGACGGTCGTCGGCAATAAATGAAAACGATTTCGGATTTCGGATTTCGGATTTCGGATTGGTCTGCTGTTGTCGGCTTTCGAATTACAGTCAAAATCCGGGCTTCGAAACGCGAGCAATCCGAAATCCGAAATCCGAAATCCGAAATCGACATAATATTATGAAATATAACACCATTGGGGACATTTACGAGGCGAACGACCGGATTCGCGAGAAGTTGAGGGCGACGGTCGGGAATTTGACCGACGCGCAGGCCGACGCTTTGCCGGAGGGCGAAAAATGGACGGTGCGCGAATTCGTCGAGCATATCGCGATCGTCGACGAGGGCATTATGCGGATCTCCGCGAAGCTTTTGAACGCGGCCCGGGAGGGCGGCAAGTCGTCGGACGGCGCGGCGCGGCTTTCCGACGAATTCCTGCAGAAAGCGGCCGCCGGCCGGACGGCCAAATTCGAAGCGCCCGACCGCGTCCGGCCGACCGGCACGAAGTCGATCGCCGAATCGCTCGCGCGGATGGACGAGACGCGCCGCCAGCTCGAAGAACTGCGGCCGTTGTTCGAATCGGTCGACGGCACGGAAGCGAAATTTCCGCATCCGGCCTTCGGCGATCTCTCGGCGCAGGAATGGCTCGCGCTGCTCGGCGGCCACGAAATGCGGCACATCAAACAGATCGAAGCGGTTCTCGAAAAACTCAAATAAAAAAATCCCCCGGCTGCGAGGAGGGCTGGCAGCCGGGGGGAATTATCTAAACGGGTGCTTCCAATGTGATCTACTGCTAAGGTCGGAAGCATTAACTTAGACGGTCGATCGATGTTTCGCGTTGCCCGTGTCCGAGTGGGAGTTTGAGGGCCGCCGTTCGACCGTTCTATCTTGCGGATTGTTTTTCCGTCTCCGGGCGGCCCTCAAACCCTTTTCATCAGCGGACCGTCGGGATGTCGCCGGTCAGTCCGAAGTGGAGGAAGCCGTAGCCGTTGTCGATGCTTCTCCAGATGTACCAGTCGCCGGTCGACGGCCGGAAGACCGCGATGTCGGTCCGGTTGTCGCCGTCGTAATTGCCCGCCACCGGGACGTCTTCGGCGATTCCGAACTGGCGAATGTCGAACCCGCCGTCGCTCGATCTCCAGATATACCAGACACCGGTCGAAGGACGATAGACCGTCAGATCGTCGCGGCCGTCGCCGTCGAAGTCGCCGCGGACGGGCTTGTCGCCGTTCGTGCCGAACTGGACGATGCCGATGCTGCCCGTTTCGCTGTTGATCCAGTACCAGACGCCGGTCGAGGGCCGGAAGACCGTCACGTCGGCGCGGCCGTCGCCGTCCATATCGCCGGTCATCGGGATGTCTTCGCTCGTGCCGAACTGGACGATCTGGAAGCCGGTGTTGTCGCTCTTTTTGACATACCAGACGCCGTTCGAGGGCCGGAAGACCGCGATGTCGTTGCGGCCGTCGCCGTCGAAGTCGCCGCGCACCGGCGTGTCGGTCGCGAAGCCGAACTGCGTGGTCGTCGTGCTGCCGTCCGAGCTGTTGCTGATTTCCCAGACGCCGAAGCCGTTGACGTTGCGGAAGAGCGCCTTGTCGGTCTTGCCGTCGCCGTCGAAGTCGGCCGAAACCGGCGTGTCGGCGGCCGTCCCGAAGTTCTGCGCGGTGAAGCCCTGGCTGTTCTGCGCGTACCAGGTGCCGCTCGCCGGACGGAAGACCGCGAAATCGTTGCTGCCGTCGCCGTCGAAGTCGGCGTTATGCGAATCGTTGAGGATCTGACCGGTGATCTCGACCGCCGGGTTGCTGACGGTGCCGACCGTCGCCGTCCAGAGGCCCATCCGGAGCTGCTGCACCTGCTGCGGCGTGACGTCGATCGTCACCGGGCCGAAATTGCGTTCGGTGCCGCCGAGCGCGCCGAAATCGTAGACGGTCGTCGTCACGCCGCCGACCGTGACGCCGATCGTCGTCGAGGTCTGGGCGCTCGTCAGCCGCGAGTATTCGCCGGTGATGATGGCCTGCGTGCCGGCCGAGTTCAGATGAACGTCGACTTCGCCCTTCGGCTGATAGTAGGTGGTGGTCGCGCCGGGACGCGTCATCTTGCCTTCGAAATGACGGCTCTGCGGCGTGCCGCCCGGGGTCGGCGTCGGGCTCGTCGCGTTCGCGAAGGTGCCCGAAAGGATCGTCGTCGCGCCGTTCTTGACCGTGATCGTCGAGCCGGCCGCGACCGACGGAACCGTGTCGCCGCGGTCCGAGCGGAGCTTGAATTCGGCTTCGCCGCGCTCGCGGAGCGCAACGCTGCCGGCCGGCGCGTCGTCGATGACGATCGTCAGCGACGTGCCGATCGGCAGATTGATCTGATCGAGATTGACTTCGAGCTTCGTCCGGTTGTTGTTGACCTCAAACTCGCCGAGGCCGCGCGGCAGCGCGCCGTCGATCGTCGCGCCCGAAAGGATCGCGTAGATCTCGCTCTCGCTCGGACTGCCGGTCGGGGTCGGTGTCGCGGTCGGGGTCGCGGTCGGCGAACCGGTCGGGGTCGCCGTCGGGCTGCCCGTCGGACTGCCGGTCGGCGTCGCCGTCGGGGTCGGCGTCGTGCTGCCGCCGAAAGCGCCCGAAAGAATCGTGTCCGCGCCGTTTTTGACGTCGACCGTGTCGCCGCTCGCGACGTTCGGCACGGTGTCGCCGTTCTGCGAGCGCAGTTTCAGTTTGGCCTTGAAAGTCGCGTCGACGGTCGCGGTGCCGATCTGGCTGCCGTTCAGAAAGACGGTCAGCGTCGCGCCGGCCGCGCTGACGTCCTCGGACTCGACTTCGAGCTCGCGGTTGCCGCTCGGGTAGACGTTATAGGTCGCCAGCCCGTGCGGGTTGATCGCGCCGCCCGGCGCGGCGAGCGCGGCGGTGATCGTCGAGCTCGGCACTTCGCTGCTTGCTTCAACTTTTTTCTGTACGATGAACGGAACCGCGACCCACGCCAAAACGGCGAGCGCGATCAACGATAATTTCCACATTTGCCCATGTTTTCTATCTTTTCGCATTTTCTTAATTTCCTTCCTTTCTAATTTCGTTTCTCTGCTTTTGTTAAGCTGCAAACAGGGGTGCTCGGGAAGACAGTGCGCGCCGCGGCGGCGAAAAGACAGCGGGCGCGAAAATTTTTTTTCGAAAGATAAAAAAAAGGCCGATCGGCGAAGATCGGCCCGGCGGGCGAAAATGTTTTATTTGAAAGACTCAGCGGCGCGCCGGGGCGGGCATCTGACAGCCCGCCGTGACGGCCGTCGTGAGCGCCGCGAGCGCGTCGACGCGGCGCACCTTGATGCGGAGCGCCCGGCCGTCCGCATCGGTACGGGTCGGATGATCGTAGTCCCATTGATCGCCGGTCCCCTTGACCTGGTGAACGATCTGGGTGGGCGTGCAGTCGGGGAATTTCGCTTTGACGAGCGCCGCCACGCCCGAAACGATCGGGGCGGCCATCGACGTTCCGCTCCAGCTCGCGAAGCGGCCGTTCGGGATCGCGCTGATGATGTCTTCGCCGGGCGCGACGACCTCGACCCAGCGCCGGTCGAAGCCCGAAAAATCGGCGAGCAGATCGTACCGCGTGCTCGCGGCGACGGCGATCATCGAACCGGCGGTCTGACCCGCCGGGTAGATCCGCAGCGGCGCGTTGTCCGGCCCGTGCAGCTCGCCGCTGTTGCCGGCGCCGGCGACCGCCATCAAACGATGCGCGCCGAGCTCGGGAAAGGTCGTGCCGTCGTCGGTCAGCCCGTCGTCGCAGGCGTCGAGCAGCTGTTTCAGGAGCCGCTGCGCGTCGGGGTTGAGCGGATCTTCCGGGTATCCGAAACTGAGATTGATGACGTCGGCGCCGTGATTGGCCGCCCAGATGACGGCGTCCTTGACGCGCCAGAGATCGCCGACGCCGTCCCGGTCGAGGACGCGGAGCGGCATAATTTTCGCGCCCGGCGCGGTCAGCGCGACGAGGCCCGCGACGTGCGTGCCGTGACCGTAGGACGGATTCTGATGAAGCACGCCTTCCTCGCTCGGGTCGTCGTCGTTGTCGACGAAATCGTGACCCGGCACGAGCCGGTTCGCGAAGATCGGATGATTGAGATCGATGCCCGTGTCGAGCACGGCGACCGTCACGCCCTGCCCGGTGGACTGGGCGAGCGCGTCGTTGAGATGGATCTTGGCCGGAAACCACTGCGTGTCGTAGGCCTTTTTGCTGCCGCCGACCGACCACGAGCGGCCGACCGACCACGAACGGCCGATCGTCCACGGCAGATCGACCCGTTCGGCGGCCGAGAGCAGCCGGTTGACCTGCGGTTTTTTGATGCGCGCGTCGGCCGTCATCTGCGTGACGATCGTCTGCGGGTTCTGCCCGTTGACGACGCGCATCCGATAGGTCGTCGGGATTCCGACCTGGCCGAGCGGCGTCGGGTCGAGATTGTACTGCGCGGCGACGGCCGGCAGATCGGCCGGGCTGGCGAGCTCGAAAATAACCTGATCCGCGACGCAGTCGGCGCACGAACCCGGCTGCGCGGAAGTTTTTCGCTCGAAAACTCCCGTGCCGAACGTCAGCGTCAAAGCGATCAGCAAAATTACTTTGAGCCAGTTTTTTCGGATAAGTTTTTTCATTGCTGCCCTCGGAATTATAAACCTGTTGCCTTCGCGGCATCTACACAGTGCGGCCGGTTTCGAGAAAAATACAGGCTTTCCGAAAAAAAAATCATTTGCCGATCGCGGTGAACGGCGACCAGTAGTAGGGATGCGCGCCGCTCTCGATAAATTTGCGCTGCGCCGTCCGGAGCGCGGCCGGGACGCCCGCGCCGTGCCGGAGGGCTTCGTAAAAATCCTTCATCAGGCGGGCGGTCGCCTCGTCGCTGACCGTCCAGAGGCTGAGCACCAGCGAATCGGCGCCGGCCGCCAGAAAGCCGCGCGCCAGCCCGAGCAGCTCGTCGCCGGCGAAGATCTGGTTGAGGCCCGTTTCGCAGGCGCTCAGCGTGACCACGCCGGCGTCCAGCTTCCGGCCGCAGATGTCGCGGACGGTGATGAAGCCGTCGGCGAGATGGAGGCTCGAAAAGAGCGGGTTTTCGGGCCGGAACTGACCGTGACAGGCGAGATGCAGGACGTCCGCGCCGGGCGCGCTGCGCGCGAAATTCGCGAGCGTCGCGTCGGCGCCGGTAAAGGCCCGGGCCGCCGGAAAAAGCATTTTAAGCGCGTCGATCTCGCGTTCGACGAGCGGGATCTTCTCGTCGGCGAAACCCATCAGCAGCACTTCGGCCGGCCGGCGGGCGGGCTTTTGCTCCAGAAAGAGCCGGACGGCGGCGCTCGGCGCGGAGACGATCTCGCGGGTCTCGATCAGGTATTTTCCGTTCGTCCGGAGCGCGTGAAACGGGACGTAATGCGCGATGCCGGCCGGCACGATCACCAGATCGCGCGCGCCGGCGGCCGTCGCGAGCGGTTCGAAAAGCGCGGCGGCGAGCTTTTCGAGATAGAAATCGGCGCGTTTTTTAAGCACGGCGGTCAGGCCGCCGAGATTGGCCGCGCCGTAGCGGAGCGCGCCGAACTGAAAGCGGAGGCCTTCGAGCAGCGCCAGAATCTCGGCTCCGGCGGCGAGGTCGGCGACGAACTCGATTTTTTCGTCGGTCACGACGAACGCCGAAAAACGGTCGTCGAAGACGACGAATTCGATCAGCGCGCGGTGCGGGCCGAGGTTTTTCCGAAGCTGCCGGATTATTTCGGGTTCGTCGAGATCGACGCGGCCGGCGGCGGCGCGTTCGGCGGCCGGGCGCGTGCTTTCGATCTCGCGGAGCGCGGCGGCGATCCGTTTTTCGAGCTTGTCGATCTCTTTCTGAAAAGCCGCGAACTCGTTTTCGGCGGCCCGGTTCAGACGGCTGTAAAACCAGTTCAGCTCTTCGCGCAGCGCGCCCAGGTTCGACGCCTCGCCGGCCGCCGGCCGCGCGACCTCGCCGCGGAGGCTCTCGGCGAGCGTCCGCGCGCGGGCCTTTTCGGTGAAGATCAGCGCCCGTTCGAAATCGCCCCGCGCGAGATAGATCTTCGTCAGGTTCTCGAACGGCGCGAGCTTGTCGGCGAGAAAGGCCATCCGGAATTCCTCGGCCGGCAGCGGCGCGCGCAGATTCTCGATCATCTCGACGGCGCGTCTGAAATAATCCTCGGCCGCCGCCGGTTCTTTTCGGCGGAGGGCGAGATTGCCGAGCGAATTGAGACAGATCTGCGCGAGATTGGACTGTTCCTGCGCGAGCGCTTCGTCATAGGCTTCGGTCAGAAGCCGCGCGGCCGTTCGATGACGGCCGAGATTCTGCAAAATCTCGCCGCGGAGCCATTTCGCGAGCAGCTTCGAGCGGCGGTTTTCGCTTTTCGCGAGCAGCTTTTCGGCCTCGCGGACCGTTTTCAGCGCGGCCCCGGCGCGGCGGCCCGACAGTTCGAGATGCGCTTCCGAGAGCTTGACGCTCGCCGCGCCGTTCGGGTTTTTTTCGCGGAGATAGAGCCGCGCCGATTTTTCGAGCTCGCGGCGGGCTTTTCGATATTCCTTGCGGAGCAGCGCGGCCTTGCCGAAATTGGCGCGCGCGCGGGCCTCTTCGCCCTGCAGCTTGAGACGGCCGAGCGCCGGGGCGACCTTTTTGTAGATCGCGTAGGCCTCGTCGAGCAGGTTGAGCTCGAGATAGATTTCGGCGATTTCGAGTTCGGCGATCGCCGTCTGGTGCGGCATCTTGAGCCGCCGGTATTTCTGGCGCGAAAGCTCGAGAAACCGGAGCGCCTCGTCGAACTGCCCGCGAAAGAGCGCGAGATTGCCCATACTCGCCTCGATCTCGGCCTCGGTGACGTGCATCCCGGCGCGGCGCGCGCTCTCGAGCGCCTGCGCGTAGAATTTTTCGGCGCGGTGAAAATCGTTGAGCTCGGCGTAGGTGTTGGCGAGGCTGTTGTCGTTCATCGCGAGCTCGCTCCGGTCGTCGAGCCGGACGAACCGCCGGCGCGCCGCGAGATAGTATTTTTCGGCGGCCGATTCCTTGCCCTGCCGCGCGACGACGTTGCCGAGATTCTTCTCGATCTTGCCGGCGGCGAGCTCGTCGCCGTATTTTTCGAAGATCCGGAGTGCGTCCCGGCCGGTTTTGACGGATTCGTCGTATTTCCCGAGCAGCGCGAGCGCGATCAGTTTGGCGACCTGCGTCCGGGCGGCGTCGTGCTCGCGGCCGAGGCGCAGAAAAACGGCCGCCGCCGCGTCGAGGTCGCGGACGGCTTTTTCGAGCTTGCCGCCCGTCAGATCGGCGATTCCGCGAACCCAGCTGGCGAGCGCGCCGACTTCTTCGTCGGGCAGGATTTTCGTCAGCGCCTCGAGCGCGCGGGCGGCGTTCAGCGTTTTCCGCGGCGCGGTCGTCCACGAATTGTAATAGGTGTTTTTGAGCTCGCGGGCGAACCCGAGATCGATCAAAGCGGCGTGTTTTCTGATCAGCGACAGCTGCTGCGTCTTTCGGCCGGCGGCCAGAAGTTTGTTGATGAGCTCGGCGCGTCGCATAGGGTGATTATCACTATAATGCAAAGCCCAAAGCCAGACAATCCGCGCGCCGAAGGAAAAAGCGGGAGATAATCCGACATCTCCCGCTCCTCCTTTGTTTCTTCTACCCCCGAAGAAGAAACATCAATCGATTTCGATGTTTTCGACGACGATTTCGCGGTCGGCGATCGTCAGCGACAGGTCGTAGACGCCTTTCGCGACCGTCTCGAATCTGAATTCGCCGATCTCGTTCGCTTCCGTCGCGAGCGTTCCGGCGGGGCCTTCGAGGCCGACCCGCGTGGCGGCGAGCTCTTCGCCGATGATCTGGCCGCTAACGGTCGCGCCTTTTTTCGAAGCGGCGATCCGCAGGTCGATGTGATAATCGCCGGCCGCGAAGAGCAGCTGGCGCGCGGAGGCCGTGGCCGAGCGCTCGCCGAAGGCCGCCTGATCGGGCGAAAGATCCATCTGGAGGACCGCCATAATTCTTTGAACGACCGATTTTTTCGGCGCGGCGGCGCGGCTCCGGAAAAGATTCTTCGACCATTGAACGGCGTCCGCCGGCGCGTCGGCCGATTGGTCGGTCTGCATCAGGTGCACGATCTGGCTGAGTAATTTTTCGTTGTCGTTGTTCATCGTTCCGGTCAAATTCATTGCTTCGATTGCCCTCTCACCCGAACAGTGCGGGAAACCGCGGCAAAAATACAGGGTTCAAAGAAAAAAAGTGAAAAAGTGAAAAAGTGAAAAAGTCGAAAAGTGAAAAAGCCGACCGATCGTCTTCCTCAACTTCCCAAACTTCCCAAACTTCCCAAACTTCCCGAACTCATCTCGTCAGAATCTTCGCCAGTTTTTGCAGGCAGCGCGAGCGGAGCGGGCTGATGCTCGTTTCGCCGACGCCGATCGCCGTCGCGACTTCCGAATAGGACGCGGCCGCGTCGCGCAGGTAGAGCATCGAGAGGATCGTCCGGCAGCGTTCCTCGAGCTCTTTGAGCGCCGTCCGGATCTGATGCTGCCGTTCGAGCTCGATCAGGATGTCGTCGGCGAGCGGCGACGCGTCGGCGAGACTCGCCATTTCGTGCTCCATCTCTTCCTCGGTTTCCGGCGAGTAAAAGCCCTTGCCGCTGCGGACGGTCGCCCAGGTTTTGAATTTCGCGGTCGTCACGAGCCACGAGCGGATGCGCTCGGGCTGGGCGATCTCGTCGAGCTTTTCGAAGAGCGTCAGAAAGACCTCCTGAAAGACGTCGGCCGCCTGTTCCTCGGTCAGGCCGGCGCGGCGCGGGATCGTGATGATCAGCCGCTGGTAGCGGTCGACGAGCGTGTTCCACGCCGCTTCGTCGCCGCGCCGGCAGGCGAGGACGAGCTCGGCGTCCGATTTCTCAAGCGATTTTGCGGAAAAGTTGATCTGTTCCAAAGTCGTTCCGGTCACAAGCGTTGTTAAGTACTTTGGTTTTTAAGTTTACAAACAAATTCGATCTTTGGCCTCTGGTCTTTGATCTTTGCTTCATTTTCAAAGGCCCAGGATCAAAGATCAAAGATCACATTGTCACTAAACTAAAAAAACGCAGTATTAAGATTGAACAAAAAAAATAAGCAATCGGCAACTTCCCGGATGAAAAGTTGCCCATTGCTTATTAAAGATGCATCGCGCAAAGCGAAATTTCAAGCCGAAACATTCGCTTTGCGCTTTCGCTTAACGGTTGTTGGCCGGAATATCGCCGTTGATACCGAAGTAATTGATATCGTAGGTATTATCCGAGCTGCGCCAGATATACCAGACGCCGGTCGACGGGCGGAAGACCGCGATGTCGGTCGCGCCGTCCGCGTCGTAGTTGCCGGCCGCCGGAATATCGGTCGAAAGACCGAACTGGCGGATGTCGTACGTGCCGTTCGAGCTGCGCCACGCATACCAGACGCCGGTCGACGGCCGGTAAACGGTCAGATCGTCCGTGCCGTCGGCGTCGAAATCGCCGACGATCGGAACGTCGCCGTTCGTGCCGAACTGCGCGGCCCGCGTGTCGCCCTTCGAGCTGCGGCCCCAGTACCAGACGCCGGTCGACGGACGGAAGACGGCGATGTCGGTTCTGCCGTCGCCGTCGAGATCGGCTCCGACCGGCTTGTCGCCGTTCATACCGAACTGCGTGATGATGTAGCCCGAGCCGCTGCTCTTTTCGATATACCAGACGCCGGTCGACGGACGGAAGACCGCGAGATCGCTCTGGCCGTCGCCGTCATAGTCGCCGCGCACGGCGATGTCGCCGGCGAGACCGAACTGTTTGGTCGTCAAACCGCCGTCGGAGCTGCGGCTGATGAGCCACGTGCCGCTGCGGAAGACGGCGTAGTCGGTCTTGCCGTCGCCGTCGAAGTCGCCCGAAACGGTCTGGTCGCCGTTCTGTCCGAGGAACTGCGTCGTGTAGCCGGTACCGTCCTTGACGTACCACGCGCCGTTCGACGGACGGAAGACCGCGATGTCGTCGGTGCCCGTGCCGGCAAAGGCGCTCGGCCGCGTGCGGCTGCGGATCTGGCCGCGAATCTCGCCCGTCGGGTTGTCGGTCGAACCGATCTGGACATACCACAGACCGCTGCGGAGCTGGGCGACCTGTTCGGCCGTCACGTCGAAGGTCTGCGGGGCGAACCGGCCGGACGTGCCGCCGACCGTGCCGAGGTCGAAGAGCGTCGCGGCGGTTTCGCCGGCCATCGCCGGGCCGTTGATCGTCGCGGTCGTCTGGGCGCTCGACAGTCCGTTAAAGCCGCAAATCACCTCGATCTGCGTTTCGCCGGCGTTCAGTCTGACGCCGACCATTCCGCGGGCATCGGTCGTCACCGCCGGCACGACCTGCGCGCCGTCGAGATGTCCGCCGAAAACGCGGTTCGGACGCGGCGACGGGTGCGGAGTCGGGCTGCCGGTCGGGGTCGGCGACGGGCTGCCGGTCGGGGTGACCGACGGCGACGGATGCGGAGTCGGCGTCGTGAAGGCGCGGAAGGTTCCCGCCAGCACGGTCGTGTCGCCGTTCTTGACGGTCGCCGTATTGTCGGCGACGATCGTCGGCACGGTGTCGCCGTTGGCCGTGCTGAGCCGCAGAACGCCGCCGATCGCGCTGTTCAGCGTGATCTGGCCGACGCTCGCGTCGTTGATGTAAACTGTCAGCGTCGTATTCGGAAGACGGACGTGGTCGACGAAGACGTTGAGCACTTTATCCGTGCTGAATTCGGCATACTGCGCGATGCCGCGCGGCATCACGCCGTCGATCGTCGCGCCTTCGAGCGGAGCGAAGAAAGCGGCGCTCGGAGTCGGCAGCGGAGTCGGCGGCGGCGGCGGCGTCCGCGTCGGCGACGGGCTCGGACTGCCGGTCGGCGTCGGGCTCATCGTCCGCGTCGGCGACGGGCTCGGCGTCGGCGGCGTCGCGAAGACTCCCGAAAGAACGACCGTGTCGCCGTTCTTGACCGCGACGGTCGAGCCTTCGTTGACGGTCGGGACGGCTTGTCCGATCAGATGCAGAACCCCGCTTCTGGCCGAGGCCAGACGGATCGAACCGACCGAAGCGCCGTCGATCAGGACGTTCAGCGAAGTCGCCGGCGGCAGATTGACGCCGCTGACCTGAACGTCGAGCGTCTTGTTGTTCATCGGATCGACCGCGTAGCGGGCGAACCCCTGCGGCGTGACGTTGCCGATCGGGTCGCCCGTCAAAGGCGCGCCCAGAAAAGTTCCGGTCGCTGTTTGTGCTTCGCTGTGACTGCCGAAATAAAACGGCACCACGGTCGCCAGGCAAACGGCAAAAACAATAAATATCGTCTTCCAAATGCGCAATCTGGAAATACTCGATTTCTGTTTCATAATTTTCCTCGTTTTACTCTAAAATTGGTTGAAAATCGCACCTACAATTACATTGAAAATCGTAACTACAAAAGATTTTTGCCTGCTTGATTAGTATGTTTTAGACGCTATCGGAAGTGCTTCGGTCTGAAAACTTCGGGGTTATTCTCGAATCTAACAGTTTTCTGTCTTTAAATCCATCGAAACTGCCTGAAAATACATTGTTTAATGAAAAAAAACGAGGATTTTACAAAACTTTACCAAATCTTTACAAAAGCGCGGAAAGGCGGGCGGTAAACCGGTTTACCGCCCGCCTTTCCCAATCCCGGAAAAAAAGCTATTTGAGGGTCGCCTTCAATTCGCCGAGCAGATCGTTGGCCGTGTAGTCGCTGCCGGCGAAGATCTTCGTGATTCGGCCGTCGGGCGCGACGACCGCCGTTCGCAGCGAATGGTTGATCTGCGTCTTGTCGTTCGGGTCTTTTTCATAGCGCAGACCGAAAAATCCGGTGATCGCTTTGACTTCCTGATCGCTGCCGACGGCGAGCTGCCAGACCGAGAAATCGGGTTTGGCGTCTTTGCCGAAATAGCCCTGACCGTATTGCCGGAGCTTTTCCGGCGTGTCGTTTTCCGGGTCGAACGAGATGCTCAGGAGGCGGATTTTGTCTTTGTATTCGGAATTCATCACCTCGCGGGCGGCGTCGGAAAAGTTCGTCGACATCTTGATGCAGTAATCCGGCAGCGGGCAGCGCGAATAGATGAAGGTCAGCGCCCACGCCTTGCCTTTGAAGTCTTTGGTCGAGATCCGCCGGCCGTCCTGATTGGTGAGCGTGAATTCGGGGACTTCCTTGCCGAGCTGCGCGAAGCGGTCGTCGACCGGCGCCGGCCGGTTCGGATCGGGCGCGGCGATGATCGCGATGTTTTCGAGCCAGTACGGATCTTTGGCGGTCTCGTCGATGACGAGATCGGCCTGCACTTCCGCGCCCGGCACGAGATCGTCCCAGACCCAGTCGGCGTGAACCGGAAACTCCATCGTCATCGCCTGCATATAACCCTTGACCTCGCCGTGCTCGATCGTCGCTTTTTTCTTCGCCTTATCGACCGCGATCACTTTCCCGCTCAATTTGAAGCGTTTCGCGTCGACCGACGCCGGTTTCGAACACGCCGTAAAAAGCAGGGCCGCTGATAAAAGAATAATTAAATAACGCATAAAAGCTGATTTTAACGCAGCCGCGCGAAGACGCAAAGTTAATAACATAACGTCATTTATGGATAAGCGATACCGATGTCGGATGTCGGATGGGCGATGTCGGAAGGCTTGATAATCAACTAACTTGTTTGGTTGTAACAATTAAATGAATCGAGCTGAAAATCCTGAGGCACAATTATTTAGTCAAAACGGTATGAGCTCGCGGTTGGCCGACGCATAAAAAAGCCGCGATTCCGAGCGCGGCTTTTTTCGATAAGTTTCGTCTGCGGTCAGGAGATTTCCCGGATTTCAGCGTCCGTATTCGTCATAATAGCGTTCGGCGTGGTCCTCGTAGCGTTTGAGCAGCTCGATGTTTTTCTTTTCGATTTCGGTCAAATCGGTTCGGATGTCGGTATTCAAAGGCATATACCAGGGCACGAACTGGTCGAAAATAAACCTGATCCGGCGGTTTTTGAACGAATATCCGTGTCGCGCGTAAATCGCGTTGCGGATGATCTCGAGATCGCCTTTATACATATTTTCGACGTCCTTTTTGGTCAGCTCCCGGGCCGAGGCGTTGATCCTGGTGACGTCTTCGGTCAATGATTCGATCTTATCGGGAAATTTGGGATATTTTTCGTAAAGCTCGGTCCACTGAACGTCTTCGGGCAGGTTCAGCGAGGCGTCGTATCTGAACTGCTTTTTGGTCAGCGCGTATTTTCGTTTGCTGACGCTGAGCTTTTTATTGTTGGCGGTCCAGGTGCCGGAAACCGTCTTGCCGTCGGGGTCGATCGTAAACGAAAAACTGCCGTCGTATTGATCGTCGCCCGGTTCGGCCGCTTCGACCTTCAGCGATTTTCCTTCCTGTTTGAAAGTCCCCTTAAACGGCCGGTTATTGCCAGCGACGACGCTGTGGCCGGCGATCGTGCCGGCGTCCAGCGAATCGATCGAAATCGTGATCCGGTTTTCGTAAACGTAATCCTTCGACTCGTCGAAATCGACCGCTTCGAAGCCGCCCGTGTAAGTGCCTAAAAGAGGCGAATTCTGGTTCGGCTTTTCGCCGCCGCCGTTTTTTTCCGGAGTCGTTTTCTCGCCGCCGGCCGTCGGCTGGCCCGGCGTGCTTTCGGTTTTGCTCGCCGTAATGTCGGGCGTTTTACTGCACGAAGCGATCAGGCCGACGGCAAACAGGATCAACAGTATTTTTTTCATAATTTTTTCCTCGTTTTTGTAAAATCAGGCCGAATACCCTCCGGATTTTCCGGACTTGAAAAATTGTCTGATCATCAATTCCGCGATCAGGAGATTCGGAATCCAGCCGAGCCACGCGACGATTTGATAAACGTCCATCGGACGCGGATGAAAAAACAGCACCAGCAGATATTTCCAGGCTCTGAGCGTGATCGCGGAAAGCGTTAAGGCAAACGATCTGATCAGAAAATCGCGGTGCGCCCGAACGTCCCCGGTTCTGATTTTGACGACCGCCAGCACCGTAAAACCGATCCATAAGATCGAAAGAAGACAGAACGAGATCTGCGAGGAGAGGCCGCCGTTGGCAAAGATCCCCATATAAAAGCCCGACGGGCCGGCGAGGAAGATCACGACCGCCGCGTAAACCCGGCCGACATACCGGTGGACGAGGGGGAATTTTCTCCGAATCGTGCCGGAAAACTGCGTGAAGCCGGCCGGCAGCACGAAGACCGCGGTATAGACGTGGACAAAAAACGCCGGCTTATACAAAAAGACGTCGATCACGTCCTGCTTGATCCTCAAAAAAGCGACGTCGGTATCGTAAGGGATATACTGCCGGCTGATCCCCGCCAGCAGATACGCGAAGAAACCGTAAATCGCGAGCAGCAGAACCCAGAAAACTTTGGAGCCCGAGCCGGTCGACGGCCGATCTTCCCGCGCACCGGGGCGCTTCCCGGCGAACCGCTTCAGCAGGACCGGGAACATTTTTCGAAAACCGTTTAATCTTACGAGACCGCTGTCAAACATAGTCACTACGGGCGAAACCGGCTTGTTTAACGTCCTTCCGGCTTTTGATCGATGACAGGAACGTCGATGTCGAGCTTCATAGCCCCGAGCCGCCGCGGCGGAGTCGGTTCGAATCGGTCGAAATCGAGTCCGGAGCTTTTCCTCTCGGGCGTTTTCGAGCGCCCGACCGAGCGCCGTCCGGTATGTTGATGCGGACATTGTGCGCCTGCCGGCCGTCGATGTCAACTTTCGATCCGATCGGGCCGCCGATCCTTCCGACGATTCTCCGAAGAGCCCGCCGGTCCCGCGCGCCGCCCGCCGCCAACGCCGCCGCCCGGCACTTCAAACCGCCATCGCCCCGCTCGCGGTTTCCCCGCATCCCGGGTTTAGGAACGGCCTCCGATTCTCCCAACGAATCCCAAAAAACCTCGCGTCTTCGCGCCTTTGCGCCTTCGCGTTAAAAAAAGATCACCGCGCCCGCAGATTTTCGTCGTAAAAGATCCCGTAAACGCGATAGTTGGCCATCACCTTATAGGCGTAATCCTTCGACTGCGAAAAGACGATCTCGGGAACGTAGCGGTCGTCGGCGTCGGATTTCGCGCGGACGAGCCAGCGCCGGACGTTTTCCTCGCCGCCGTTGTAGGCGGCGGCGACGGCGGCCGGTTTGTTCGGAAACTGTTTGAAAAGGTTCGAGAGATACTGCGAGCCGAAGAGGATCGCGGTCGGCGGATTGTAGAGCTCGTCCTGCCGGAAATTGTCGCGCTTGAGCTCGCGCGCGAT
The DNA here is from genome assembly GCA_018269075.1 of Acidobacteriota bacterium. GTDB lineage: Bacteria > Acidobacteriota > Blastocatellia > Pyrinomonadales > Pyrinomonadaceae > JAFDVJ01. The sequence continues at coordinate 45,167 of JAFDVJ010000136.1, forward strand.
CTGGTTCGCGGTCGTCGAGATGAACTGCATCAGCCCGCGCGCGGCGGCGTTCGATTTGACGTCGGCGCGGTAGCGCGATTCCTGCCGCATAATCGAGAGCACGAAGCGCGGATCGACGCCGCGCCCGGGCGCCGCTTCGAGCAGCGCGTCGCGGTACGGCGCCGGATAGAGCAGTTCGACCTGATCGCGCGGGATCAATTCGATCTGGTAGTCGGCCGGAATGGTTTTCCAGAGCGGCTCGATAAAGCTCGTCGCGCGGTTCGCCATCTCGCCGCGTTTGTAAAAGACGGCGAGCGTGTAACTGAGATCGGCGGGCGACGAATTGGCCGGGACGATTTTGGGATTTTCCTTAAGCGCCGCTTCGAGCTCGGGCGTGCCCTCGTCGTAAAGCCCGAGAAAGAGCAATTCGTCGGCGAGGCCCTGATGACCGGCGGCCGGTTCGCGTTTTTCGCGGAGCGGTTCTGCGCGGCCGAAGTCGAGCAGCCTGAAAACCGGTACTTTTTGATAATCCGGCAGCGCCGCGTAGGCCTTGCGGAGAATATCGAGGAGCTTTGTCTGGTTTTCGAGCAGGACGTTGAGCCGGAGCGCGTCCTGCGCGGCTTTACGCTGCGCCTCGGGCGGGCGGGCTTCGATGTTGTCGGTCAGCTCGGCGAGCTTCCGGCGGATCAGCGGCTCGGATTTGTCGTTGCCGGCGAACAGTTTCAGCCGCTCGGTCGCGCGCCAGCCGTAATATTCGCCGCGGCCGTCGGGAATCGAGAGATAAACGTCGATCGCCTCGCTGTAGCGCATCAGGTTTTCGAGCGCGAAGCCTTTCATAAACGTGACTTCGGCCTTGTTCGTCCCGCCCGGCACGCGCGTCCCGCCGAGATCGCTGAACGAGAGCAGCCGATCGGCGTCCAATAGCGCGTTCGGCCAGTCGTTCTGCGTGAAACGGATCCGCAATTGCGCGAACAGCGCGAGCGCTTCGGGCATTTTCGCCTTGAACGCTTCCTGCGTCTTCAAAGTCCATTTGAGCGCGTCGTTTTCCTCGCCGAGATCGCGCTCGATGTCGACGATGTTCAGATACGCGCGTTCGAGATTCTCGGCGTCCGGATATTTGTCGATGAATTTCTGGTAGCGCGTGATCGCTTCCTTCGGCTTGCTGACGCGCGCGTAGGCCGAGGCCGCCGCGCTCAGCGCGTCTTTCGCGACCGGATGCTCGGGAAACTGTTCCTGCACGCGTTCGAACCAGTTGATCGCTTCGGCGAAATTGGTTTCCTGCACGTAGCCGCGGCCGATCTGAAAAAGCGCGTCCGGGACGCTGCCGCTCTGCGGATAATCGGTGACGATCGCCTGATAATGAAGCCGCGCGTCCGGAAAATCGCGGTTGAACTGGTAGATCTGCGCCCGCCGGAGATGTTCGAGGTCGGGAATCGACGGCGCGACGCGGCCGTAATTCTCGCCCGCGTCGAGCCGGTCGAGGCCCTTCGCGCCGGCGAGCGCGAAATCGTCGGGCTGCGCCGGGTTCGGCAGGTTCGCGACGAGCTTCGTGAACGCGTCGCGGGCTTCGGCGAGCTTGCCGATCTGGAGATACGCCTCGCCGAGAAAGACGAGATTCTCCCGATAACGCGGATTCTTTTCGAGCGGCGGCGGTGCCGATGCGCCGGGCGGCGTGGCGGCGGCGGCCATCTGCGCGCCGATCGTCGTCTGGAGATTCGCGAACGCCTGAATCGCGGCCTCGTAGTTTTTGCTCTCGAAATAGCTGCGCGCCTGCCGGATGCGGGCCGCGTCGGCCGGCAGCGAGTCGGGCGCGAAGGTCAGCAGCTCCTGCAGAAAAGTCCGTTCGAGCAGCAGATTGCCGCTCGAACGCGCCAGCTGCGCGAGATGGCGGAGCGCGTAGAGTTTGAGCGCCGAGCCGCGCGCGACGACCGTTTGATAATTCGCCATCGCCGCCGCCGCGTCGCCCCTTCGCTCGGCGACGCGCCCGAGCAGGTAGTCGTAATTGTTCAGCTCGAAGATTCTTTTATCGGTTTTTTTGAGCGTTTCGAGCTCGTTGACGGCGGTCTGGTAATCGCGGTTCTCGATCGCGTCGAGAATCTTCCGGTGCGTCTCGGCCGGCGTCTGGGCGAGCGTCGTTTGAACCGAAAAAAACGCGATCAGCAGCAAAAAAAAGGCGTTTGCGTATCTCATCAAACGCATTTTAGCCCGAACGGGTGCGGGATAAAAGCGACGAACACGGGGAAATCGGATTTCGGGTTTCGGATTTCGGATTTCGGATTTTTCGATGTCGAAGGAAAACGGTTTTCCGGGATGGTCGAAGGCGTCGGGGAAGAATGCAGATGCGCGGCGATTACTGCCAAACGGTTTAAGCGTTGTTTCGATTATTAGCCCGTGGTCGCGACCGGTTTTTTATTCTCGCCCGGCCGGATCGTTTCCGTCCCTCGATCTGAGGCTCCCGGAGCAGTCGGGCAAGAACTCCGCCGCCGAGCAGTAGGATCACGATCTGTAGAATGATTGTCGCGCTCCGTTTCACCGCCGGGCTTTACCGCTGTACTGTCCGGCGATCCTATATTTATCCCCTCCTCGTTTGTCAAAATGGTTGTAAAAAATACAAAATGGATAATTTCCCGGAGGAAAACAGGTTGAATTCCGAAAATCCCGAGCGGTTTCAGGTCCGGAAATTGTCGGTAATAAAAACTTGTATTATTCTGAGTCGACAAAGCATTTTATAAAATCAATGATGCCAGTGCTTTATCTGGAAAAGATCGTCGTCCCGTTTTTTTGCAATGGAAAATCCTGAGAACGGAAAATTTCGCGGAAAGACCTATCAAACAGTTGCGTTTGAAGGGATTATCACGACCGAAACGGAATACGACTACCGCTTCATCGACTGGCATTACCACGAGAATCCCTATTTTTCGCTGACCACTCTGGGAACCTGTCTCGACGGCGGCAAACACCAAACTCTGGAATGCGCGCCGGATTCGCTGCTTTTTCACAACTGCCGCGAACCTCATTACAATTCGAAAACCGACGCGCTGACAAGAGGTTTTCAGGTCGAATTGAGCCAGGACTGGTGCCGCAAATTCGAGATCGATCTGGAGCGGCTTCCGGCCAGCGCGCTGATCCGCAATCCGAACGTCAAGCTGCCTTTTTATAATATTTACAAGGAATCGAAACTGCCTGACGACACCTCGCCTCTGACGATCGACTCGCTGCTTTTACGGATCGTCGGGACGATGAGCGATCTGCGGGAATCGTCCGGGACCGCCAGACCGCGGTGGGTTAAACGGCTCGACGAAATTCTGCACGACAACTTCGACCGGCCCCTCAGCCTGAAGGCCTTATCGGTCGAGCTCGACCTGCACTGGGGACATCTTTCACGCGATTTTCCGAGGTATTTCCTCTGTAATTTCAGCGAATACATCCGAAAAATCCGCATCGAAAAATCGCTCGGCTTACTGCGAAACAGGCATTTATCCCTGACCGAAATCGCGTTCATCTGCGGTTTCGCCGACCAGAGCCATTTTATCCGCTGTTTTAAGAACCTTTACCGCATCACGCCGAAAAAATTCCGCCGGATCATCTCCTAGAACTGCACCATTTTTTCCAAAACTTACAGACAAAACACCGCGCAGGCATCTGCTGATTCGTCCGAAAAATGCGCGGACGTTAAATCGGTTCTATTTCTCGCTGATTTTTCGGGTTAAATTCGGTAAACCTATGCTGTTAAAATTTTTATTTCCGTTGGTCTGGCTGGTTGCGGCCGGTTTGGCGGCGGCCCAGTCGAACCCCGAAAAGAAACCTCTTCCGCCGCTCAACCGGGAGCGGGCGCGACTGATCGACGTCAAACACATCGCGCTCGATTTACGGTTTGACTGGCCGCGGAAACAGGCTTTCGGATCCGCCGCCGTCACTTTCGCGCCGCTGTTTCCGGCCGACCGGATCGCGCTCGACGCGGCGCTGATGCAGATCGATTCGATTTCATTGAAAGGAAAAGCTCTGAAATTCGATTACGACGGCGGCGACCGGGACGACAACCTCAGGATCTCGCTCGACCGCGTTTACCGGGCCGGCGAAACTTTGAGCATCACGATCGAATACCGCACCAACCGGGTCAACGAACTCGACCCGAACACGCTCGGTTTCGGCGGCAACACCGGCAAAGGCCTCAGATTCTCCGGCCCGACCTCGAACGATCCCAACAAACCGCGCGAGATCTGGTCGGCCGGCGAACCCGGTTCGAACCGCTACTGGTTTCCCTCGTTCGACTCGCCGAACGACCCGCGGACGACCGAGTTGACGGCGACGGTGGACGGAAAACTGACGGTCATATCCAACGGCCGGCTGATCGAAACCAAAGACAACGGCGACGGCACCCGCCGCTTTCACTACAAAACCGACGCGCCTTATCCGAACCATCTGACCTCGCTCGTCGTCGGCGAACAGGTCAACGTCAGGCTGAATTACGGCGGCGTCGTGCTGAATAATTTCGGTTACTCCAAAGAACGGGAATGGGTCGCGGCGACCGTCGAGCGGCTGCCGGAGATGATGCGGTTTTTTTCCGAGAAAACCGGCGTCGAATATCCCTTTGCCGGTTATTCGCAGGTTTTCGTCCAGGACATCGGCACTTTTTCGGCCAATCAAACGGTGTCGGCCATCACCGAAAATATGGTCGACGATGCCGGGACCCACGCCGATTTCTTTTATCTCTGGGATTTGACCGAAGGCGAAGCGCTGGCGCGCCAGTGGTTCGGAAACTACGTTTTCTGCGCCGACTGGAGCGACGTCTGGCTCGACAAATCGTTCGCCCGCTTTTTCAACGGTCTTTTTCACGAACATCGCAACGGCCGCGACGAATGGCTGATGTATGTTCACAGTTTCGACCAGAGCGCGTCGCTCGCGGACTGGAACGGCGGCTACCGGCATCCGATCGTCACGAAAAATTACGAAGACGCGTTCGCCTTCGCCAACGACAATTACGCGACCGCCCGCGGCTCGGTCGTGCTGAATCTGCTGCGGCACGAAATCGGCGAGGAAAACTGGTGGAAAGTCGTCCGGCATTATGTTCGGGCCAACGGCGGCAAATCCGTGACCACCCGGAATTTTCAGGATTCCGTCAAAGCCGTGACCGGCGACGCGATGGATTGGTTTTTCGATCAGTGGGTTTACAAAATGGGCCACCCGGTCTTCGAGGTCTCGAAAAAATACGAGAACGGAAAATTGTCGGTCTTCGTCATCCAGACGCAGACGCCGGACAAAACCGACGAATATCCGCAGGCCGAGTTTTTTCAGGGCCGAATCGGGATCGAGATCGACGGCCGAATCGAAACCGTCCGGTTAAAGCCGCAAACCGAAAACGTCTTTACTTTCGACCTGTCGCCGCCGAAATTCGTCAACTTCGATTACGAAAGCGTTTGGCTGAAAGAAGTCCGGTTCGACAAATCCGCGGCCGAACTCCTCGCGCAGCTCCAAAACTCCAGAGACATCCTCGCCCGCGGCGAAGCATTGAACGAACTCGTCGAACGGGCCCGTTCCGACCGGATGACGGCCGCGGAAAAGACGAATCTGAAAGCCGTTTTACGCCGAATCATCGCGGGCGATTCGTACTGGCGATTCCGGAGCCGGGCGATGGGCCGGCTGGCGGCCCTGATCGGTTCGGAGCCCTTCGATGAAGCCACGATCGAAACGCTCGTTTCCGTCATTAAACGAGACAAGTCCTGGCCCCGGGCCGCGGCGATCGGGGTTCTGGGCGCCACCGGCGATCCGCGATTCGCCGAGCTTTATCTCGGCTTTCTGAACGATCCGAGCGACCGCGTGATCGCCGCCGCCGCCGTCGCGCTCGGTAAAACCAAAGACCCGCGCGCGTTCGATGCGCTCGCCCGGCTCGCCGACCGGCCCTCGATGAAGAACCAGAGCCTGTTGAGCGCGCTGGCGGGCCTGAAAGCGCTCGGCGATCCGCGCGGGTACGACATCGCGCTCCGGGCGCTGACCGATCTGAATCTGCCGCGCTGGCGATTGCCGAGCATTCCGCCGGGCTGGGACTATCGAAATTCGGCGGTCGATCTGATCGTCTCGCTGGGCCGGGGAGAAACGGTTTTCCCGCTGATTTTCGAGCGTTTCAAAAGATCGATGGCGGAAAACGACCTCGAAGGCAGCTTCAACAATATTATCCTGATCACGATGCTCGGCGACCCGCGCGGCCGGGAGGCCTTTGCGATGATCAAAGCCGGATACAGAGACGACGCCAATGCGACGGCGGCGATCAGCACGTTCGAAACCCAGTTTCGGGAAAAGGTAAAATGACCGGAAACCAACGAGTTCCGCACCTTATTTAACAGCTTTTATTCGATGAGTTCGCGCGCGGAGCCGGCGGCCAATTCGCCAATGGGGATCGCTGTTTTGACGGAGATCGAAACCCCGAAAGAAACATTTCGCTCCCGTAGTTCGGGCTCGAAGATCGGGAGCGACTCTCTGAAATTAATTGAAAACGGATAATTGAAAATTGATCAAGCGTTCGATCGTGACCGGCCTTTGTCGATTATTTCAGTAGTTTCGGCCCTGCGCGGGCAGAATTTTCAGCGAAAAAAATAATCCCGTTTCAACGGCAGTTCATAAAATCACGATTAAAGGTAATGATTGGAACTCAAAACGCTTACGGCACCGGGACGATGCTCGGTTTGACGTTGAGCGCGGTCGCCGGCACGTCGCCTTCCGTGCCGAAGTTGAAGACCGAGACGTTTCCGGTCAGCGTTTCCATCACGTACCAGACGCCGTTTCGAAATACGCCGAGATCGGTCAGGCCGTCGCCGTTGTAGTCGGCCGGGACGGCCGTGTCGGTCGCCGTTCCGAACCGGAAAGTATAGATTTCGTTCGTCGCGCTGTCCTTGATCAGCCAAGTGCCCCGCCGGTAGACCGCGAAATCCGCCCGTTCGTCGCCCGTGTAGTCGGCCGCGACGAGCCGGTCCCAGCCGGCCTGTCCGAAAACGTCGGTTTTCCACGCTTGGTTCGAGCTTTGATAGACGTACCAGCGGTTTTCGGTCGACCGAAAGACGGCGCGGTCGGCCCGCCGGTCGCCGTCGTAATCCGCGACCACCGGAATGTCGCCGAGTTTGCCCCATTGAAAATAGTCGGCGTCCTTCGGGTCGAAATCCCGCGAAGATTCGAGCACGTACCAGACGCCCGACACCGGCCGCCAGACGGCGATGTCGGCGCGGCCGTCGCCGTCGTAATCGGCCGGCACCGGTTCGTCCGCGACGTAGCCGTTCGGGATGTAAAGCTTCGCGCCCCAATGAATCGCGTCGAACTTTCCGTCGCGGCTGTAAAGGATGTACCAGACGCCGGTCGCGGGCCGCCAGACCGCGAGGTCCGTCAGGCCGTCGCCGTCGTAATCGGCGGGCGCGAGCTTGTCCGAAGCGAGTCCCCACTCGGTCGTCGTCGCCGTCTGTGATTCCGACGAGAACAGATACCAGCTGCCTTCGGCCGGGCGAAAGACCGCGAGGTCGGCCTTCGAATCGTGATCGAAATGCGTCTGCGCGGCCGCGGCCGGCGCGAATAGGGCGGCGCATAATGCGAAGATAAACAGCGTCCGGCCCGGCAAAGTGGTGATTATTTTCATAAATGCTTCTGCGAAAAAAATTTCCGGTTCGATTCGCCGGGATTCGGCGGCGATTCGGGAAAATGCGCTTTTACTGTCAGACCGGAAAATCGTTCGGCTTGTGTTCTGAAATTCGTTTCAATCCTCTGAAACTGACAATCGGCGAAGTTTTCCGGCAACCGGGAGAAATAAAAAGGAGAGCCGCCGAGACTCTCCTTCGGACGAACGAATTTTCGCTTCTTCACGAGACCGGTTTGAGACCGGCGTACTGCGCCGGTAAATCGCCGCCGACTCCGAAGTTGACGACATACGGATGGAGCGTGTTGCTCGGGTAGATCCACCATTCGCCGTTGCGGTAGACGGCGTAGTCGATGACGCCGTCGTTGTCGTAGTCGTCCGGCGCCGGCAGGTCGTTGTAAAAGCCCGCGCCCCAGACGAAAGCGTTGATCTGATTGTCCTGACTGGCCTTGAACTTCCATTGATAACGGACGTCGGGCAGCATATAGATGCAGCCCGGATCGGCATAGCCGTCGCCGGTGAAATCGAGCGGCGCGAACATCCCGATATCGCAGCCGAGATCGACGCGCCGGACGATGCCGGTCTCGCTCTGATAAATAAACCACGCCGACAGGAATCTGACGGCGAAGTCGGTCTTGCCGTCGCCGTCGTAATCGGCCGGCACGGGATCGGTTGCGCGGGGAATGTCGGACGGAATCGGGACTATGAAATACCGCGGGTTGTAGCCGCTCGACGAGGTCAGGACGTACCAGACGTTATCGCCGTAGCGCCAGACCGCGAAGTCGGCCATCCCGTCGCCGTCGTAATCGGCCGGGACGAGTTTGTCGGTCGCGAGGCCCCAGACGGCGGTCAGCATCTGCCCGTTCGAGCTTTTCAAAACGTACCAGACGCTCGTTTCGGGCCGAAAGACGGCGATGTCGGTGATTCCGTCGCCGTCGTAGTCGGCGGGCACGGGCTTGTCGGTCGCAAGGCCCCAGCGGACGGCGAAATTGCTGCCCGTTTCGGTGCGATAGCCGTACCAGGTGCCGTTCGACGGGCGAAAGACGAGCAAATCGGCCCGGCCGTCGTAGTCGAGATTGATTTTCCCGTAGGCGGCGGCGCCGGCGGCGAGCGTTAAGACCAAAAAACAGACTGAGAAGATTTTTATCGAAAGGTAATTCGTGAATTTCATATTTCCTCCGCTTCAATTTTCGGGGCGATTGAAGAAATATAGTTAAGGGACAAAATATCGGCGATACGAATATTTTATGACGAAACGTTCGTCTTGCCAACCGTTTTCGATTCGTTTATTCGAAATTCACAATCGGAAGATAATTCCGTAAAATCTACAGTTTATGACAGCGAAAATTTTAAGCGGAAAGGAAATTGCGGAGGCCATCAAGCGCGAAGTCGCGGCCGAGGTCGCGCTCATCACGGAACGTCACGGCGTGCGGCCGCTGCTCGCGGTCGTCCGCGTCGGCGAGGACCCGGCGTCGGCGGTTTACGTCGGCAGCAAGGTCAAAACGAGCGAGGAACTGGGGATGCTCTCGGAGCATCATCATTTGCCGGTCGAGGCGACTCACGAAGAGGTTCTCGCGATCGTCAAAGATCTCAACGCGCGCCCGGAAGTCGACGGCATACTCGTCCAACTGCCGCTGCCGGCGCAGGTCGACGAGCGCGAAATCCTCGAAACGATCGACCCGGCGAAAGACGTCGACGGCTTTCATCCGGTCAACGTCGGCAAATTGTCGCAGGGCCAGAAGTCGCTCGTCCCGTGCACGCCGGCCGGCGTGATCGAGATCCTCAAACGCTCGGAGATTCCAATCGCCGGCGCGCACGCGGTCGTCATCGGCCGCTCGAACATCGTCGGCAAGCCGATGGCGCAGCTGCTATTGCAGGAAAACGCGACCGTCACCGTTTGTCATTCGCGGACGAAAGATCTGCCGGCGGTCGCGGCGACGGGCGACATCCTCGTCGCGGCGATCGGCCGCGCCGGATTCGTCCGCGCGGCGCACATCAAGCCGGGCGCGTGCGTGATCGACGTCGGCATCAACAACGTCTCCGACCCGGCGCAGGCCGCCGAATTGTTCGGCCCGGACGAGATCGAGAAACGTCTCAACACGATCGCCAAACGCGGGTTCACGCTCGTCGGCGACGTCAACCCGAAAGAGGCGAAGGAAAAAGCGGGCGCGTTCACGCCGGTGCCGGGCGGCGTCGGTTTATTGACCGTCGCGATGCTGATGAAGAACACGGTCGAAGCGGCGAAGATGCGGAGAAAGCTGTAGCGTCGGGGCTCGGCGGCTTGGAGGCGCGGGGAAATTTTTAACGCGAAGGCGCGGAGGCGCGAAGACGCAAGGGTTTTTTTAGGGCTGTTTGCCGCGGATCGATCGGCGTCGGCCGTCGCTCGCCCGGCCTGAAATCTTCGCGCTTTTGCGCCTTCGCGTTAAAAAAAACGGCGGACGGCGGAAGCGGCTCGCGAATAAGAATTTCTTAAGCATCGAATAAAGATTACTGAAGTATCAACAAAGATTCGTTAACCGTGAACGAAGATTCGTTAACCCTCAATCGAGATACCTTAACCCTCAATCGAGATACCTTAACCGTGAACGAAGATACCTCGACCCTCAATCGAGATTCGTTAACCGTGAACGAAGATTGCTAAACCCTCAATCGAGATCGCTAAACCCATTTACCGAGATTCGTTAACCGTGAATCGAGATTGCGCCGGACGAAATCGCACGCGGCGCGGGCGAACGGCTTTTTCCGGCGGCGGAATCGCGTTAAGATAATCTGAGTCCCGAGTCTTGAGTCTTGAGTCTGAAGTCCGTTTCCGGCGCCGCGGGGTTTCCGTTTCCGGCCGGGCTTTCAGATGAAAAGGCGCGCCGGCTGCGATATCGGTAAAGTCGCCGAACGACTTAAGACTCAAGACTCAAGACTCAAGACTCAGACTAAGACAGACGAATTATGAAACTTTCATTCGAAGAATATCAGGCCGAAGCGCGCGCGACGGCGCTTTATCCGAACCGGCTGCGGAATCTCGAATATCCGACTCTCGGACTGGCGGGCGAAGCCGGCGAAGTCGCGAACATCGTCAAGAAGATCCAGCGCGACGACGGCGGCACGATCACCGACGACAAGCGCGCGAAATTAAAAGACGAATTGGGCGACGTCCTCTGGTACATCGCGGCCTGCGCCGACGAACTCGGCCTGACGCTCGACGAGATCGCCCGCTACAACGTCGAAAAACTCGCGCAGCGGCATCGCCGGACGACGTGAAAAACGCCGTTTCGGTCGCGGCGAAAAAGAAAAATCGGCGGCTTGAAGGCGGTCTGTTTTTACCAAAAAACTTCGTGTTATAATCGGCAGAGGATTTTTTATTTATGGAAGTGACGATCAATTTGCCGGACGGCGTTTTTGCCCATCTTTCGAGCGTTGCGCGGAGCGCGCAGCGGCCCGTCGACGAAGTGATCGCGGAAAAGCTCGAACGCGATCTGGCGATCGACACGGAACATCTGGAAAAGCAGATCGCGCTGTGCTCCGACGGCGAGGTCCGGCAGCTTTCCGAAATTGGAATGTCTCCGCGAAAGGACGCGCGTCTGCGGCGGCTGCTTCAAAATCAAAACGAACGCGAACTAAACGAGACCGAGCGGGGCGAGCTCTGGAATTTGATGGAAACGAACCGGCTCGCGACCTTGAAAAAGGCTTTTGCCCGGCGCGAAATGTCGCGGCGCGATTTAACTGGCGAAGAAAGAAAGAGCTCGAAGACAAGATTCGCCGCGCGGCGCGAAAAAGCGCTATGTTATAATCGGTATTGGCGAGAAGCCAGGATTTGAGAGGAAATAAATAATGCGAGGGAAAGTAACGGAGCTTGGGAAAAAGTTTTATGAAGAGCATTTGAAGCCCGTTCTGGAACCGCAGGAGAACGGCAAATTTGTTGCCATCGAACCCGAAAGCCAGGAATATTTTATCGGCACGACCGCCGTTGAAGCGCTAAAAAAGGGTAATACATCGTTTCCCGAAAAAATTCTCTTTTTGGCAAGAATCGGATTCCCGACTGCTCATAAAATCGGAGGCTATGGCTACAACAAGAGAATACGGTAAGGTCAACGCACAGCGCGAACCTTGTATCTTTGTAGAGTTTGAAAACGGTAAAAATGTCGAGGTTCTGATTGATACGGGATTTAACGGCGCTCTTTGTTTGCCGCGTTCTTTGATGCCGGAGCTGGGACTCAAAAAGATTTCCGAAGAAGAAATTTTCGGTATCGGATTGCATACGGAAGTCGTTGATATTGCGATTGCCAAAATCATGTGGTTTGGTCGGGAAACAGAAATCGCGGTTATTATCAACGACGGCGACGATCGGTTGTTGGGCAGCGAATTGCTTGACGAAAAAATACTGAACATCAACTATCGAAAGAAAAAAGTATCGATCGCAGACAGGTGAATTTTAATAAAAATGTAAATGATGGGGGCTTGGATCTTGACGTTTGATCTTCGATTTTCGGAATCAAAAGAGAAGCGTTTAATGCCGACTGACGGCAAAGATCAAAAATACAAGATCAAAGACCGTTTCTGACCTAATCAGTTACTTTTAGTCTCTGTATCGAAAAACTCGAATCCTAAATTACAAAACCGAAACAAAAAAATGCTGAAAGTCGGATTAACGGGTTCGATCGCGGTCGGTAAATCCTTTGTCTGCGAAGTCCTGCGCGAATTGGGCGCGGCGGTGCTCGACGCCGATCAGACGGCGCGCGAGGTCGTCGCGCCGGGATCTCAAGGTTTGCGCGAGATTGCCGAAAAGTTCGGTAAGGACGTACTGCTTGAAAGCGGTGAACTCGATCGCGCGCGAATGGGCGCGATCGTTTTCGCCGACGAATCGAAACGGCGGCTGCTGAATTCGATCGTACACCCGCTCGTCTTCGCGGCGCAGGATCGGTGGCTCGCCGCCAAAGAACGCGAAAACCCGCGCGGCATCGCTGTTATCGACGCCGCTTTAATGATAGAATCGGGTGGGTACAAACGATTTCCGACGCTGATCGTCGTCTGGTGTCAACCGGCGGTTCAACTGCAGCGTTTGATGCTGCGAAACGATCTAAGTGAGGCAGAAGCTCTCCGCCGGATCGCCGCGCAGATGCCGCAGGAAGAGAAAAAGCGCTACGCCGATTTCCTGATCGACACGACCGACGGCTTCGACGCGGCGCGGGTGCGGACTGTTGAAGTTTTCGAAGCATTAAGTCTTTTATCGAAGTAGATGAACGGAAGGAAAAGAAGAGGAGAAGAGGAGAAGAGGAGAAGAGGAGCGGAACGGCTTCGCCGGAAAGCGTTTCTCCTCCTCTCCTTTTCTCCTCT
>JAFDVJ010000137.1:0-14399 GCA_018269075.1 Acidobacteriota bacterium
GAATAGATGTCGTGATGCGGCGGCGGCGAGATCAGCCCGACGCCGGGCGTCGAATGGCGCGTTTTGGCGATCCACGGGTAGATCTTGCTGCCCGGAAGCTGGCCGCCCTCGCCGGGTTTCGCGCCCTGCGCGATCTTGATCTGGATCTCCTCGGCGTTGACCAGATAATGGCTCGTCACGCCGAACCGCCCGCTTGCAACCTGTTTGATCTTTGATTTGCGGCTGTCGCCGTTCGCCAGCTCGGCGAATCTTTCCGGGTCCTCGCCGCCCTCGCCGGTGTTGCTCCGGCCGCCGACCCGGTTCATCGCGATCGCCAGCGTCTCGTGCGCCTCCTGCGAGATCGAGCCGTAGGAGATCGCGCCGGTCTTGAAGCGTTTGACGATCTCTTCGACCGATTCGACCTCTTCGAGCGGCACGCTCTCGCGGTTTTCCTTAAATTTCAGCAGGCCGCGCAGCGTCGCCCGGTTCTCCTCCTGTTCGTCGATCAGCCGGCTGTATTTCTGAAAAGTCGCGTAATCGCCGGTCCGCGTCGCCTTCTGCAGAGTATGAACTGTTTCCGGGTTGAAGAGATGAAACTCGCCCGTCTTGCGCCATTGATACTCGCCGCCGACATCGAGCAGCTCCGATCTGCGGGCCGGGAAAAACGCGGCGGCGTGACGCTGAAGCGCCTCATCGGCGATCTCCCGGAGGCCGATGCCGCCGATCCGCGACGGCGTCCGCGTGAAGTATTTTTCGACGACCTCATCGTCGATCCCGAGCGCTTCGAAAATCTGCGCGCCCTGATAGCTGCGGATCGTCGAGATGCCCATCTTCGAACAGATCTTGATGACGCCCTTGTTGACCGATTTGACGTAGTTTTCGATCGCCCGTTCCTCGTCGATGTCCCAGATTTCCTGCTTGATCTCGTCGCTGATCGTCTCGAACGCGAGATACGGGTTGATCGCCGTCGCGCCGTAGCCCAACAGCAGCGCGAAATGATGGATCTCGCGCGGCTCGCCGGATTCGAGCACGAAACCGACCTGCGTGCGCGTGCCCTCGCGCGTCAGGTGATGATGGATCGTCGAAACCGCGAGCAGCGCCGGGATCGGCACGCGGTATTCGTTCATCTGGCGATCCGACAGGATGAACAGATCGTAGCCGCTTTCGACCGACCGGCTCGTCTGGTGACAGATCTTTTCGAGCGCCCATTCGAGGCCCTGCGCGCCGTGCTCGCGGTCGAAGAGCATCGGGATCGTGATCGAGCGGAATTTCGATTTTCCCCAAACGCTTTCCGAATCGCCGAGATAGCGGAGCTTTTCGAGCTCTTCGTTGGTCAGGATAAACGAGTTCAGCCTGATCTGGTGAACGGCTTCGGGCGTCGGCTCGAAGAGGTTGTCGTCGCGGCCGATGATCGTGTCGGTCGAGGTCACGAGCTCCTCGCGGATCGCGTCGATCGGCGGGTTCGTGACCTGGGCGAACAATTGTTTGAAATAGTTGTAAAGTAATTGGGGCTTTTTCGAGAGCACGGCGAGCGGCGTGTCGTTGCCCATCGAGCCGATCGCCTCGACGCCGCCGGTCGCCATCGGCTGCAGAACGACGCGCAGCTCTTCCTCGGTGTAGCCGAACGCGCGCTGGCGCTGGAGGATCGTCTCGTGATTCGGCAGATGGATGAACTGCGGCTTCGGCAGATCGTTGATATGGAGCTGGTTTTCGTCGATCCACTGACGGTACGGCTTTTCCGTGGCGATCTTGTCCTTGATCTCCTCGTCGGCGACGATTCGGCCCTCGCGCGTGTCGACGAGAAACATTTTGCCGGGCCGGAGACGGCCTTTTTGGAGGACGTTTTCGGGTTCGACGTCGAAGACGCCGACCTCCGAGGCCATCACGACGAGGCCGTCCTTGGTGACTGTGTACCGCGACGGCCGGAGCCCGTTGCGGTCGAGCACCGCGCCGATGATTTCGCCGTTCGTGAACGTGATCGAGGCCGGGCCGTCCCACGGTTCGAGCAGCGCCGAGTGAAACTCGTAAAACGCGCGTTTCGCGTCGCTCATCCGGTTGGCTTCGGCCAGCGGCTCGGGAATCATCATCATCACGCCGTGCGGCAGCGTGCGGCCCGCCAAATGCAGCATTTCGAGCGCGTTGTCGAACGCGCCGGAATCTGAGACGTAGGCGTCGAGAATGCTCAGCGTTTTGGAGAAATCCGCGCCGAAGAGATCCGACCGAAGCCGGTGCTCGCGCGCGTACATCCAGTTGACATTGCCGCGAAGCGTGTTGATCTCGCCGTTATGCGCGATGTAGCGGAGCGGCTGGGCGCGGTTCCAGTTCGGGAAAGTGTTGGTCGAAAAGCGCGAATGGACGACGGCGAGGCCCGTCTCGAACGCGAGATCGTTGAGATCGAGATAAAACGACGCGAGCTGGTGCGTCGTCAGCATTCCCTTGTAGATGATCGTCCGCGTCGAGAGGCTCGGCACGTAAAACTGCTCGTCGTAAACCGCGTTTTCGCGCGTCAGAAGCTCCTTCGTCCAGCGCCGCGTGACGTAGAGCTTGCGCTCGAAATGCTCGCGGTCGCCGATTCCGTCGGTTTTCCCGATAAAGACCTGCCGGATCGAAGGCTGCGCTTTTTTCGTCGATTCGCCGAGATTCCAGTTGTTGGTCGGCACGTCGCGCCAGCCCAGGATCAGCAGATCGTGTTCGGCGGCGATCCGCTCGAAGGTCCGTTCGGCGTGCCGGCGGAGCTCCGCGTCGGTCGGCAGAAACATCATCCCGACCGCATATTCGCCGGGTTCGGGCAGGATTATGTGCAATCTTTCACATTCGCGGACAAAAAATTTATGCGGGATCTGCGCGAGGATGCCCGCGCCGTCGCCCGTCGCTTTTTCCGCCCCGCTCGCCCCGCGATGATGCATGCGAACGAGGCTCTCGATCGCGATTTTGAGAATCTTGTGGGATTTCCGGCCGTGTAAATCCGCCACGAAGCCGACGCCGCAGGAGTCGTGTTCAAAATCCGATCGATATAAGCCCTTTTTCATCCTAAATCCAACTTGTTATGCGTTATTTTTATGAAATATATAAAAATATAACATACGATTTGGATTTCTCCAACAAATTTTCGGGCCCGACCTCAGATTTTTGCCGCCCGGATGATGTCGGCGAAGACGCCGGCCGCCGTCACGTCCGCGCCGGCGCCGGCGCCCTTGACGACGAGCGGCAGATCGGCGTAGCGGTTCGTGTAGAACAGAACGGCGTTGTCCTTGCCCGACAGATTCGCGAAATTATGCGCCGGATCGATGCTCTGAAGCCCGACGACCGCTTTCCCGCGATCCATCGAGGCGATGTATTTGAGCATCTGTCCCTGGCTCCGGGCCTGTTCGAGCAGCTCGCGAAAATAGTCCTCGTTCTTTTCCATCTCCGCGTAAAATTCCTCGACGCTGCCTTCGAGACAGGATTCGGGCAGAAAGCCCTTGTTTTCGATGTCGGCCATTTCGAGCTGATAGCCGGCCTCGCGCGCGAGGATCAGAATCTTGCGCGCGACGTCCGTGCCGTTCAGATCGAGCCGCGGGTCGGGCTCGGTGTAGCCCTCGTCCTGCGCCTGCCGGACGACCGACGCGAACGAGCGCGAGCCGTCGTAATTGTTGAAGACGAAATTCAAAGTTCCGGATAAAACGCCCTCGATCCGGTTGATCCGGTCGCCGCTGCGGGTCAGATCGTTGAGCGTCGTGATGATCGGCAGCCCTGCGCCGACGTTCGTCTCGAACAGGAAATTCGTGCTGTATTCGCGCGCGAGGTCCTTCAGATTGCGGTATTTGTCGAACGAATCCGAGGCCGCGACCTTGTTGCAGGCGACGACCGAGATCGATTTTTCGAGAAGCTGCGGGTACAATTCGGCGACCTCGGCGTTGGCCGTGATGTCGACGAAGATCGAGTTTCGCAGGTTTTTTTCGATGACCGTGTCGGCGAGCGTCTGAACCGCCTGCAGCTTGGCGTAAAACGAACGGGTTTCGGCGGTCGGTTTGGCCGTCACCAGTTTTTTCCACTCGTCGAGCTCGATTCCCTCTTCGTTGACGATCATCTGTTTGCTGTTGGCGAGCCCGACGACGCGCAGATTGAGCCGCAGATGCTCGGCGATGTATTCGGTCTGCTGCCGGATCTGCGCGAGCAGCCGGCTGCCGACTGTCCCGACGCCGACGACGTACAGATTGAGCTGCCGGTTGCCGTCCGAGAAAAATTCCTCGTGGAGGCTGTTGACGGCCTTGCGGACGTCGCGCGAATCGATGATCGCCGAGATGTTGCGCTCGGACGAGCCCTGCGCGATCGCGCGGATGTTGACGCCCTGCGCGCCGAGCGCGGCGAACATCTTGCCGGAGATGCCGGTGTGGTTTTTCATATTGTCGCCGACGAGCGCGAGGATCGAGAGCCCGTTTTCGACCTGCAGCGGCTCGATCTTCCCGACCGCAATCTCGAACTCGAACTCGCGGTCGACGACCTCTTTGGCGAGCTTATCGAATTTTTCCTCGATCGCGACGCAGATCGAATGCTCGGACGAGCTCTGCGTGATCAGGATGACGTTGATCGCCGCCCGCGAGAGCGCGTCGAAGAGCCGTTTCGAAAACCCCGGAATCCCGACCATTCCCGAGCCTTCGAGGCTTAGGACCGAAATCTTGTCGATGCTCGTGATGCCGCGGATGATCTCCTTTTCATCGGTCACCTCCGACTCGACGAGCGTCCCGTAATCGTCGGGCGCGAACGTGTTTTTGATGAAGATCGGGATGTTTTTCTGCAAAACCGGCTGGATCGTCGGCGGGTAGATGACCTTCGCGCCGAAATGCGAAAGCTCCATCGCTTCGCGGTAGGTGATGTGCGGGATCTGCCGGATATTTTTGACGATCCGCGGGTCGGCCGTCATCATCCCGGAAACGTCGGTCCAGATCTCCAAAACCTCGGCGTCGAGCGCGGCCGCGAGGATCGCGCCGGTGTAATCTGAGCCGCCGCGCCCGAGCGTGGTCGTCACGCCCTCCGCGTCCGCCGCGATAAAGCCCGGCAGGATAAAGAGTTTGGCGTCCGAGAGCTTGAAATAATCGCGGACCGTCTGATTGGTCTTCTCGAAATCGACCGCCGCGAACCCGTAGTTCGAATCGGTCCGGATCAGCTGGCGCGAATCCTTCCAGATGTTGACGACGCCGAGCGAGCTGAATTTCGCGGCGACGATCTTCGTCGACAGGATCTCGCCGAGGCTGACGATCCGGTCGAGCGTCCGCGCCGACAATTCGCGCAAAAGATAAACGCCCTCGCAGATGTTCTTGAGCTCGTTGATCCGGTTCTCGATAAAATCGCAGACCATATCGCGCGAGCTTTCCGGGATCAGCGCGAAGACGGCCGTGAAATGCTTGTGCTCGATCTCCTTGATCTTGCTGCGAAAACCGTCGTCGCCCTTTTCGGCCATCTTTCCGACTTCGATCAGCGCGTCGGTCGTTCCCTGCATCGCCGACAGGACGACGACGCAGGTCTCGTCCGCGATCGATTTGCCGACGATCTCGATCACTTTTTCGATATTTTCGGCGCTTCCCACCGAAGAGCCGCCAAATTTCATCACTTTCATAGCTTTTTTGAGTCCTGAGTCTGAAGTCTTGAGTCCTGAGTCAAAAAACAGACTTAAGACTCAAGACTCAGGACTTCAGACTTTTCCTAAAAGGATTTCCTTCAATTCTTCGTAATCGGGGGCGATTTCGATGCTTTGTTTGGGTCGTTCGTAAAGCGCGCCGACCGATTCGGGGACGTCGCCGAACGTGCCGACGATTTGTTCGACCGAATCGAATTTGACCGGATGCGCGGTTTCGAGAAAATAGCCCGCCTGACCGGGATTATTTTCGAGATAGCGTTCGAGCGCGTAAAAGCCGACCGCGCCGTGCGGGTCGAGCAGGTAGCCGTGTTTTTCGTAAACCGCGCGCATCGTCGCGGCGGTCGTCTCGTCGGTGACGCTCGCGGCCGCAAGCTTTTCCTTTAAATTTAAATAGTCGTGGTCGAAAATCTCCAGAATCCGCACGAAATTCGAGGGCCGGGCGACGTCCATCGCGTTCGAGAGCGTCGCGACGGCCGGCTTTTCGCGCATCTCGCCGGTCGCCAGAAAATTCGGGATGACGTCGTTGACGTTCGTCGCGGCGATGAATTTCGCGCACGGCAGGCCCGTGATATGCGCCAATATCCCGGCGCAGATGTTGCCGAAATTGCCGCTCGGCACGCACACGACCGGATTTCGGATTTCGGATTTCGGATTTTGGATTTCGGAAATCCATTGCCGGTAGGCGTAAAAATAATAGAACTGCTGCGGGAGCCAGCGGGCGACGTTGATCGAGTTGGCGGAGGTCAGAAAGACTTTTTTCTTCAGTTCTTCGTCGGCGAGCGCGGTTTTCGCAAGCGTCTGGCAGTCGTCGAAGTTGCCGCCGACTTCGAGCGCGGTGATGTTTCGCCCGAGCGTCGTCAATTGTAATTCCTGAACCTTCGAGACCTTACCTTTCGGGTAAAGGATCACGACCTCGACGCCGTCGACGTCGTAAAAGCCGTTGGCGACCGCGCCGCCGGTGTCGCCCGAGGTCGCGACGATGACGATCGTTTTTTCCGACTTTTCCTTTGAAAAATAGCGCAGGCAGCGGCTCATAAACCGGGCGCCGACGTCCTTGAACGCAAGCGTCGCGCCGTGAAACAATTCGAGCGCGGAAATCTCCGGCGTGATCCGCACGAGCGGAAATTCGAAATCGACCGTTTCCGCGCAGATCCGCAGCAATTCCTCGTCGTCGATCTCGCCGGCGACGAACGGGGCGATCACTTCAAAGGCGATCTGCGCGGGCGGTTTGTCCGCGAAATCGCTCCAGAAATCTTCCGTCAGCCGCGGAATCCGTTCGGGAAAATAAAGCCCCTTGTCGGCGGGCTGACCGAGCAGGGTCGCCTCGCGGAAACCGACCGCGGGCGCTTTTCGGTTGGTGCTAAAGTATTTCATTCGGGTTTGTTGGCGTTTTCGGCGTTTCTTTTTTGAGCAAACGCCCCAAACGATTTATCATAATGGAATTTTAGCGATTGCTAAAGTTGAATAATCGAGAATTATGAATGAAATCACCGTTTTTCCGCCCGCGACCGTCGCCAACGTCGTCTGCGGCTTCGACTGTCTCGGTTTCGCGCTCGACGATCCCGTCGACGCGATGACGCTCCGCCTGACCGACGAAAAAGGCGTCCGGATCACGCATCTCGACGATTACGGGCTGCCCGCCGACCCGGAACGCAACATCGCCGGCGTCGCGCTGCTCGCGATGCTCGACGCGATTCATCACGAAACCGGTTTCGAGCTCGAGATCACGAAAAAGATCAAGCCCGGCAGCGGCGTCGGCTCGTCGTCGGCGAGCGCCGTCGGCGCGGTCGTCGCCGCCGATAAACTCCTGAACGAAAGATTTTCGCGGCTCGAACTGGCGGAATTTGCGATGCGCGGCGAACAGGTCGCCTCGGCGGGCCGCCACGCCGACAACGTCGCGCCGTGTCTTTACGGCGGTTTTACTTTGGTGCGGTCGGTCGATCCGCTCGACATCGTCGAGCTCGAGTTCCCCGAAATCGCGGTCACCGTCATCCACCCGCAGATCGAGGTCAAAACGGCCGACGCGCGAAGGATGCTGCCGGCCGAAATCCCTTTGAAAAGCGGCGTCCGCGCGTGGTCGAACGTCGGCGCGCTCGTCGCCGCGCTCGCCAAAGGCGATCTGGAACTATTGGCCCGCAGCCTCGAAGACGCGATCGTCGAGCCGGTCCGCAAAACGCTGATCCCGCATTTCGACGCCGTCAAAACGGAAAGCCTCCGCGCGGGCGCGCTCGGCGGCGGCATTTCCGGCTCCGGCCCGAGCATCTTTATGCTCTCGGAAAATCAATCGACGGCCCGCCGCGTCGCCGCCGCGATGGACGCCGTCTACGCCGAAAGCGGCATCGATTTCAACATTTACGTGACGAAGATCAATTCCGAAGGCGTGAAGTTTGCCGGTGCGGAGATTTGATTTCGGTCTTTGGTCTTTGATCTTTGGTCTTTGGTCTTTGGCCCGTGATCATTTTTTTGGAAAGAACGGCATTTCAGATACCGGTTCGGTAAATAGGACGCGGATGAACGCGGATTTGGCGGATTTACACGGATTTATTTTAAAAATTATCCGCGGAAATCCGCCAAATCCGCGTTCATCCGCGTCCTATTAAAATATCATTCCGGTTCTTCAACCTCTTTAATTGTAATGAGTGTTGACATTTCAAATTAGTTTGAAGACCAAAGATCAAAGAACGAAGGCCGCCCGATCAATTCGCCGAATCGAGTCCCGTTTTTCGCAGCAGTTCGGCGTATCGCGGATCAGCCCGGACCGGGTCGAAATCGGGGAGCGAACGGATAAAGCCGAGATTTTCCGAGCGATCGTTGGCCGCCTGATCAAGATACCGGAACATCCGGTCGCGGTCGCCGAGCTTCAGATAGACGAGCGCGAATTCATACGGGGAAACGTATTGTTCGGCGGCCAGTTTCCGCATCCGACCGACGACTTTTTCGGCCTCGGAGGGTTTGTTCTGCGCCGCGTACAGCATCGCGCGCGTGGACAGCGCCATCGGATCCCGATCGATCGCCGGATAAGCGTCGAGCTCCTTTTCGGCCGCCTTCAAATCGCCCTTGCCGAGATAGATTCTCGCGATATAGATCTGCTCGGTGAACATCACCGGCGCCAGATCGCGGGTTTTCAGCCCGGTTTCGAGCGCCAGATCGTTTTGTTTGAGCAGATAAAAATCGAACGAAAGAAACGCCAACGGGACCGGCGAAAGCGGGTCGAGATCCGCAGCGTGCTGCAAAACCTCGACCGATTTCGGCACATTCCAGATCATATAATATTCGCCGAGCCAGAGCTGCGTCGTCAGCGAATTCGGCGCGAGCGCGGCCGCCCGTTCGAGATCGTCGAGCGCCGCCCGGTCCCATTCGTGCAGCCGCGCGTGACCGCGGGCGGCGTAGGCCTCGGCCAGCCCGTCGTCGAGCGCGAGCGCCCTGTCCGCCGCCGCTTTGGCCTTCGCGAGCGCATCGCGCGGCGCCATAAACGTGTCCGAAACCGTCGTGTAGGCGTCGGCGATGCCGGCGTAGGCGAGCGCGTAGGTCGGATCGATCTCGATCGCCCGGTGCAGATGTTCGAGCGCCTTTTGATGGCCGTCGGGCGAGAATTTCAGCGTGTAGTAACGCCCTTTCAGATACTCGCGGTAGGCCTCGGCGTTTTCCGTGTAATGCCGCCCGATTTCGGCCCGCTGGCGTTCGTCGAGCCGGATTTGCAGCCGGTCGGCGATCTGCCGCGCGATTCGCTCCTCGACGCTGAATATTTCGGACATCGCGACGTCGAAGCGTTCGCCCCAGAGCTGCGAATTGCTCGACAAATCGACGAGCTCGGCCTGAACCGTCAGCCGGTCGCCGGTCTGCTCGATCCGGCCGGTCAGGACGGCCCTGACGTTCAGCGCTTTGCCGATCTCGGCGGGCGATTTGCCGGAATTCTTGAAACCGTAGACAGTGTTTCGCGACGTCACGCGGAGCTTCGGCAGATTCGCGAGCGAATCGATCAGACTTTCGGTGACGCCGTCCGAAAGATACTCGTTTTCGGGATTCGCGCTTTCGAACGGCAGCACGGCCAGCGATTCGGGCGCCGCCGCGACCGTGGAAACCACCGCCGGCCGCCGTTCGACGAATAAATACGCCGGCAATCCGATTCCGGCGGCGAGCAGCAGGCCGGCGACGGCGAACGTCGCAATCCGGCTTTTGAAAAAACCGCTTCCCGAACCATCGGCGGTTGGCGCGGCCTTCTCATCGATTTTGCCGGCGGTCGGTAATTTATCCCGTCGATCCGTCGAAAAAACCGGACGACGCCCCGTTTCCAAATCGCTTTTGATATTTTTCAGATCGACGAGCAGCTCGGCGGCCGTTTGATAGCGTTCGTCGGGCTCTTTTCCGAGCAGCTTGAGGACGATCCGCTCAAGTTCCGGCGGCGTGCCGGTTTCGGGCAGTTCCGGCTGATTTTTGAGGATCGCGGCGATCGTGTCGCTCGGCGTCTCGCCCGCGAACGGCGGCCGGCCGGCGAGCATTTCATATAAAACGACGCCGAAGCTCCAGAGATCCGTCCGCGCGTCGACCGGCCGGCCGCGCGCCTGTTCGGGCGACATATAGGCGACGGTCCCGAGAATCACGCCCCGGCCGGTGGTTTCGTCCGTCAGATCGGCCGGATTCGTCCCGTCGAGCGTCTTGGCGAGCCCGAAATCGAGGACTTTGACGAGTTTGTCGGGCCGGATCATGATGTTTTCCGGCTTGACGTCGCGGTGGACGATGCCCGCCGCGTGAGCCGCCGCGATCGCCGAAACGGTCTGGACGGCGACGTCGAGAATCTCGCCGAAACTCAAATCGCCGCGCCCGAGCAGCTCGCGGAGCGTCGCGCCCTCGACGAACTCGGCCGCGATAAAATCGACGCCGTCTTCCGCGCCGATCTCGTAAATCGTCAGGATATTCGGGTGATTGAGCGCCGATGCGGCGAGCGCCTCCCGTTCGAAACGCCGTCGTTTCTCGGCGTCGGTCAGCCAGCCGGCGGAGATCACTTTGATCGCCGCCCGCCGCCTGAGACGCGTGTCGCGCGCCAGAAAAACCTCGCCCATCCCGCCCGCGCCGAGCGGTTCGAGGATTTCGTAATGCGCGAGCCGGCCGCCGGGCGCGATTTTTTTCACTTCGAGCGAGATCGCCGGACTTTCCAGAAAATCCACGGTTTCGTCCATCGAAACGAGCAGCTCGGCGACTTCCCGCTCGACCTCCGGATCGCCGCCGCACGCTTTTTCCAGAAATTCGCCCCGTTCCGCGGCCGGCAGCGTCATCGCCCGTTCGAATATTTCCTTGGCCTTTTCCCAGCTTGCTCTGTCCATTTTTTCTCTTTGTTTGCAGCGACGCGGAGACATCGCCGGTAAATTCTTCGCGGCGCGGGCGAAGACGGATTCAAAAACTTTTTTTGAGACGGTTTTTTCAAATCCGTCGCGATAACCGTCGAGGCGATAAATTCGCCGTCGATTTTGGAAAACAATTGGAGAGAAAAAATATGAAAAATTTGAAAATTATGTTCGGTTTATTAACGGTCATCGGTTTGTTCGGCATCGCGGAGGCTTCGGCCTGTCGTTTTCCGGCAGAAAACTTTAAGGCGGCGGTCGCGCCGTCGATCGTGCCGCCCGAAACCTACAAGGACATCGTCTTTCGCGACGAGGGCGATCAGAAACTCTATAACCGCTCGGATCTGCGCGGCCGTTATTCGAGCTTTTCGCAGGCGACGCTCTACGATCCGACGCTGAACCGGACGAGCTTTGCGACCTGCGTCGGCGTCGTCACGTTCGACGGCCGCGGCCGTTTCACCGACCGCGAAGTCCACAGCTACGACGGCGTCATCGTCCGCGACCAGTTTACCGGCACCTACACGGTCAACCCCGACGGCACCGGCACGATGCATTTCAACGGCAGCGAATCGTTCGATTACGACATCGTCCTCTCGAACGAAGGCAAAGACGTCATCTTCCTCGTCGAGCTGCCGGTTCCCGGCCTCGTTTCGCAGGGCACGCTGAAAAAACAGTAAAGTGGAAAAGTGGAAAAGGGTAAAAGTGGAAAAGTGGTTGAATTGTTAAGAAAATTCCCTTTTCCACTTTTACCCTAATTCACTTTTTCACTTTTTCACTTTTTCACTTTTTAACTTTTCCACTTTTTCACTTTTCCACTTTTCCACTTTTCCACTTTTCCACTTTTCCACTTCTAACGTGTCAGCTCGCGGTGGAGCCAGGCTTTCGCCATCGCCCAGTCGCGGGCGGCGGTGGCCCGCGAGATTTTCAGGGCGGCGGCGGTTTCTTCGAGACTGAGGCCCGAAAAATAACGCAGTTCGACGACACGGGCCTGTTGCTCGTCGAGCGCTTCGAGACGTTTCAGGACATCGTCGAGCGCGAGCAGATCGACGTCCTTCGGGCCGACGACGACGATCATCGCTTCGTCGAGCGGGATTTTGACGGCGTCGTCGCCGCCGCGTTTTTCGCGGTGTTTGGCGCGGGCGTGATCGACCAGGATCCGCCGCATCATCTGACCGGCGATCGCGAAAAAATGCGCGCGGTTTTCGAGATCGATGCTTCGCTGATCGACGAGCCGCAGGTAAGCCTCGTGAATCAGCGCCGTCGTCTGGAGCGTGTGGCCCTGATGCTCTTTGCGCAAAAACCGCCGCGCCTGTTTGTGAAGCTCCCGGTAAACGAGCGGCAACAGCTCGTCGAGCGCCTCGCGCCGCCCGCCGCACCATTCGCGCAGCAGCCCCGTGATCTGTTCGGATTGTTCCATTTCAATCGCAAATTATAGCAACAACCCGGCGGTTTTCGAATATTTTTCGCATCGACGGACGAAATTTTCTTTCGCCGGTAATCGAATTGATCTACACTCGAAAGAGGATTATGGTCATCTGGCCGTTCATCTTGACGGCGGCGGCCGGGTCGTTGAAGTTATGTATTAAGGCCTGTTCGTGCCGTTTGAGTATTTTGATAAATCTATGCGTGTAGTTCATTCAACGGCCGCCGCGGCCCTCGTCGAGAAAACGGATTTACGCGACCATCTGGCGCGGGTTTCGGCCGCCGAACTGCGCCGGAAGGTCGAAGAAATCGCGATTCCGCGGCATTTCCGGTTCGAAAGCGAAAACAACCGCCGGATCGGCGAGATGATCTTCTCCGAGCTCGATTCCTTCGGTTATCAAACCCGATTTCAGGGCCGCTTTCGCAATGTGCTCGCCCATAACCGCGCCGCCGAAAACGCGCCGGCGGTGCTCGTCGGCGCGCATTACGACAGCGTGCCCAACTGTCCCGGCGCGGACGACAACGCGAGCGCCGTCGCCGCGCTGCTCGTCGCGGCCCGGCTGATCGCCGAAATCGCGCCGGAAATCCCGGTCTGTTTCGCCGCCTTCAACTGCGAGGAGGACGGCCTCGTCGGTAGCACGGATTTCGTCGTCAACTTTCTGCCCGGTTCGTTTTTGCAGATTTCCCGCGTTCATATACTCGAAATGATCGGCTTCGCGACGGATGCGCCCGATTCGCAGAAGATGCCGCCGAAACTGCCGGTCAGGGCGCCGGCGGTCGGCAATTTTCTCGGGATTCTCGGCAACCGGGAATCGCACACTATGATCGACGACGCGCTCTCGCTCGGGAAAACCTATCTGCCCGACTTCCCGCTGCTCGGGTTGAAATTATATTTCGGCGTCGAAAAACTCGTCCCCGATCTCGGCCGGAGCGACCATTACCCGTTCTGGCAGCAGAAAATCCCGGCCGTGATGTGGACCGACACCTCGAATTTCCGCAACCCGCATTATCATCGCCGGACCGACACGCCGGACACGCTCGATTATTCGTTTATGAAAAAAGTGACCCGGCTCCTGCTGCTGAATATTCTGAGCGGCCGGTAATTTGTTAAATTTCCCGTTTTTCGCGGGCTCGTGTATGGTTGAATACTATGACGAACACCGTATTTTTCTTCGACGTCGATAATACTTTGCTCGACAACGACCGCGTCACCGAAGATCTTCATAACTTTCTGCAAAAGGAAGTCGGCACCGATCGCTGCGAGCGTTACTGGCAGATTTTCGAGGATTTGCGAACCGAGCTCGGCTACGCCGATTATCTCGGCGCGCTCCAGCGCTACCGCGTCGAGCATCCGTATGATTCGCACCTGCTCGCGGTTTCGACCTATCTCGTCAACTATCACTTCGCGAACCGCCTTTTTCCGCGCTCGCTCGATGCCATAGAGCATTGCCGAAAAATCGGCCCGGTCGTCATCCTGACCGACGGCGACGTCGTCTTTCAGCCGCGCAAGATCGAGCGCTCGGGCCTTTTCGAAGCCGTCGGCGGCAATATTTTGATCTACATCCACAAGGAAAAAGAGCTCCACGACGTTGAGCGCCGCTACCCGGCCGACCGCTACGTGTTGGTCGACGACAAGATTCGGATTCTCGCCGCCGTCAAGGAAATCTGGCGCGAACGCGTGACGACGGTCTTCGTCCGACAGGGCCATTACGCGCTCGACGAAAAAGAAGTCGCCAAATACCCGCCCGCCGACATTTCGATCGGCGAAATCGGCGAGCTGCCCGGTATTCCGCCCGAACGCTTTACAAATTGAATTTCCGGGACCGGTTTTACAAATTTTTTCCGTTGATTTTGAGCCGGCCTGAAATTATCAAAGATCGCCGGCCGATCTTTTCATTTCCGACAAATTCGGCGGAACTGTTCGCCACGATCATTGCTCACACGCACTTTTAATAATTATTGATCCAAAACGCTTTGAACCCTGCCGGTAAATGAAAAGCCCGGACGGCGAGCGGTTGTTTTTTTTGTCCACGAAAGACACG
>JAFDVJ010000137.1:14466-14625 GCA_018269075.1 Acidobacteriota bacterium
ACGAACGAATCAATGCACCGGTCATTTTCCGTGCCGAACAACTCTGCAAATTCGGCGTTTTCGATACAGAAACATTTTGTATTTTTTCCAATCTGGTTGTTTAAAATAGGAAAATCTATGTTTCACTTCCGATTTAGAAGTTCAGAATAGGAAAACCTA
>JAFDVJ010000138.1 GCA_018269075.1 Acidobacteriota bacterium
CGCGAGGTCAGTAGCGTCGGCGGCAGCCGATGCACCGCTGCATCGGTGTAACTTTCCGGGAAGATTAAAAACCCTGTTATTGAACGATTTGAGATGCAAGAGCCCGGCCGGCGAACGGTGCATCGGCTATCGCCGACGCTACTGACCTCGCGCGGCTGTCGCCGCTTTTTCGGGTTTCGTCGATCAGGGATTACGCAATTTGTTTGACAGTCTCATTTCAACAGGTTCCGGGAGACTTTTACGGGCCGGCGACGGATTTGTCGAAAAATGAAATGACCGGCCCGCGAACGCTTGTTTTTTATCCACCAAAAACACTAAAAACACTAAAATTTATCCGTCTTTTTTGGTGTCTTTGGTGTTTTTCGTGGATAAAATAAACAAGTTTCCGCCTTTCCGACGCTTCACATTCAATCGAAAACGCATTTCTCGTAAGGATCGAAAGATCGGCCAATGAAGAACGCCGAAACAAAAAGCGCGGAGCTTCGAAAAGCTCCGCGCCCGGTTTCGGGATTCAACGCCGTCTTACGGTCTGATGAATTTGATCGCCTGAACCATTTTGAATTCCGGGCTGTTGGCCGTGAACTTGCCCTTGATATACTCCTTGACAAGCGAGGCGCGGCGGCAGAGGCTGTCGTCGTCGTCGTAAAAGAGCTTGTTGCGGTCGATCCGGCGACCGGCGAGGTCCGCGGCGGCGGCGAGCGAGTGCTGATGCTTGCTCTCGACCGCGGCGGCCTGCGCCGTCAGATCACTGATCGTCACGCCGGCGTCGCGGACGCGCTCGTACTCGGTCTGCGCGGTCAGAAAATCGGTCAGCGCCCGGAAATGCCCGATCATCTGCGCCGCGCTCTGCTGCGAGGCCGAGATGTTCTTCTCGGTCGTCCCGCCCGACATTGCGGCTTCGAGCGCGACCGCGCGGCGGCCCTGCAGCTTGAGCACGTAGGTTCGGCCCTGCCGGACGCGGGCCGGCGCGACGGCGAGCGCGGCGAGCTGCCCGACCGCGGCGGCGGCCATCGGCGCGAGCCGGTCGACGTCGAGCGCGCGGTCCTTCGCCCGCGTCCGCCAGACCTCTTTGGCCGCGCTCACCGCCGCCAGCGCGGCCGTCGCCCGGACGTGCAGATCCTCAAGCGCGCGGATCGAAATCCACTCGTTCGGCGGCTCGTAATCGCCCGCCCTCAGCGTCCGCAGAAATGTAATCAAACGATATAACGCCTCAACGTTTTTGGCGTGTCCTCTATCCATAGAAAAAGATCCTCTCAATTCTGAAAAATTAGGGGTTTCCCCCGAAGGTTTTGTCCTCTAAAGGATTGACTGAAAGAATGAAATCTTTTTGCGGATCGTTACTGTGTAAAATTGAAAAAAATAAAAAATATTTGAAATAATCGCCAAAAAGAAGTTTTCGAGCCCTTCGAGCCTGAAATATAATGGGCCGCGGATAACGCGGTCGACGCGGATGGCACACAGACAAACTAAATTGTAAAACCGGCGACCGGCGCTGATAAAAAAAACATTGAATTTTCGTGGGGACGCCGGTTATTTCCCATACTTTATTCCATAAAGCGGGAGTAAAATAGATTGAGTACTTTGGGTTTTTGATTTACTAACGAAATCGATCTTTGGTCTTTGATCTTTGATCTTTACTTCTATTTACAAAGGTCAAAGGTCAAAGACCAAAGATCACATTTACTAAACTTAAAACGCAGTATTGAGTAACTGTTCATCGTAACTTTATCAAAAATAGAGAAACGAAACCGACAGAAAAAAGTCGGAGAATTGGAGGACAGGATGAAACAGAATTATTTTTTCCGTCTAATTGTCGTTTTAACGTTATTTTGTGCCTGTAATTTTAACGGGCAGACGATCCGGCAAAATATTCCGGCCGATTCTCCGACGCCGTCCGAGAACGCGCAGACAGACCGTCAATGGACGAAAACCGAAGTCCCGTTCGGAAAAACGGGCTCCCTGATCGTGTTCGACCACCAGGGAAACGCGGCGATTGTCGACGAAGGAGTGCTTTTATTGTCCCGTGACAACGGGCGTTCGTGGCAGGAGATCGCCGGCGGTAAAGGCTATCGTTATTACACGGTGAACGGGGGAAAGACCTATCGGAACGATTATGACAGAATCGTCGACAACCCCGATAAAAACAACCCGGGTTCGATCGAATCGGCCGATATTTGCCCGGTCGAAAACGCATTCTTTGCCGCCTCGGGGCGCTTGTATGTTTTCGCCAAATGTGAGCAAAGCACCCAGTTGTTCAGCATTCCGGCCAATGAATCCGCCGTCTGGTATTCTTACCGGTTCGGGAAGCAAACGTCCAGCGACAGTCAGGATATTCCTTTTACGGTTCGCGGCCACTTCGCCGAGGTCGGAAAAAATATTTTGGTTGACGCCTCGCTTCCGCAGGGCGCCGCTTTGATGTCGACGAGCGATCAGGGAAAAACGTGGAAAGTGTTTTGGTCCATGAAAAGCGACAGCCGGATCGTCGGTCTTGATTTTCTGGATGACCGCGCGGGCTGGATCCTGCTCGGCGACGGGCAGATCCTCCATACAAATGACGGCGGACGCAGCTGGCAGCCTTTTTCACGGCTTCCGGCGGATGCGGCCGGAGAAACATCTTCGATCGATTTCGTCAATCCGACGCTCGGGTTTGCAGTCGGCGGCGAAGGCCTGATCCTGAGAACCGACGACGGCGGTCTGACCTGGCAGCGGCAGGCCGGCGGCACCCGAAATTTTTTATACAAAGTAAAGACGGTTAATGAGCGGAAAGTATGGATCGCGGGGGGAAATTCGACGATCCTTGAAACCGAAGACGGCGGTCGGAACTGGGAAAAGATCGATTTGAACGTCAACGAATACGAATCGCCTTTTAACGATATTTACAATTTTACGGTTGAAGGCGGTGAGGCCTGGATCGTGAATGATAAATTTATTTTCAAAATCGGGGAAAGCAGTCGTTCAAAATAAATTTAGTCCTGCGTTTTTTAGGTTTAATAAAAATTTGATCTTTGGTCTTTGATCTTGGGTCTTCGAGTTGAAAAGACCAAAGAAGATCAAAGATCAAATTCCCGAATCATAACCCGCGGCGGACGATGTCGTGGAGGCGGAGGAGGCCGACCGGGCGGCCCGAATCGTCGACGACCGGCAGGACCGAGATCTGCGACGGGCGGTTTTCCATCGTGTCGAGCGCGTCGACGGCGAGCGTTTCCGGGCAGGTCGTGATCGGCTGCGGCGTCATCATCGTCGCGGCGCTCAAGGTATCAAAGCGTTCGGGCGGCGTCTTTTCGATCGTCCGGCGAAGATCGCCGTCGGTCACGATGCCGACGAGCCGGCCGCTTTCGTCGACGACGCTGACCGCGCCGAGCGCGTGTTTCGAGATCGTCTTGACGACTTCGAGCCAGCTCGCGCCGGGCGCGACGTTCGGGCTTTCGTGCATCAGATTGGCGACCTTGAGCGTCAGCCGCTTGCCGAGCCGGCCGGCCGGATGATTGGCCGCGAAATCCGCGGCCGTCAGATTCCGGGCCTGCATCAGCGTCATCGCGAGCGCGTCGCCGACCGCGAGCGCGACGGTCGTCGAGGTCGTCGGCGCGAGATTGAGCGGGCAGGCTTCGCGGTCGACCGACGCGTCGAGGACGACGTCGGCGTTGCGGGCGAGCGTCGAATCGGTGTTGCCGACGATCGCGATCAGCGACACGCCGCGCGCTTTCAGAGCGGGCAGCAGCGCGAGAATCTCTTCGGTTTCGCCCGAATTCGAGAGCGCGATCACCGAGTCGCCGGGCGTCACGATGCCGAGCGAGCCGTGGAGCGCGTCCGACGGGTGCAGAAAGAGCGCGACCGTCCCGGTCGAGGCCATCGTGTCGGCGATCTTGTTGGCGATGATGCCCGATTTGCCGACGCCGGTGACGACCGTTTTGCCGGTACATTTCAACAATAAATCGACCGCCCGTTCGACGGTTTCCCGGTCGAGCAATCCGGCCGTCCGCTCGATCGCCGCGGCCTCGAGCCGCAAAAGCTCGACGACTTGTGAAAATATTTGACTCACGAATAAGAGTTTGCGGAATTTAACGCGAATTTGGCAAACACAAAATGGAGATTTCGGATTTCGGATTTCGGATTTCGGATTGTCCGTTGAGAACGGTTTCGATTCCGAATGATAAAACTGTAAACACCGGGCCGGATATTATGCGGCATCAGGAAATTGTCTGATTTCGGAGCGCGAAAGCGGACTGGAGCGCAACCGTCCCGGTTGCCATGAGCGCGACAGCGCGAAGAAGCGCCGCGCCGGCCGTGACGTCGAAAGTAATCGAAACGTTTGACACCGCTCGCGCGGCGTTGGCAACCGGGACGGTTGCGCTCCAGTCCGCCGCCGCGTCCTGAGCAGACCAGACTTCGGCGCAGCGGTCGTCGATGCATTAAGCAGCAAGCCGGATATTTCCCGGTTTGAACCCAAAAAATCCGGCTTTCAATATTCTAAATCTCTCATTACTTTTGGCTAGGTGCTTAAAAAAGAAAAAGGAAGCGCGAAAAACTCGTGCTTCCCAGTCCCAAACAATCCGAAATCCGAAATCCGAAATCCGAAATCCAATTCATTTGTTCGCCGTGAAGACGTCCAGCACGATCTGCCAGCGGCCGTCGCGGAGTTTCCAGACCAGGAGGAAATTGCCGGTGCCGGTGGTGTTGCCTTTTTTGTCGGTGACCGTGTAGGTGTTGGTGATGTAGGCCAGATCGGCCGCGCCGACGAAGAACGAGCGTTTGGCGAAAAACCATTTTCCGCGGTCGTTTTTGACCGCGGCGAGCGCGTTCGCGCGGCCGACGATCGGCATTTGGCCGTCGCGGAGCATCCGGACGTCGTCGGCGAGATAGGCTTTATAGGCCGTTTCGAGCCCGCGCGCGGTCGCCGTCTCGAAAAAGCCGGTCGAAGCGTCGGCGGCCGAGATTTTCTTTTCGTTGAGCTCTTTGCCGAGATCGGCGGGCGACGTCCATTTCGTCTCGTTGTTCGGCTCGGGATGCGAGATGCCGATGTCGACCGCCGCGCGGTAGCTGCCGTCGGGCTGGCGCATCCAGACGGTCGCGTATTCGCTGTAAAAGGCCTGCGCGTCGTCTTTGCCCTTCGGCCGGTAAACGCCGTTGCCGGTCGAATAGGCGAGCGCGCCGTTCGACGAAACGTCGATGAAGGTCGGGTTCCACGTCAGCGAAGCGGGCGACGGCGGCCGGTTCCGCCAGAATTCGCAGCCGTTCGTCGCGTTCGGCTCGAAGAGGATGCCGTCCGGCGTGAGAAACTCGATAAAGCCCGCGTTGATGCCCTTTTCGGCGACCGCCTTTTCGAACTCGCGCTCGGTGTCGTAGATCTTTTGGGCCGGGTTCTGCGCGAACAGATTGGAAACGGCGAACAAAACGAAAACGCTCAGGATGATCTTGTTCATAAATTGAAATGAATGCTATTTTTTCGGCGGAACCGGATTGAAGATGTCGAGCACGAGCTGCCATTTGCCGGCGCGGTGCTTCCAGATCTGGACGAAGTTCCATTTTCTGACCGAATTGTCCTTTTCCGTCAGCTTGTAAAGCCCCGAAACATACATCAGATTGCCGTAGATCTTCGAGGTGTTGGCCTGAAAATCGAGAAACGCGGTCGACGGGAAATCGGCATCGAGCCTTTCGAGGCCGACGAAGGCCGTCTGTTTGCCGGCAAACGGCAGACTGCCCTCGCGGAGCACGAGACAGTCGTCGGCCAGATAATTGAAATAGCCGTTGGCCATGCTCTTGTTGGAAAAGATCGAGTTCAGGATATCGTTGTTGACGCCGTTTTTGACAGTTTTGGGGCCGTTGCCGGCGTCCTTCGGCGATTTCCAAGGCGCGGTCGAGAGACTGTTCGCCGGATGGCCGATGCCGATGTCGAGGATCACCTTGAAGCTGCCGTCGGCCTGTTTCTGCCAGAGCGTCACGTATTCGCCGAAGGCCGCCGGCTGATCGGTTTTGCCCTTCGGCCGGTATTCCCAGCCGCCGGTCGTGTAGCCGAGACTGCCGTCCGAGGAAACGTCGGCCCAGGCCGGATTCCACGCGAGCAGCGCGGGCGATTCGGGCCGGTTCTGCCAGACGAGCTTGCCGTTCGACTCGGTCGGATTGAAGACCACGCCGTCGTCGGCCAGAAACGCCAGAAACGCCTGTTTCGTGCCCTTTTCGAAAGCTGTTTTGGCGAAAGCCTTTTCGGTTTCGACGAGTTTTTGGAGATCGCTCGCGACCGGCGCCGGACTCTGCGCCGAGGCATCGAGCAGACAAAAACCGAGCAAGAATAGAATCAACGCAATTTTCATATCGAGAATTTTTAGCATAAATCGACGAAATAGTCATCAATTTTTCTCAATTCGTCGAAAAGTCGTCAAAATGCCGGAATTTTTTCTCGAAGGCGTCGGCGAATCGATCGGGTCTTTGGTCTTCGGTCTTTGGTCTTTATCGTCATTCCGCGCTGTGCGGTCGTCATTAATGCCCAAGATCGAAGACCAAAAACCAAAGATCAAAGACCAAAGATCAAAGACCAAATCTTCGACAACCGTTTCCCCGCCGCTTCGACAATAAAAAACGGCCGCCGCAGAGGACGACCGTTTCTGCCTTTCGATGACCGGAAATTCTAGTTATGCGTCGAATCGACCATACAGAACCAGCTCGATCCCGATTTCCAGAGATTGCGCTGGATCAGCCAGTTGCGGCCGCCGAACGTCATATTCGCCCACGCGCCGTTCGAGGTCTGGAACTGGAAGTGGCCGAACGTCCACGCGCATTTGTCGGCGTTTTCCGCGCCGGTCGAATCGTACCACGCGTTGAGATCCGGATCCGAGGTCGCTTCTTCGAGCTCGTGCGTCATCACCGAGATCGATCCGTCGACGCCCGGGTTGTTGTTCGGGCTGACGGTGCTCTGCGCCGCGCAGGACGTGAGGCAGCGCTTGGTGTTGCCGATAAACGAATAGCGGACCTTGCCGGCCGTCACCGTGCCGGAATCGTGCCAGCCGCAGTACTGCGTGCAGAAACCGGAGCTCGCCGTGACGTTCGACGAGGTGACGACGAAATAGATGCCGTTCGCGTTGTACGGCAGACGGCCGCTCGAGATCGCGCTGCTGACGACGCCGAGGATCTGCGCGTCGGTCAGACGGGTGCGCGTGCCGGTATCGGTCGTTTCGCCGCCCCAGTTGACGTTGCCCGAGATCGGCTTGGTCGTCGAGTAGCTCGAATTGAGCGCGAAATGCGGCGTTCCGCCGATGCTGTGTGCCCAGTCGCGAATGATCTGCTGGCCGGCCGGCGTGTCCGAACCGTTCGTTTGATTCCAGTTGCCGTACCAGATCAGATAAATGGTCGGGGTGTTGATGACCGGGCCGCCGTGATCGACCAGCGCCGACGTCGAAGTCGTGCCGCCGGTCGTCAGAGCCGCGCGGATCGGGCCGCGCGACAGGATCGAAGTATCGGTCTGCGAACCGGATTTGATCGGGAAAACGACCTTTCCGCGCTGCGCGAAAACGCCCGCAACCAGTAAAGCCAACAGAATTCCAATGGACAGGAATTTTTTCATACTCTTTTTTTTCACTCCAAGTGGTAGTAATTAGTAGATGCCTAGACACCCTTTATTAATAAATAAAGCAAATATATTTCTGGCTTTCCGGTTGCCGGCTCTCCGAAACGCGCCGGCCTGTTGAAGGGCATAAAAACTAAACCAGACTTTTATAAACCGGAATCGAACCGGAGTCAAGCAAAAACTATGATAATCAGGGCTTATGGTATGTTTTATTTTTGGGACCCGTTTCCCGACACCGCTTCCTGCCCGGTTGTCGGCGATCCGCCTCCGGATAAACTCGAAGCTTTCAAATAGCGGTCGACGGCGAATTCGCCTCTCAAAACCGCGGCTTCCCTCTTTCTTTTCCGACATTTGCAAAAATTAGCAACTTTTTACCTGAAAATTAACGACTTTTTCCGGTCGTTCGAAAGATGATGAAGTCATCGTCCGAGCCGAATTATCAGGAGGAAGAGTTTATGAGCGTCCAGACCAACGTCACGCTGCTGCTGCCGAAAAGAA
Source organism: Acidobacteriota bacterium (assembly GCA_018269075.1). Lineage (GTDB taxonomy): Bacteria > Acidobacteriota > Blastocatellia > Pyrinomonadales > Pyrinomonadaceae > JAFDVJ01. The sequence continues at coordinate 8,057 of JAFDVJ010000138.1, forward strand.
AGATCTACTGCGACTTCAGTTTCAACCTGAACCCGACCAAGCTCTTCCGCGACCCGACCGATCTTTTAGGCGTCTGGGAGGAAACGACCTGGAAGCCGTGCCCGCCGCGGCCCGGCTACACGCGGCGCAATCCGTTCGACGCCGTCAAGGGCGACGCCTTCGTCGAGCGCAACACCCACGCTATTCTCGGGCCGACGCTGCCGGGCGAGGGCGGCGCGCGGGTCAATATGTTCGAATTCGGCTACATCGCCAAAACGCGGGGCGTCCCGCTGCCGCCGCCGCCCGTCGGCTACGCCGTGATCGTCGTCGACATCCGGACGAACGCCTTTCCGCTGACGGGCCGCGAGGCGTGGGCGAAGAAAACGTACCTGATCCCGCAGATGGAGGAGATCTTCGGGATCTTCTGGGGCTGAGGGCCTTTCCGTCAAAGAGGCCGCTCGCCGCCGTCTTCGGGAAATTGAAATCGAATAAACGGATGAAGTTGGAAAAACGATTTCATCTTTCAGGCCGGAAAACAGCGGATCAGCAAATCGAACGCGCTCGGGCAGATGACCGACGTCTGGGAGGTCAAGGGGTCGGATTCGGACACGGAAGCGATCAATTTTGCGGGCACCTCGCTTTACGGCTTAAAGACGAGTTACCTTTACGACCCGCTCAACAATCTGTCGACGGTGACGCAGGGCGGTCAGACCCGTTCGTTTTCATACAGCACGTTATCGAAGCTTTTATCGGCGAGCAATCCGGAATCGGGAACGATTTCCTACGTTTACGACGCCAACGGAAATCTTACGTCCAAAAAAGACGCACGTAACATCACGACAACCTATTATTACGACGCGCTGAACCGGGTTACGCAGCGAAGTTACGATGATTCGATCACGCCGACCGTGACCTACACCTACGACGATGTGACTCACGCTAAAGGCAAACTGACGAAAGTATCCTCGGCCATTTCGGAAACCCGCTACACCGCTTTCGATCTGCTTGGAAGAGTCACCTCAAGCGAGCAGCGAACCCCGTTTTCCTCGTCTGAAACGATCTCGACCGCGACGCCGCGAGTTTCGACCTATAGTTATAACCTGTCGGGCGCTTTGATCGAGCAAAGCTACCCGTCGGGCCGAGTCATCAAGAATGTGCTCGATAACAACGGCGATCTTTCGATGGTGCAGAGTAAAAAGAACTCAAGCTACGGCTATTGGAACTATGCGCAGAACTTTACCTACAATGCGGCGGGCGCGGTTACTTCGATGCAGCTCGGCAACTTCAAATGGGAATCGACCGTTTTTAATTCCAGACTTCAGCCGACGCAGATCGCATTGGGTACGACACAATCCGCGTATGATGTTCTGAAGCTCAATTACGCTTACAATTCGAGTGGTCAGAACGATAACAACAGCAACATCCTGAGTCAGACGATAACCGTCCCGACGGTCGGCGGCAATTCGGGATTTACGGCCGTTCAAACTTACTCTTACGACTCGTTGAACCGCATTCACGACGCGAAAGAGAACATCAACAATAATTCGACGCCGGAATGGAAGCAGACTTTCGTTTACGACCGGTTTGGCAACCGCACCTTCGACGAGGGCGGATCGGGCGGCAGTTATCTGACCACGACTTTGACCCGAGGCTGTTCTTATAGCGCTTACAGCCCGAATTATGTATGCGATAAAAAGAAATTCAACCCGACGATCTCGGCTTCCAATAATCAAATCGTCAAGGATCAGGACGGAGATTCGACAAACGACTACGATTTCGACAATGCGGGCAACACGACCAAATCCGCGGACGGAAACACCTTCATCTACGACGGCGAAAACAAGCAGATCGAGGTCAAAAACTCTTCGAATGTAACGCTCGGTAAATACTGGTACGACGGCGACGGGAAACGGGTCAAGAAAATCGGGCTTCGGAATAATCAGGCGGAGGAAACGATTTTCGTGTATGATGCATCTGGAAGGATGGTGGCGGAATATTCGACGCAGCTCGCGCCGACGCCGGAAGTAAGTTATTTGACAAATGATAATCTTGGAACACCGAGAATCAACACCGACGAAAACGGAGCGGTGACTGCTAGACACGATTATATGTCATTCGGAGAAGAAATTTCGACGAGCCAAAGAACTGGAGAGTTGGGATATAATTCTGATGATGTTAGAAAGCAATTCACCTCGTATGAACGTGATGAGGAAACTGATCTTGATTTTGCGCAGGCAAGGATGTATGCGAGCAAGTTGGGTAGATTCACGACATTTGACCCTGTGGTTATGATGCCAGACCGTCAAATTGACCCACAACAAATTAACTTATACGCTTATTGTCGTAACAATCCGTTATCTTTTACTGACCCAACAGGAATGATTCTTGACCCCACTAAATGGGGTGAAGATGAAAGGAAAGCCTACGACAATTATGTTGCTTTTTTGAACAAAAATGCAAAGAAATATGCATCGGAACTTGCAACTTTGGAACAGTTGAAAAAATCTGATGTCAATTATGTTGTAAAACTTGACCAAAGCGGCACGGACTATGCAAACGGCAAAGAAGGCGGCGTTACAACCGATGGAAAGGATGTGTTTATCAATATTGCCAATCAAGGTAATGGTAGAGAACAAATATCGTTAAATGCAACTTTCGGACACGAACTTGAACATGCTCGGCAGTTTGATAGTGGAGAATTTGGATTTGCCTCAGACAAAAATGGAAACTTTGTTGATAAAAACGGTAAGTTTGTTGGAACAGCGGTTGGTGTGGATGTTATTGATGAGGTAAAGGCGTGGGCAGTTACCGCGAAACTTGCAACGGATAAGGACATGATGGTATTGGGCGGAAGTTCAGACCCTGCATTTCAGTTTAGAATTTTAGATACTTTCAATAAAGCGGCAACCGATGCGGACAAAGCTGCTGTTCTTGCTAAAATGTCTCCTACCTATGCTAATGAATTTAAGCGAGGAACTGTGTCAGTAAACTTTTCTTTGAATGGGACAGGAGTTCCAGTTGGAACATTGATACGTCCAACTTCCAATATTAGTATCAAGGATCAATACGGGAATCCTAGAAAGGTATTTGGAAGAACAAATTAGGGGGAAATTATGATAAAAAACACAGTTATAATACTTTTCTTCACAATGCTGTATTTTGGTAATTTCAGTTTTGCTAATGCACAAAACATTTCAACACAGAAAGAGTTTGCCAATAGAGACAGATTGAAGATACGCGTTCAAATGTTGCTTGCTTTTGATAAGAAACAAGAGTATGAAAAACTTTTTGAAATGCTTGCTAAGAAACAAAGAGATGGTTATGGCTCTAAGGAATCTTTTATTAAATTCAAAAAAACTGCGGAAAGTATCGGTGGAGAAAATTTGACTAAATTTAAACCTAAAGAGTTCTCTTTGCTTCAGCCAACCAATGATTGGGCATTAATTATAGGATGTGGAGAGTTGAGATGGTCAAGTTTAAATAGACAAAAAACTGTCAATCTTTCCTCCATTTTTAATTTTCCATTCGGCTTCAAATTCTATCGGGCTTTTGTATCCCAAACTTGAATGTAATCTGATCCGATTATAATACCCTTCGATGTAGCTGAAGATTTCCGTCCGCGCCTGCTCGATGTCTTCAAACGCCCCGCCTTCGATCAGTTCCGTTTTGAACCGCGAAAAGAA
>JAFDVJ010000139.1 GCA_018269075.1 Acidobacteriota bacterium
CTATTTAAACTTGACCATCTCAAATCGCTGCGCCGATCAATTACCGTGCCGAACATCTCTGGTGAAACTATGAAAATGAAGAAAATAATCGTTTTGATGTTATTTTATTAGCAACCCGCGCCGTCACCCGATCGATAACGGAAGGCTTGAGCGACCTAAAAATACCGTCTCTGAAAGTTGTTAAATGATGGTATTATAAACGGGAATTGTGGTTATGGATGAATTCGACAACAGTATCTGCCCCTTTTTGAGACTGTTTTAATTGCTTTTTTACAAGCTCTTAAGTCTTTTATCTAAACTTCCAAACAAAACGCTTTCGTCTCAAAAGCCGTCTCGAAATCAAAGTCTCGAAAGCTCACTCCGTTTTCGAGTTTTGAGACAGGTTCGAAGTCAGCCGATTTCCGAGTTTATAAATTTCCGCAGCGCTTATTTTTTGCTGCATTTTCTTAAACTGCTTTAATTCCTTAAAAAAGTCCGAAGTCTCGGCGAGACTTCGGACTCATTTGTTTGCAGGACGAACTGAGAGCTCGTTTTACAGGTTGTAGGTGTTCGCTCCGATCAGCGAATCGGCGATCCGCTGGCGGGCGGCGATCGTGTTGACCGGCGCATTGTTCTTCGTGAACCGCTTCAAAGCGACGAGCAGCGTTTTCATCTCGTCGCCTTCGGTGATCGCGGCGAGCGTGTTTTTGGCCTTCGCCTCGACGCGCTGGATCGCGTCGTTGCAGAAGACGCTCGCGATGTCGACCTGAAGCGCGGCGTCGGCTTTCGCGGCGAGCTTCTGCGCGCGGAGGATCGCCGTTTCCATCTGGTAGGCGTCGATGATGATGTCGGCGCAGTTGAGCAGGACTTCCTGCTGTTCCGAGAGCGCCATCATATATTTCTGCGCCGCCGTGCCGAGGATCATCAGCGCGATCTTCTTGGCGTTGCGGGCGAGTTTGCTTTCGGCCGCGAGCACGCCGTCGTCTTCGTCGAACGACATCTGCGGATTCAAAATCTCGTCCATCAGCGCCTTCGCCGCCGGGATGATGCCGAGCTGGCCCTTCATCGCGCGCTTCATCAGCTGGCCCGGGATGAGCATCCGGTTGATCTCGTTCGTGCCCTCGAAGATCCGGTTGATCCGCGAATCGCGATAGGCCTTTTCCGCCGGGTAATCGGCCGAATAGCCGTAGCCGCCGTAGATCTGGACCATCTCGTCGACGACGTAGTCGAGCGCTTCGGAGCAGGCCACTTTATTGATCGACGATTCAACCGCGTATTCCTCGATCGAGCGCAGTTTCTTCTCGCCGTCGGCGCCGTCGCCGATCAGGGCGTCGATCATCCCGACCGTCCGGTAGGTGATCGATTCGGCGACCCACGTCCGGATCGCCATCTCGGCCAATTTGTGCTTGATCGCGCCGAACGAGGAGATCGAGCGGTTGAACTGCTGGCGCTCGTTGGCGTAGCGGATCGCGTCGTGCAAGGCGAGCTTCGCGCCGCCGGTGACCGACGCGCCGAGCTTGAAGCGGCCGACGTTGAGGATATTGAAGGCGATCTTCGCGCCGTCGCCGACATTGCCGAGCAAGTTACCGACCGGCACGCGCGCGTCCGCCAGGATGAGCGGCGTCGTCGACGACGATTTGATGCCCATCTTATGCTCTTCCGCGCCGGGCCGGCAGTTTTCCGACCGTTCGACGACGAACGCCGAAAACTTCTGCTTTTCGCCGTCGACTTTCGCGAAGACGATGAAGACGTCGGCGAAACCGCCGTTCGAGATCCACATCTTTTCGCCGTTGAGGATGTATTCCGAGCCGTCTTCGGAGAGCCGCGCGACGCATTTCGCGCCGAGCGCGTCCGAGCCCGAACCGGCTTCGGACAGACAGTAGGCGGTGACGAGCTCGCCGGCGACGATCGGCGGAATCCATTTCGCCTTGAGCTCTTCGGAGCCGAAGTAAAGGATCGGCAGCAGACCGATCGAGGTCTGCGCGCCGAAGGTCGTGCCGAAGCCGCCGGCGCGGCCCATCATCTCGGCGATGATCACGCCCGAAACCTGATCGAGCGCCGCGCCGCCGTATTCCTCGGGAATGTTCGCGCCCAACAGGCCGAGCTCGCCGCCCTCGCGCACGAGCCGCCGCGCGGTCGCCCAGTCGTGCTTTTCCATATCGGGGATCACCGGGCGCACCTCGTTGTCGATGAACTCGCGCGCCGTCTCGCCGATCATCTGATGTTCTTCGGTAAAATCCTCGGGCGTGAAAATCTCGCCCGCCGTGCGGTTTTCGATCAAAAACGCACCGCCTTTAATAAAATCTCTTTCCATCTGTGCATCCATAATTTTTTCCTCTTTGTTGGTTAACAGGTTGAATTTGTTAGACGACATTATAACTGAATGAATGTTCATTCAGCAAGGATTATTTTCGAGATTCGGCGGTTTTGATCGAAGTTTTGGAAGTTTTTTTCAACGCCAAGGCGCAAAGGCGCGAAGGCGCAAGGGATTTAAACGGTCGGAGAAACGCGGGCGATCGTTACCGGCAGCCCGAACCCTGAATTCCTTTGCGCCTCTGTGCCTTCGCGCCTTCGCGTTAAAACCGAATTCTCAAAGCGGAAATTCGCCGTAGAAAATCCCGTAGCCGGTGCCCGCGTAATGGCGGCCGAATTCATCGGGCGTCTGTTTGATGACGTGACGGAGAGCGTTTTTATACTGCCAGACGTCCTGTTCGATAAAGATGCCGATATGTTTGCGGCGAACGTTGGCGATCGTTTTATTGGTCAGATTGACGTTGCCGGTCTGCGTCGTGAAGATGAAGCCGCTCCGGAGATCGGCCGGTTTGTCGGCCCAGCGGCCGACGCGGCGGCAGCGCGGAAAGACTTCCTGCACGCGGATGTTCGCGCTCGTCGCCTGACTGCCCTGCCCGCTCATCCCGAAACAGGTCAGCCCGAAATTGAGTTCCGTCACGTGGCAGACGAAATGCGCGCAGTGATTGTCGTTGTCGTTGTGATAGCCGCAGCCGCAGATCAGCGAGATATGCTGATCGACGAAACCGTCCATCACGCTCGCCGTCGGTAGTCTCATAAAATCTTTCCTCCCTGAATCTCCGGTAAATTTTATCGGATTTGAACCGTTCGGGAAAGACTTTTTTGCCGTTCGGAAAAAAGAAATGCGCGGCGGCGCGGAAGATATCTTCCGCGCCGCCGCGCATTTCTTTTAACGCAAAGCCGCGAAGCCGCGAAGGCGCAAAGATTTTTTGATCGGTTTTCCGCCGCGAAACGCCGAGGCCGGCAGCTTTGCAGCATCGCCCGCCAAAGCTATTTTATAAAACCCTTCGCGGCTTCGCGCCTTCGCGCCTTCGCGTTAAAAATTCCGGCTAATCGAGCCGCTCGAAAATGCCGGCCGCGCCCATTCCGCCGCCGACGCACATCGTGACCATGCCGTAACGGCCGCCGCTGCGCTTGAGTTCCTGCAGGAGCGTCGCCGTCAGCTTCGCGCCGGTGCAGCCCAAAGGATGACCCAAAGCGACCGCGCCGCCGTTGACGTTGGTCTTCGCCGGGTTCATCTCCAAAACCTTCATCACCGACAGGCCCTGCGCGGCAAACGCCTCGTTGAGCTCGATGACGTCGATCTGGTCGAGCGTCAGACCGGCCATCTTCAGGGCTTTCGGGATCGCGTAAACCGGCCCGATGCCCATTTCCTCGGGCAGACAGCCGGCCGTCGCGTACGCGACGAGCCGCGCGAGCGGTTTGAGCCCGAGCGCTTCGGCTTTTTCGAGCGACATCACGACCGCGGCGGCCGCGCCGTCCGACATCTGCGACGAGTTGCCGGCCGTCACCGTGCCCTTCGCGTGAAAGACCGGCCGGAGCTTGGCAAAGCCCTCGATCGTCGCGTCGTAGCGGACGCCCTCGTCGGTGTCGAAGACGACTTCTTTGCGCCGCACGCGGCCTTTTTCGTCGAGCTCGTCGACGAGCACGTTGAACGGCACGATCTCGTCCTTAAACTTTCCGGCGAGAATCGCGGCCGCCGCTTTTTGATGCGAGCCGAGCGAGAACTCGTCGGCCTGCTCGCGCGTGATCTCGTACCGGCGCGCCAGATTTTCGGCCGTCAGGCCCATATTCAGGTAATAATCCGGGTAATTGTCGACGATCTTCGGGTTCGGCCGGACGACATTGCCGCCCATCGGGATCATCGACATCGTTTCGAGACCGCCCGCGACGATCACTTCCGCGCCGCCGGTTTTGATCCGGTCGGCGGCGAGCGCGATCGTCTGGAGCCCCGACGAACAGTAGCGGTTGACGGTCATCGCCGAAACCTCGACCGGCAGACCGGCCTCGATCGCCGCCGTCCGCGCGACGTTCATTCCCTGCTCGGCCTCGGGAAACGCACAGCCCATAATGACGTCCTCGATCTCGTTCACGTCGAGCCCTTCGACGCGCGCGACCGCCTCGCGAATCGCCGCCGCGCCGAGATCGTCGGGCCGCGTGTATTTCAATGTCCCCTTCGGCGCTTTGCCGACCGCCGTTCTCACTGCCGATACGATAACTGCTTCTTTCATAATTTTTCTAACGCTTCCTTTAATTTTGCTTCATCCGTTAAACTAATAAATCTTAAAGCTACAGGCCCTGAAAGATAGTTGTAGCCCCTAAAAAATCGTTCTTTATATTCTTTGGGAATGAATTGCTTATTTCCATTTTCTGAATGTATTAAGTAATTGCCCCGCTCAAGTTCTCGAATATACCAGTCAATAAATTCTTCAAAAGAACTTGCCAACACTGCTTTTTGTTCTTCCTCACGACCAAAATTGATAACTTGTCCGCCTATTCCATCAATTTCCGGCTCAAAATCTAATCCTAAATAACAGTTATCGGATATGATCGCAAAAGGGAGCCATCTTTTGCTGGCGTATTTCGCTTTTAATTTATTAGGCATAAAAGATGTTTGAAAATCATCAAAACCCTCTTTCATTCCGACTTCGCCTTCTTCATCAATTATTCCGTTCCACGCGCGCATTTCTTCAAGAATTTTGTTTAATGGAAGCAGCGAAACTCCGTAAAACAATCCAAAAAAATCTTCGTCTACTTGACCGTTATGAATTAAATAGAAATCTTTGAATGATTGCGGTAATGGTATGCCTGTTTCATTTTCGACTTCTATAAGTTGTTCCAAACTACAACCGTCATTTAAGTCATAAATAACTTCAGGAACATTTTCTGCAAGCCAGCTTTCAAACCATTTCCATTGTTTTTGCATTACACTTAATAATTGCCCCTCTTTGCTTTTCCAATTTCATTTTCTCAATCAAATGTTTGATGCGCGGATTTTTCATCTGCAAAATGCAATTTGAATTTATTTGACGTTCCAAAGCTTTCGTTCTTCAATTCTCGCCGAACTATTGATCTGCAAAAGCCGGATCGTCGCTCTCGCGTTCGGCGTCAAGCCGATAAAAGTTCCGTTTTCGATTACGAAATGCTCGCCCCAAACGGCCGTTCGCGGATTGAAAAGCGGCACGATCGCGCCGGTTTCGCCGTCAATCGACGCGATGTCGCTGCCTTTATGTTTGTTGCAGATCGCGCACGATAGAGCCAGGTTTTCTTCGACCGTTTCGCCGCCGTGTTTTTCCGCGATTACGTGGTCGATTTGATGTTTCGCAAAACTGATTTCCTCATCGATCAGACAATATTCGCAAAGACCCTGAGCGCGTTCATAAACCGAATTTCTGAGTACGGTTGAAATGTAAGTGACGCTCATCTTCCCAACTGTTTTTTGGCTTTCGTCTTGGCGATGCGAACGAGATGCTCGACGTATTCATAACTCGCCCAGATCTGTTCTTCCGCTTCGCTTAAATCTCCGCGCCGGTTCTTTTCGAGCAGTTCATCGATTTTTCCCTGCATTTCCGCCGACGGACGCAAAGCCAGAATTTCATCCGGCGCGGGCAAGCCGGCCAAAAATTCCAAAATATCGGCGACGCTTTTGTATCCGAGCGACAAGCTGGCTTCGTATTCCCGCAGACCGAGCTCAAAAATCCTCGACAACTTTCCCTTATGCGATTGCAGATTCGCCGCCAGGTTTTCAGGTAAATCAATCGTTACTTGCATAATTTTTCACCTATTACCTTATCATCTCCAGGCCTTTTCGGACCGCTTCTATTATAATACTCTGCGCCTGATTTGCTCCTGCCTAAAAAATGAGTGAATGTTCATTCATTTTGATAATATACACAAATCGCCCGATTTTTGCCAATTATTTTCGCTTATTTTTCGAGCCGTCGATAAAAGCCCGTCGTCTTCGGCTTCGCAGCGCAAGATCGGCGCGGATTCTTTCCTCGACGTCCGCCAGACGCGGATTTTCTACTTGCAGGATGAACGTGTCGATATATGACCTGCTGCCTTCGGACCGGAACCGGTAGCCGTTGTCGACAAGCAGCTTCATCACGTTCCAGCGTTTTTTATTCAACCGGCGCGGCGGTTCGAAATACGGGCCCATATCGATCATCGAACGCGCGCATTCAGGACATTTGCGCGCCGCTGAGCCGCGGGCGACGGGTTCTTTCGCAAAGCTTTTGCGGCAGTCGAAGCAGGCCCAATGCGTGAAGGCGAAAACTTTGTCGGGCATTTTATTCTTTGATTTTTTCTTTCCGGGCGCGGACCGTTCGGCCCTGTTTTTGAGCGCTTCGTGCGTTCCCGGAAACTGCGCGAAGCTCTTTCTTCGTCAATCTTCGATGCCGACTTCGACCTCGACCGGCGCTAAAATATTTTGCAGGATAACCGGCGCGAGCGCGACCAGAAAGCCGCGTTTGCCGCCGTTGATGTAAATTTTATCGAGCTCGAAAATCGTTCGTTCGGCGTAGACCGGCATCTTCGTCCGGACGCCGAACGGCGACGTCCCGCCGACCAGATAACCCGTTAATTTATTCGCTGTTTCGGGCGTCGCCGGCGCAACCGTCTTGACGCCCAAAAGCCGCGCGAGCGTTTTCGTCGAAACCTGCCGGTCGCCGTGCATCAGCACGATCAGGGGCTTTTTCTCGTTCGTCTCGAAGATCAAAGTCTTGACGACCGCGTGCTCGTCGACGCCGAGCACGTCGGCCGAATGCCGCGTGCCGCCCTTTTCGACATAATCGAAGACAAACGGCTCAAACTCGGCTTTTTTCTCGCGCAGCACGCGAACCGCGGGCGTGATCGGGTAATTCATCTTTTTTATCTCCAGCCTTTCCGACCTTTTTCGAATTCATCAATTTGACGCTCAAAAGCCACAGTTCGTCCATTAACAGCAGTCTTTCCCTGACCGCTTTCGGCGACATATCAACCTTCATCTTCCGCCTCGCCAAGTTTTTTTATATCGATCAAATCCTGATCACGCCCGCTGATCGTCTTTAATTTTATCAATCCGGGCCGCGATACCGTCCAGGTTCGCCCGTCTTCCCATTCAATCAACTCGCGTTCTTCCCAAACATCCTTCAAGCCTTCGGTTACCAACAAAAAATCAATCGTAAAAAGCCTTTTCGATTCCTTATCGAGTTTGGAAATGCGCCGGATTTCGATCAATCCGTCGTGAAAATGAAGCGGCATTCCTTCGACATCGTAACCGAAACTTTGCGCCGTCTGCCAGACTTTTTCGAGGTCTTCGGCTAAAACCAGCAAATCGATGTCGATCGTTGCGCGCGGCAGTCCGTGAATTGCCATCGCCCAGCCGCCGCAAATTGCGTAATCGATTTCCTGCCGGTTTAAGACTTCCGTCAAATTTGTGAATTCCGCAAGTAAACTCGTCATCCGTTTAAATATCGCGCAACACGCGGACCGCGGGCGTGATCGGGTAATTCATCCTTTTTATCTCCAGCCTTTCCGACCTTTTTCGGCAATATGTCAAACTTAATCTTCCGCCTCGAAAAATCCGAAATCCGAAATCCGAAATCCGAAATCGCCCTCAATTCTCGCTTTCCCCCTCGTCGTAATGCTGGTGAAAATCGAAGATCCGGCCTTTCGGAAACTCCGGAAAGGCGTGGGTTTTCTGCATCGATTCGAGATGGTGTTTTTTGCAGAAGACGCTGTATTCGATCGCGTTGCGGCCGCATTTCCGGCATTTCTGATCGATCTCGACGAACGAGATATGCGCGAGCAGCGAGCCGTAGTTGAGCAGCTCGTCCGGCTTGACGAAATGATCGTCGAGCCATTCCGCGACCGTGATCGCGGGAACCTTGTAGAAATATTCGCGTTCGCCCCATTTCCAGGCGTGGCTGCTCTGCCACAACTGCCCGCAGACCGGACATTTCCAGAGCGTGCAGCTCCGGTCCGGAAAGACCGCGAGCTGTTCGAGGTGAGTCTTGATATGGCCGGTCTTTCTGATCCGCTTGTCGATCGATTCGCGGTAAAGCTCGATATCTTCGTAACTATGACAGTCGCATTCCATCTCTCTTAAACTTCATTATAGCGGAAACACGAGACGAGATGATCGTTGACCATCCCGGTCGCCTGCATAAACGCGTAAACGATCGTCGAGCCGACGAAGTTGAAGCCGCGTTTTTTGAGATCTTTGCTGAAGCGGTCGGAAACGTCGGTCGTCGCCGGCACCTGTTTGCTGGTTTCCCACGCGTTTCTGAGCGGTTTCCCGTCGACGAAGCTCCAGACGTAGGCGTCGAACGTCCCGAATTCCTCCCTGACCTTCAAATAGGCCCGCGCGTTGCCGACGGCCGAACCGATCTTCAGGGGATTGCGGATGATGCCTTCGTTGCGGAGCAGCTCGGCGCATTTCAGCTCGTCGTAGAGCGCGATCCGGGCGGCGTCGAAACCGTCGAAAGCGGCGCGGTAATGGTCGCGTTTGCGGAGGATCGTGTCCCACGAGAGCCCGGCCTGCGCGCCTTCGAGGATCAGAAACTCGAACAGCTTCCGGTCGTCGTGGAGCGGCACGCCCCATTCCGTGTCGTGATAGTGAACCGAGAGTTCGTTCTTCGCCCAATCGCATCGCATAACAGTCTGAGTGTAGAGGAGTTTTGGAAGTTTTGGAAGTTTAGGAAGTTAAGGAAGAAAAAAAATCTCTCTTCCCGAACTTCCCAAACTTCCAAAACTGATTATTGGACTTTCTCGATCTTTCTGACCGTCAGGTAGCAGCCGGCGGATTTGGTGTCGCCGACCCGCGACGCGTCGTCGAGGACGTCGACGTCGGCGACGATCTTGACCTTCTGCGAATTTTCGACCGTTTCGCCCTTGTTGTCGCGGATCTTGAGCGGCTGATTTTTCTCGGCGTCGATCGAGCTCGCGCCGCTGCCCTTGTCGATGTAGGCGCGAATCGGCGTCTTGTCCGAGGTCGGCGATTCCCTGAAATCGATCGGGCAGCGCATCGGGCCGCCGCTGCTCGTCGAACACATCGCGCTGCCGTTATTGTTGAAATAGCCGACCACCTCGACATACTGATCGTCGTTTTCCCGGTTGCAGGTGCTCGCGAAATCGACCGGTTTTCCGGTGTAATTGCAGCCCGTCATCAGTAAAAACAGACCGGTCGCCGTCAAAAATAAAAATTTTCTCATCGTTTCTTCCAATACCTTCGCCAAATTAAAGA
>JAFDVJ010000013.1 GCA_018269075.1 Acidobacteriota bacterium
AGGTCTACCGGTTGCAGGGCGTGCACATCAACGACAAGCACATCGAGGTGATCGTTCGCCAGATGCTCCGCTGGGTCAAGATCAAGGACGTCGGCGACACCGACTTCCTCTTGGAAGAACAGGTCGACCGCTTCCGCTACGAGGACGAAAACCGCCGCGTGCGCGACAACGACGGCCAGCCCGCGAGCGCCGAGCCGCTCCTGCTCGGCATCACGAAGGCCTCGCTCTCGACCGATTCGTTCATCTCGGCGGCCTCGTTCCAGGAAACGACCCGCGTGCTGACCGAAGCGGCGATCTCGGGCCGCATCGACTATCTGCGCGGTCTCAAGGAAAACGTCATTATGGGACGTCTGATCCCGGCCGGCACGGGTATGAAATACTACCGCAACGTCAAGGTCGAATACGATCCGACGATGAACCAGAAGGTCGTCGACGAGTACGATGACGAATTCCCGCTCGTCACCGGCGGCCTCGATCTGCCGATGAACGTGCCGGGCGTCGAGTCCGAGGACTTCGAATCGGATCTCGACGACATCGAGGATTACGACGAGGAAGAAATCGATCTCGAAACCGAAGGCGTCTTCGAGACCGAAGAGATGACGGACGATTTCGACGACGACGATTTTTAATCCGAAAAGTCGAAAACGATTGAAAAAGGCGAGGGTCAACCTCGCCTTTTATTTTGTGATAGACTGATGGGCTATGTATCTTATAATTCTGCTCGTATTCGTGGTCGCATTGGCGTTGGGCAGCGTTTTACTGGTGGTTCTAATCCGCCTTTCAAGGCCCAAAAACGAGCAGAAACCGGTCGATCGCCAAAATCCCGCGATTGCCGTCCCGCGTCCGGCGGAAAAGAAATTCAAACGCTGTCCCGTCTGCCGGAGCACCTATACCGATGATAGTTTACGTGAGTTCGACGTAAGAATCGACGCCAGACGGAGCGCCGGCATCCTGCCGGCAATGCGTTTGAAAAACGCAAACAGCGTTTCATTTCCCAGATGATTTTAGGGAAATGAAACGCTGTTACGCCGCTTGCGCGCCGTTTGCCGGCAAGATGCCGGCGCTCCGTCCTTACGCCGAACTCACGTTAGTTTGAATTACTGTCTGAGCGACGGCAGTATTCTCGAGGGCGCAAACGACGAAGCCGAAACGATCGTTCGCCGTTTCAAATAAAAAGACTTCTTTCCGAAAAAAATAGAAAGGCATTTCCCGACTGTCGGGAAATGCCTTTCTATTTTTCATCGATCAGGATTCCAGGGAAACGCCGTTCGGGCGTAAAGCCGTCGGCGCCCGCCGGCCGCGGGCATCGAGCGCAAACCCGCAAAGTCAATTTTTGTTGACTTTTAAGCCGCGGTTTTTCCTCTGCCCCGATTTTCTCTTACCAGATCTCGCAGATGTCCTTGCGGACCATCTTGGCGTTCTGTTTGCAGCCGAAGGCCTGCGCGAATTCCGTCATATTCGAGAGCGGGCCGTTGACGCGGTAGCGGGCGTTCGAGTGCGAGTCGTTCGTGACCTGCTGGATCTCGAACTCCGGCGTCGATTTCGTCGCCCAGACCTGCGCCCAGCCGAGGAAGAATCGCTGCTCGGGCGTAAAGCCGTCGATGTTCGCCGGACGCGGTTTGCCCTGAAGCGAGTTTTCGAAGGCCGTGAAGGCGACTTCGAGACCGCCGAGATCGCCGATGTTTTCGCCCAAAGTCAGCTTGCCGTTGATGAAGACGCCGGGCTGGACCTCGTATTTGCCGAACTGGTCGATGACGCAGGCGGCGCGGTCCTCGAATTTCTTGCGGTCTTCGGGCGTCCACCACATCTTCAGGTTGCCTTCGGCGTCGAAGCGGCTGCCGCGGTCGTCGAAACCGTGCGAGATTTCGTGACCGATGACGCCGCCGATGCCGCCGTAGTTGATCGCGTCGTCGGCGGTGAAGCTGAAAAATGGCGGCTGCAGGATGCCGGCCGGAAACGTGATGTCGTTGTTCGAAGAATTATACGAAGCGTTGATGGTCGGCGTCGTAAATCCCCAGCGCGTCCTGTCGACCGGCTTGCCGGCGTCCTGCAGATTGCGGTTGATCAGAAACACCGACGCATTCGACGCGTTGTCGAAATACGATTTGCGGCTGATCTTCAGGCCCGCGTAGCCGCGCAGCTTGTCCGGGTAGCCGATCTTCCGCTTGAAGGCGTTGAGCTTGCGGGCGGCCTGTTCCTTGGTCGCGGGGCTCATCCATTCGAGCTTTTCGAGGCGCTGGCCGAACGCTTTGAAGATCTGGTCGATCATTTCGTCGGCGCGTTTTTTCGTTTCCGGCTTGAAGGCGACCTTCACGTATTCCATTCCGAGCGCTTCGCCGAGCGTGTTGTCGACGACGCCGACGCAGCGCTTCCAGCGCGGCTGCTGTTCCTTCGTGCCCGACATCGTCCGGTTGTAAAAGTCGAAGTTCTCGTCGACGAATCGCTTCGAGAGCCGCGGGGCGGCCGCGTTGACGACCATAAAACGCATATAGGTCTTCAAATCCGCGAGCGGCGTTTCCTTGAGCACGTTGTCGAATTCCTTGAAGAAATCGGGCTGCCCGATGTTGATCTCGGTGACGGCCGGCGTGTTGCGGGCCTTCATATAGGCTTCCCACGAAAAATCGGGCGTCAGCTGCGCGACCTCGGCGAGCGGCTTTTTGTTGTAGCTCGCTTCCGGGTTGCGAAACTCGTCGGGCCGCTTCGACGCTTTGGCGAGCCGGCTCTGGATCGCCATCACGGTCGCGGCGTTGGCGGCCGCCTTGTCGGGCGCGTCGCCGAGCAGCTTGAACATATTCGTCACGTACGGAACGAACGCGTCACGCACCTTTTTCGTCTTTTCCTGATCGTAATAATCGCGGTTCGGCATACTCAGACCGCCCTGGCTGGCGTTGGCGATGTTCATCGTGCTGTTTTTCTGGTCGGCGCCGGCGCCGAAGCCGAAAAACATCTGGACGCCGCGCGAATGAAACGCGCCGATCGCCGCCGGCAGCTCGTTGACGCCCTTGATCGCCTCGATCTGTTTGAACGACGCGGCGAGCGGCGTCGCGTCGGCCTTCTCGATCGCCGCTTCGTCCATACACGAGGCGTAAAGATCGCCGATCATCTGCGTGTCGCTGCCCGGCGCGGCCTTTGTTTTCGAGGCCTTTTCGAGAATATCCTTGAGGATCGACTGGTTGTTGTCGGCCAGAATGTTGAATGTTCCCCAGCGCGGAAAAGCGGCGGGAATCTCGGTGTTTTTGAGCCACGTGCCGTTGGCGTACTGGAAAAAGTCGGTGCAGGCGTCGACCGACGTATCCATCCGGCTCGTGTCGAAAGCTTTGCTTTGCGCCATCGCCGCCGCCGTCAGCGACAGCAGCACGACGAGCGCGGTCATCGAACGAAAATAAAATTTGCGCATAGTGTTTCCCGATGTTCCGAAACGCCCGCGCCGGCGGCCGGTTTTTCGTCGGCAAAACGAAACGGTCGCTCGAGCGGGGTCGAAACTGATTTTTCTCCTAAAAATTTTGGAATGATCTCTTCTCCGTTCTGTTACGCGCGGATAGACAGCATTGTTTCAAAACGGCCGCGAAAAGGCAATCGAAAACGCGGGGTTAAATGACGGGAATGAATTTTTCGACGACCTTGTCGTGGAGCTCTCGGGCGAGCTTTTTGCGATTCGGATTGGCGACCGGCTCGTCGCCGAAGTTGATGATCGCCTTGTATTCGCTGACGCTGAAGTAGCGGAACATATGGTTGATGAAAACCGTGTCGTCCCACCAGCAGACGGCCTCGCTCGCCGGGATTTCGCCGATCGGCGTTTGATAAGTGATCGAACAGTAGGAAACCGGGAGATCGGTGCGGGCGGCGAATTCGAGGAACGACGAGTTGAACGGCAGAACCTCTTCACCCTTGGTGCTCGTGCCTTCGGGGAAAATGATGACGCCCTCGCCCTCATCGAGCTTTTCGATGATCTCGCGGCCGGCGCGCGGGATGTCGCGGTGGTTCTGCCGGTCGATGAAGATGTTGCCCATATCGCCGACCATCCGCCCGGCGAGAAACCAGTTGCGGATCTCGCCCTTGGCGACGAAAACGCCCTCGACGACGTGCCGGAGCGCCGGGATGTCGGCGTAGCTCAGATGATTGCAGACGAGAAAAAACGGCGCTTTCGGCACGGGCCCGATCGTTTCGACCTTCATCCGCGAGATCCGCACGAAGGCGTCCGACCACATCTGAAAGATGACCTGCCGCCAGTATTGCTTGTTGGGAATGACGAACCGCGCGACGAACCAGAGCGCGTAGACCGCGATGGTCGAGACAAAAAATAACGAAAATCGAAAGGCGGCGCGAATATTTCTCATCCTGCCCTTATTTTAACGCGAGACGGCGAAACGCGTAAACCTTGCGCCGGTCGAAACGTGCCGCCCGCCGGTTGAAGAACCGTTCGTTGGCCGTGATTTTTCCCCGAAAGGAGCGCGCTTTTCGTCTAGTGACCGGCGAACCGCGTGCCGATCAGGCCGACGGCCAGCTCCGCCCAGACGACGAAGAGCCCGGCCAAAATAACGGCGCAGAGCGCGAGCCGGTAGGCGGGTTTTCGGATCATTCTGAGGACGAATTCGCAGAGCAGGCCGGTGCCGTAAAGCAGGACGCCGGCGACGAGAAAGTCGAACGGCGACCAGTTTACCTCGCCGGTGAACCGCATCGCGATCAGCGGGATGCAGAGCAGAATCGTGACCGTGAGGAGGATGCCGATGAGTCGTTTGTTTTGTTTGAGCATAAAAATTTCTCGACGATTATTATCCGTTTGCCGAACTCCGGCCGACGGAACTTCGCCGGTTCGATTTCAATATTCTCACCAAGTCGTTTTGTTTGTCAAGCACTTTGTGTTATAAAGTAAATTTTCGCGCAGCGCCCAGAGCTATTCGTAATAAAAGTCGCCGGATCGTTCGATTACCGGTTTTTCTTCAAGCCTCGAAAATATCTTCGCAGCTTCCCGATCTTCGCCTCGTATTCCGAAGTCCGTTCGGCGAGCAGCGGCGCGGACGCGAGGATCAGCTTTCCGTTCTTCGAACGCGGGACGATCCGCGGCAGCGACGGCGTTTGGGCGGCCGGATCTTCGACGATCACGCCCCGGAAAACGATCTCGCCGTCGAAAACGATCGCATAGCCTTTCCCGTTTAAGTCCGGCAGTTTTTTCGAGGCTTGCGGGGTCAGCGTAAAAATCGGATCGAGCAGCCCCATCGTGTTTTTCCATCCGACGGACTCGATCTCCGACACCGAAATAACCGCCGCCGGCGTTTCTTCGCGGTAGGCTTTTTCCAGTTTTTCGAGAACCGTTCCGGTCGCTTCGCCGAGGTTTCGGGAAAAGTCGCCGAGAACGTAGAGCCCGAAGCGCGGGCTTTTCGACTGCTTTTCCGGTTTCGACGCGAAGGCCGCTTTGAAGATTTCCGCGAGCCGCTGGCCGTATTTCCCGTCGGCCAGGAAATTCTGCGTGTTGTGCTCGTAATCTACTTGTTTGAAGAGCCGCGGCACGGAAAAAAAGATGTTGTCGCAGGCCCAGCAGACGCTCGCCCGCACGATCAAACGGCCGCGCGCGTAAAATTCGACCGAATAATGCGGCTCGTGACAGGCCGAAAGGCCGGGCCGGTATTCGAGCTTTCGCCAGACGGCGGCGACTTTTCGCGCCGGGGCGGCGCGGAGCGTGACTTCGGCCAGTATTTCGCCGTTTCGCGTCCGGTCCATCCCTTCGAGATCGGCCTGATAAAGCTCGTAAATCCTGACTTTATCGATCTTCGGAAGATTTTTCGTGAACGGGAGATAAATCTTTTTCGGCTGCGCCGCCGCCGCCGCCGAAAAGATCGAAATCAATAAAAACAACTTGATAAATCGCATTTTCACCTCACTTTTCGTCAATCCAAACGCCGCGCCGCCCGGTACCAGTGCGGCCGCCGCGGTTCGACTTCGAGCAGTTTGACCGGCCCGACGTCGAGATGCTGGCGGACGCCGCCCGCGCCCCAGTCGATCGCGTAAAAATCCGCCGCCCGCAGCTCGCGGCTGCAGTAGAGATAGCCCTCGACGTCGCGCCCGCGCCCGCGCCAGGTCGGAAAGAGGATCAGCGTCAGGCCGTCGGCTCTTCGTTCGAAATAGATCTCGCCGGTCTGAAGATCGGCTGCGAGCTCTTTCGGGACCCGGATAACGCCTTCCGAATCCGGTTTGAGCTCGCCGTCCCGGATCTTCCGCGCGACCGGCTCGAGGCGGTCGGTCGGGTCGGAACATCCGAACAGCGAAGCCATAATCCCGAAAATCAGCGCGGCGGTCGTCTTTGGAAATCTCATAAAACCCAGCTTCAGAACGAAATAAATGCCGACATTTGGCGGTCTCGTAAACAGGTATAAACCAAAACGGATTATTAGTCGCCATCCAAGCGGGTAGCGATTTCGGATTTCGGATCATTACTGTTAAAAGGATTGGCGGTTAAAGGAAACCGGAAAATTGCTGACTGGAGCGCGGGCATCCTTGCCGGCCACGCCGCGTAAGCGGTGTCGAAACGTTTCAAATCCTCGAAGCTGCTCGATGATGAAAAGCTTGTTCGCGCTGTCGCGCTCAGGCAGGCAGGGATGCCCGCGCTCCAGTCACGAGTTTTCAGATTTAATTTTCAGCGTGAAGGACATCGGACGGACTGTCTTCAAATTACTTTTAACGGTAATGATTGTCGGATTGCTCGAAATAGGACAGACAGTTAACTGTGTTGAGGTAGAAAAGTTTCCTGATCTTTGGTCTTTGGTCTTTGGTCTTTGATTTTTTTTCAAAGGTCAAAGATCAAACTATCAGGATATTAAATTTACACGGTTTTCTACCGGCCGAAAAACATCTTTGCGTAGCGGTCGGGAATGCCGCGGGCGTCGACGACGACGAAAAAGTCGATCGTTTTGAACCGGCGGTCGATCGCCGGCGCCCCGCAGATTTTCGCGCCGAGCCGCAGGTAGATCTCGAAGAGCATCGGCAGCTCGATCGGGCCGTCGGCGGCCGGGAAGTCTTCGGCCGGGCAGAGATATTCGGGGCGCGGCGCGACGCGGAGGCTTTCGTGGAGGCGTTCGTCGCGGACGAGCCGGCGATAGGCGCGCGCGCCGTCGGCGCAGTCCTGCGACGGCAGCGAGCAGCAGCCGAAAAGATAGCGTTTGCGGCGTTCGGTCAGATACATCGCGAGCCCCTTCCAGAGCAGGAACAACACGCGCGAATTGCGGTGTTCGCGGGCGATGCAGGCGCGGCCGATCTCGATCGATTCGGACAGAACCTCGTAGGGCAGGCTCTCGACCGCGAATTCGCCCGCCGAGTAAAAGCCGAACGCGCTGCCGGCGGTTTCCATCGTCCGCAGCCGGTACGTTCCGACGATCCGGCCGGTCTCGTTTTCGACGACGATCAGGTGATGACAGGTCTGGTCGAACTCGTCCTCGTCGCGGCCGTTGATGTAGGACGCTTCGAGGCCCTCGTTGAGTTCGAGATTGAAGACCTCGAACCGGAGCCGCAAAACCTCGTCGAGCTCTTCGGCGGTCTGCGCGAAACGAGCCGTGTAGCGGCCCTCGCGACACTGGTTCCGCGGCGCCGGACCGCCGCCGGAAGCCGTCGGCCCGGACAGGATAAACGCTGGCGATTGAATGGTTGGCATAGTTTTATAAAACTTCTTTCGCGCTCTTAATTCCGGGCGGCCGGCAGTTTATTCCAATGTCGGCCCGGAGCGCTGTCATCCTGACGGCCAACGTCGCGCAGGCGGCGTCAACACGTTTCATTTCTCATAATCTCTTTGAAAATGAAACGCTGTTTGCGTTTTGTCAAACGCATTGCCGGCCGGGACGCCGGCGCTCCGCTTTTATTCGAGCTTTTTAAAATTATAGCGCAGAAGGACGCGAACCGGGAGCGGCCGGCCGTCGCGGACGGCGGGACGCCAGTTCATCCGGCGGACGGTCTCTTCGACGGCTTCGTCGAGGCCGAAGCCGGCCCAGCGGACGATCTCGGTGCGCGTGACGCGGCCGGTCTCGTCGAAATCGACCTCGATGTCGACGGTCGCCGCGACGCGGTAGAGATTGGCGGTCGCCGTGTAGGGCGGGCTGATTCGCCGGTAGGGAAGCGGCGTCCGGAAATTTTTCGCGGCGGGCGAATCCGGGTCGGGAATCTCGTCGAGGACGGGCTTGTTCTCGACCGTTTCCCGTTTGAAGACGGCGGGCAGTTTTTCGGCGAGCTCGCCGGCGAGAGCGGGAACGGCTTCCAGCAGCAGCTTTTCGGCCGCGTCGCGGCGGTCGGCGTTAAACGATGCGAGCTTCCAGAAGACGAGCCGGCCGGTCCGCGTGCTGACCGCGCAGACGACCGCGTAGGCTTCGAAATATTCCTTTTTTTCGAACGAGTTGCGCGGCTGAATCGCGGCGCGGACGAGCAGAAAGCCGTCGCCGCCGATCGCCGCCCCGAGACTGCGCGCCTCTTCGGTCGTCAGGTTGAAGGGCGTTTCGGGCGCGACCGCGGCAAAGGCCGCCTCGCCGAGCGCCGCGTCGAGCACTCTGAATTTCGCCGCCAGCGACGCGGCCAGCTTCTCGGCGAACCGCCCGCTCGCGTCGTTTTTCTCCGGCGTCAAAACCGCGATCCGCTGTCCCGCCGCCGGCAGGAAAAAAAGGAAAAGCAGAACGATGTGGGATATCGGATGCCGGATCATTTCGATTGCGGATTTCGGATTGCGGATTTCGGATTTATTTTTTTTCGAGAACAGAATCATCAGCTTTTAACAAAATATATCCCAGCTCAGACCAATCCGAAATCCGCAATCCGCAATCCGCAATCATCTGTGGTAGAGCCCGGCGATTTCTTCGCGGAGCTCGGGCGGGAAGCAGACGCGGTAGATCTGGTAGCCTTTCTGAAGGCCGCGCACCGCCGCGCTGATCTCGGAGATTTCGCGGATCGCGGGGCGCGAATAACCGTCTTCGACGTAGATCAGCTTTTTCGGCTCGGTCGCGTCCTTCGTGTAGAAATAATAAGGCACGTCGCCGGCGCGGTCCTCGATGAAATAATAGGCCGGGTCGAAGCCGGCGTTCTCGACGAGCCGGCGGGCCCGGTCGAGAAAATCGGCGCGCTCCGCTTCGGGCATATCGAGGTCGAAGGCCTTGAAGAGCCGCCGGTTCAGAAAGCGTCCGGCGAGATCGGCGAGCAGCCGGTCGTCGGAATTCGCCCATTGCTTGATGTGAAAAAGGACGTCGGTGTCGTCGATCTGCAGATGCTCGCCGAGCGTCAGCTTTTCGCCGCTGAGGATCTTTTCGAACGGCGTGCGGGCGGCGAACCAGACCTGTTCGCCGCTTTGAAAGAGTTCGAGCGCGCGCCGCACGAGCGAGCGCAGGACGGCTTCGGCCGAGCGGAGCGTGCGGTGAAAATAGACCTGCCGGAACATATAATAACGGGCCTGCAGATAATCCTCGACGGCGTAAATGCCGCGCGCGGCGACGTAGAGCCGGTCGTTTTCCTCGTCGATCTCGAGCGATTTGATGACCCATTCGAGATCGTAGATGCCGTATTTCGCGCCCGACATCAGGCTGTCGCGGAGCAGG
The DNA here is from genome assembly GCA_018269075.1 of Acidobacteriota bacterium. Lineage (GTDB taxonomy): Bacteria > Acidobacteriota > Blastocatellia > Pyrinomonadales > Pyrinomonadaceae > JAFDVJ01. The sequence goes on from JAFDVJ010000013.1 coordinate 9,561, forward strand.
TAGTCCATCCGGTCGACGTCGAGCTGCGACGAGACGAGCTGGGCGAGCGCGGCCGGCCGGAAATCGCCGCGGACGATCGCCGCGACGTCTTCGGCGAGCGCCGGCGAGAATTCGCGGAGCACGCGGCCGACTTCGGTTTCGGGGCTCAGTACCGCTTCGATCGTGAAATCCTCGTGATGAAAACCGAAGATCGTCTCGATGACGTGCGAGAACGGGCCGTGGCCGATGTCGTGCAGGAGCGCGGCGGCGCGGACGGCGGTTTTATGCTCGGCGGCGAGCCGGTGGCCGAGCTCAAGCTTGGCGAGCGTCCGCGTCGCCAGATGGAGCGCGCCGAGCGAGTGCGTAAAGCGCGAATGTTCGGCCGATTGATAGGCGAAATGCGCGAGGCCGAGCTGGCGGATGCGCCGCAGCCGCTGAAATTCGGCCGTGTCGATGAGCCGCACGAGCAGCCGCCCGTCGGCCGTTTCGGTATTCAGCCGGATGATGTTGTGAACCGAGTCGCGGTAAATCTTTTCCGCCAAAACAAAACCCCCGTTGCGATTTCGGAATTCGGAATTCGGATTTCGGATTGGTTCGGAGGCGAACGTTTCCGTTTTCCGTTATTTAGGAATAATCATAACATTTCGATTTCGGAATATGCCGATTTCGGATTTCGGATTTCGGATTTCGGATTTGTTTTTTTTCGATTGGGAGAATATCGACGTAACCATTAAATACTCAAACTCGGACCAATCCGAAATCCGAAATCCGAAATCCGAAATCGAAATAATTCATATTATTGGAAATTGATTGAATATTTTGTAAGAAATCGGATGCATAAAAAATGCATAAATACTTGCATATTGTTGCAAATTAAGTGTTTAGGGTATGCCAAAAGGCTTTGCCGGATGTGGCTCTTAAATTGCAAGCAACAAAACCAAGTCTTTTGGAACTAAGACAAGTAAACTAAAAATCAAGATTTATAGGAGTGATAGAATGAACAGAAAATTTAATTTATCGGTCTTCGCTCTGACATTGGTTCTGGCTTTTGCCGGAATCGTGTTCGGGCAAGAAACGAGAGGTTCGATCGAAGGAACCGTCAAGGACTCGCAGCAGGCCTTGGTTCCGGGTGCGAACGTAGAAATTAAAGGAAAAACTGTCGGTCTGACGCGTAATGTGACGTCTGACAACGAAGGAAGATATGTTGCTCAACAACTTCCTCCGGGCGTCTACATTGTGACCGCCAGCACGAAAGACCTCGGTGCGGCGCCTCAGGAAGTGACCGTCACGATCGGTAACGCGACGACCCTCGATTTCAATCTCGTCGTTAAAAGCCAGATCAGCACGGTTGACGTTGTCGCCGACAACACGGTCATCGACACGACCGAAGCCAAGGCCCAGACCAACATTACTTCCCAGCAGATCGAAAAACTGCCGAAAGGAACGACCTTCTCGAGCTTGCTGAGAACGGAAGTTTCGACCCGTGCGGAAGGCCTCGCGGGCGGTTTCCAAATCAACGGCGGTTCGGGCGCGGAAAACTCGTTTATGGTTGACGGCCAGGAAGTCGGCAACTTCAGAACGGGCGCCCTCAACTCGAACAACGACATCCCGTACCAGGCGGTTCAGGAAGTGCAGGTCAAATCGTCGGGCTTCGAAGCCGAATTCGGCGGCGCGACGGGCGGCGTGATCAGCGTTGTGACCAAGAGCGGAACCAACGATTTCCGCGGCGAATTCCAGATGGCCTTCCAGAGCCAGAAACTGAACGCCGGTCCGCGTCCGGTGCTCGCGAACAGCTTCACCGGTTCGACGACGACCGTCGGCGGTGTCGGTAACCAGTTCGTCAACTCGGGTCAGTACGTCGAATACTTCGGACAGAAACGCGACAGCGGCACGAACGTCTTCCCGACGGCGTCGCTCGGCGGCCCGATCGTCAAGGACAAACTCTGGTTCTACGCGATCTACAGCCCGCAGATCTTCCAGGTGACGAGAACGACCACCTATATGACCGGTTTCCCGAGCACCACCACGCCGAATGCGCGCCGCCTGATCAACTCGGGCGATTTCGCGACGACCCTTCCGGACATCGTCCGCAACGTCAACCCGATTCAGACGGCCGACGCGAAGCAGACCAACGAATACGCGATGTTCAAGCTCGACGCGTCGCCGACGCAGAGCCTCCGCCTGTCGGCCAGCTACACCTGGAACCCGATCGTGCAGAAAGGCCTGCTGCTGGGCGGCACGACCGTTCTCGGCACGCCCGGCTTCGCCAACTTCGGCGGCAGCCTCGGCTACCTCGTCGGTGCGGATCTCGCTGCCAGACAGGGCGGACGTCAGAACTCGAACAACCTGAAAACGGAAGCGACCTGGATCGCGAACAGCAAGACGATCGTCGGCATTCGCTATTCGAGAGGCTTCCTCAACGAAAAACTCGGTTCGTACTTCATTCCGGATTCGCCGCGCATCCGCTGCCGCAGCGTCGCGGCCGCGTTGGCCGCCTCGGCCGGCTGCGTGACCGGTTTCCAGACCAACACCAACAACTTTACGATCACCAAAGACGTTTCGACGAGAAGCACGATTGACGCCGACGTCAGCTACACGCTGAGCAACTTCCTCGGCAAGCACGACTTCAAATTCGGCTACCAGTTCAGCAAGATTTCGAACGACGTCAAAGACGGTTACAGAAACACCGGTATCGTCAGCCTTTGCTACAGCACGACGCTGACGATCAACTCGGTCTGCGGCGGCTATCAGGCCCCGGTGACCGTCACCCCGGATCCGGTTCCGCCGGCGGGACAGACGATGATCGGTATCGGCTGGGTTCAGCGCTTCGCGACCGACGGTAAAGCCAGCAACACCGCGCAGACCTTCTACGCGCAGGATAAATGGCAGCCGACTTCGCGTCTGACCCTGACGCTCGGTCTCCGCACCGAAAAAGAAGACCTGCCGGCGTTCAACGGCCAGCAGACCAACCTGAAATTCGGTTTCGGCGAAAAACTCGCCCCGCGTCTCGGCGCTTCGTATGCGCTGACCGGCGACGGCAAAACCAAGATCGCGGCCTTCTACGGATGGTTCTACGATCGTCTGAAATTCGAACTGCCGCGCGGCAGCTTCGGCGGCGACTTTTTCCGTCGCGACGTCTTCCCGATCTACTCGGGAACGGCCGCGTTCACCAACTACACGCTTGCGACGATTATCGGCAACTACTCCGACCCGATCGGCGGACAGTGCCCGATCGCGCAGACGACGGCTTACCTGACCCGCTGCAACAGCGACTTCCGCGTTCCTTCGAACCTCGGCGTCGCCGGCGGCGGTGCGGTCGATCCGAACCTGAAGCCCTTCCGTCAGAGCGAATTCACTTTCGAATTCCAGAGAGAACTGATGAAGAACTCGATCCTGACGGCCCGCTACCTGTATCGCAACGTTGATCACGCGGTCGAAGACGCCGGCTGGATCAGCGCGAGCGGCAGCGAAACCTACATCATTGCCAACCCGGGTGAAGGCCTGCACGCGCAGCGCTTACGCGAACTCGGCTACAGCAAATCGGTCAAACCGCAGCGCTTGTACAAAGCTCTGCAGCTCGAATACAACTCGCGTCTGCTGAACAACTTCAGCTTCAACCTGAACTACACCTACAGCAGCCTGTACGGTAACTATTCGGGTCTCGCGAGCTCGGACGAAAACGGCCGTCTCTCGCCGGGCGTCAACCGCTTCTTCGACTTGCCGTGGGTCGGCTGGACCGCTTCGGGCAGGCCGGACAACGGAAAACTGGCGACCGACCGTCCGCACGTTTTCAAAGCTTCGGGCACCTACACCTTCAACTGGTGGAAGAGCAAAGTTCACAGCACCGACCTGACCTTCTTCACGACGGCCCAGTCGGGAACCCCGATCACCACCTTCGTCGACGTTTTCGGTCTCCTGATTCCGGAAACGGCCCGCGGTGACAAGGGACGCACTCCGCTGTTCACGCAGACGGACTTCAGCCTGACGCACAAATACAGATTCGGACGCGACAACCGCTTCGGTATCGCTTTCGACCTGAACATCCTGAATATGTTCAACGAAGCTAACGTTCTCTCGGTCGACAACACCAAGACGAACGAAAGCTGGTACATCGTCGACTACTCGTCGGTTGCGGGCGATTACGTCGCGGCGACCAACGCGCTTCAGAACGGCGGCGTCCTGAACGTCCTGAACTCGGAAACTTCGCTGGCTGGCTGCCAGGCCTACTCGGGCTCGGCTGCTGCCGGTAACTTCTGTCTGAACCAGTCGTACCTGCGGCCGAACGGCTACCAGGGACCGCGCACGGTTCGCTTCGGTTTCCGCTTCTTCTTCTAATTGTTAATCTAATTAGAAACTTCGGCCCGTCTTCGGACGGGCCTTTTTTTATTTCGGATTTCGGATTTCGGATTTCGGATTGGATGGACGGCGGTCTGCCGGCCGGGCGACAACGTTCACGAGTGTGGAGCACCGAACCCGGGCTTCCCGGTTACTTATTCAAAATTCGCGCACTTTGAGCGAGCGAATAACTTTCTGCCAGAGGACAGAAGGATCGGAGTGAATAATTTGAAAGCGATCCTCGAACGATTTTGATCTTTGAAGTGCGTAACAAAACTTGTTGGAATAATGAGCGTTAAACCCGCGATCGTTTATTAATCGATCCACTAAAAACACGAAAGAATCTCGGTGTTTTTAGAGGTTTTAGCGGAAGAACAAAAAAAGCGAACGCGGCCGGAATCGCCGCTTTTTTCAATCGGTTCTGTTGCAAACTATAAAGAAAGATCAAAGATCGAAGGTCGAACAAACGCAATCATAAAAATCGGGCAGAGACGAAACCTTTCGGGACGGATGAATGATTAAACAAAAGCGTGACGCGCCGGCGGTTGATCCCGGCCGGCGCGTCACGCTTTCGTTACTGAATTGTAGAATCCGCTTATTTCGGCGGTATCGTCGCGCTTCCGGCGCGCAGTTTGGCGATCGTTTCCTGAATCTTCAGTTTGTCGGGCGAATTGGGATCGGCCTTCAGATAAAGCTCCAGCTGGTCGGCCGATTCCTTGTTCCGGTTGAGCTTGTTGTAAAGCAGGGCGAGCTGCCAGTGGACCTGCGGAATCGGCTTGGGAGCCAGTTTTTGCGCCTGCAGCAGGGCCGCTTCGGCCTTGTCGTAGGTGGCGTTGAGCCGCAGGACAGTGCCGTAGAGGAGCTGGGCATTCGGCGACGCGGGCTTAATGATCGAAGCGGCGCGCGCCGCTTCGATCGCCGACGGGATCTCGTTCAACTGGTAGCAGGCGTAACCGAGCGCGTAAAAACTCTGAAAACTGCGCTGGTTGATGTCGATCGCCTTGATCAGATGCGGCAGCGCTTTGCGATATTCCTTGTTGTCGACATATTCCTGGCCGAGCCGGCTGAGCGCGTTGAAATACGTCGGAAACAGCTTGACCGCCTCTTCGAGATCGAGCAGTCCCTGCTCCCTTTTTTTGTCGACGAGCTCGTCGATCCCTTTCCGGTAAAGTTTTTCCGCCGCTTCGGGAATTCCTTCCTGCGCAAAGACTTCCTCGGGCAGCCCGCCGCTGCCGAGCTGAATTCTGCGCGGGTCGAACCGGAGATGAAAATCGAGATACTGGTTGTCGCTGCCGCCCGACACGAGGTTGATCACCTGAACGTCCTGGGTCTGTTCGAGATAATCGGTGCCGAGCGTCAGCACCTTGATCTTGTAGCTGCCCGACGTGATGCCGGTGAAATTGTAATACCCGGCGCTCGTCGTGCGCTGTCGCGAAAGCGTCGAGTACAGCTCGTTCTGCAGCTCGACGAAAAGGTTCGGAACCGGTTTGTTGTACGGGTCCCAAATCTGCCCGGAGATCGAGTTGATCATCGTCTTCGAACTCGGGGCGGGGCCCGCCGCCTTTCCTTCGACCGACGCCGCGGTCAGCAGAAGGGAAATAAATAATGCCGCGCACGGCCATAATCCGACTAAGCGTTTCATTTTCTTGCTCCTCAATACTTTATTCACTTATTTGATTTAATAAATGCCCCATTTTTTCTTTTTTGACTCGAAGATAATGTGCCGCCGGCGCGGCGGACGCGACCTGAATCGGGACGCGCTCGACGATTTCGAGACCGGCTTCTTCCAACGCTTTCAGTTTGTCGGGATTGTTCGACATCACCCGCACTTTACAGAGCCCGAGGTCGAAAAGAATTTCCGCGCACTGCTGGTAGGTTCGCGCGTCGACGGCGAAGCCGAGCTGCTCGTTGGCCTCGACCGTATCGGCGCCATCGTCCTGCAATGCGTAGGCGCGGATCTTGTTGATGATCCCGATGCCGCGGCCTTCCTGCTGCTGGTAGACGATCGCGCCGCGGCCTTCCTGCTCGATCAATTCCATCGCGCGCCGCAATTGCGGGCCGCAGTCGCATTTGATCGAGCCGAAGACGTCGCCCGTCAGACACTGCGAATGAATCCGCACAAGCGTCGGCACGCCGGTCTCCATCCGGCCCTTGTAGAGAACGACGAATTCCTCGTCGCTCGTCAGCGAACGGTAACCGGCAATCTTAAATTTGCCGAGCGCGGTCGGCAAATTGGCGACCGCCACTTTTTCGACTGTGATCTTATGGTCTGCGGGTAAACAATTATTGGTACTAACTGACAATTTCAAGTCTCCGATAATTCTGCTGTTGAACTTATGCCGGGACCGCCGGCCGGCTTTATTTTCTCAATCGAACGACCGGCGGCGGTGCCTTCCGAGATGTTTGCAATTTTCTCGCCCGTGTCGTTCAACTGAAAGCGGTAATGTTAAATATTATAACCCGAAATGCGCGAAAATAGTAGATTTTTTCGCGTTTTTAAGAGCTATGCCGGGATCGCCCGAGGGCGGCGTCGCGAAAAACGGCCCGCCGGAAAATCCGAAGGTTCGTGCAAAATCGCCAAGAAAATCCATAATTTTGAAAACGTCGGATGTTTGCGGGCGGCGGGCGAAGACCGGCCGGCGGAAGTAACCCGAAAGTTGTAAGCGACTTAAGCCCGGCCGAAAAAAATACGGGCGATGTGGCATCCGAATTGTATATCAGGTGATGAAACATCGAGCATTCGTCGAAGTAACGGATCTTTGACATTTTCAATCGACAAATCAGCATATTCTTACGATATGTTTGAACTGTTTCAATAAATCAATTTTTTCAAGGAGTAAACAAGGGAAGGTATGCAAAGAAAAACAGTTCTATTTTTCTCTGTCATCGCAATGCTTTTGAGCCTCGGTCTCTCCGCTTTCGGGCAGGAACAGGGCGGCAGCATTGAAGGCACGATCAAAGACACGACCGGCGCGGTGGTTCCGGGCGTCGAGGTCACGATCATCAGTACGGGCAGAACGCAGGGCGCGCGCCAGGACGCGACGACCGGCTTCAACCGCAAAGTAACCACCGACAACAACGGATTTTTCCGCGTTCTGGAAATCCCGCCGGGATTTTACAGCATTTCCACAACCGCCAACGCGGGATTCGGCGCTTCAACCTTAAACAACATCGAAGTCATCTTAGGTAAAACGACGCCGGTCAACATTTCTCTCGGAGCCGCCGGGCAGAATGTGACGGTCGACGTTTCCGCCAACGACGCGGCGGTCGCGATCGACCCGACCGACAACAAGATCCAGACGAACATCACCGCACAGCAGGCGGAGCTTCTGCCGAAGGGCACGAACGTGACGTCGCTGCTGACGGTCGCCCCGGCGGTTCGCAGCGAACCCCTGGCCGGCGGCTTTCAGGTCGACGGCGCTTCGGGTTCGGAAAACACGTTCATCATCGACGGTCAGGAAGTGACCAACTTCCGCACCGGCACGCTGAACGCGAACAATAACCTGCCGTTTACGCAGGTCGCCGAAGTGCAGATCAAATCGTCGGGTTTCGAAGCCGAATTCGGCGGCGCGACCGGCGGCGTGATCAACATCGTGACGAAGGGCGGCAGCAACGACTGGCACGGCGAATTCGGCACGCAGTTCCGGATCGCCCGTTTTCAGGCCGGCCCGCGCCCGTTCCTGCGTCTGTACCGGACCGGAACGTATAACTCGGCGACCCCGCCGGGGACGTTCTATCAGCAGTACGAATATATTCAGCCGGTGAAAGATCAGGGAACCGACTTTTTCCCGACGGCCAGCTTCAGCGGCCCGATCGTCAAGGACAAGGTCTGGTTCTTCGCCAATTATTCGCCGCAGTATCTGAATACTTACCGGAACATCAACTACATCACCAACGATCCGCGGACTCGTACGACCCGCGTCGCGACGGCCGTCAGCGGCACCGGACAGGTGGTGACGGTCGGCACGAACGAGGAATATCGTTCGAAGCAGACGAACGAGTACGCGTTTCTGCGGATCGATGCCAACCCGACCAGCAAACTGCGTCTGGGCGGCCAGTTTACCTATAACCCGGTGATCGTGGAAGGCGTTCTGCCGGCCAACACGCTGGTTTACGGAACTCCGGCGATCGCGACGGTCAACGGTCAGAATCTGGTCGGCTCGCAGCTGCTCGGACAGCAGGGCGGCCGCATCAACTCGAACAACGTGATCGGTTCGGCCGTTTACACGCCGAGCAGCAACTTCATCGTCAGCGTCCGCGCCGGCCGCAGCTTTTTGAACGAAAAAGTCGATGCGGCGAACGGCCGCTACTCCTACGGCATTCCGCCGGTGACGCGTTTCAACTGTCAGGGCATCGACGTCGCGAACGGTTGTCTCGCGGCCGGTCAACAGACGATCAACTCCAACTACATCATCAATTACGACGTTTCCAAGCGAACCACGGTCGACGCCGACGCGACGTTCATCGTGAGCGGCTTCGGCGGCCGTCACCAGTTCAAGGGCGGCTACCAGCTCAACCGCATCAGCAACGACACCGATCAGGGCTATGCGAACAACGGTCTGGTCGTTCTCTACTACGGTCTCGGCATCGACGAGCTTTCGGGCCGCAGCAACCTGACGCCGACCGACGGCAACCTCGGTTCGGGCTATCTCCAGCGTTTCCAGACCCGCGGTTCGGCGAGCAGCTCGAATCACGGTCTCTACATTCAGGACAAGTGGGAGCCGTTCAGCCGTCTGACGCTCAATCTCGGCGTCCGCGCCGAACAGGAAACCGTCCCGAGCTTTACCCAGGGCTCGCCGGGCATCAAGTTCAACTTCGGCGATAAGATCGCGCCGCGCCTCGGCGCCGCGTTCGATGTCTTCGGCGACGGCAAAACGAAGATCTTCGCGAGCTACGGCTGGTTCTACGACCGCTTCAAATACGAGCTGCCGCGCGGCAGCTTCGGCGGCGACTTCTACCGCGTCGATTATTTCGAGATTCTGCCTTCGCAGGGCTCGACCTTCTTCAATTCTTACACGCTCGGCCGGATCCTCGGGAATCGTCCGGACGTGGCCGGCGGCAACTGTCCGCCGGGAGGCATCACCGGCGGAACCGGTCTCAGCCGCTGTCAGGAAGACTACCGCGTGCCGTCGAACTCGCTGAGCGGCGACATCGCCGTCAACGGCGGCGTCGATCCGAACCTGAAACCGTTCCGGCAGAGCGAATTCACGGTCGGCTTCGAACGCGATCTCGGCTTCTTCGGCCTGCTCGCGAGCGGCCGCTACACCCATAAGAACGTCGACCGCGCGGTCGAAGACATCGGTTTCTTCAACGCCAACGGCAGCGAAACCTACATCATCGGCAACCCCGGCTTCGGCGCGACGCAGACCGTCTTCCCGGCGCTCGGTTTCCCGGCGACGCCGAAGGCGACCCGCCGCTACGACGCGCTCGAAGTTCGCATCGACAAACGGTTTACGTCGAACTTCTACTTCAACGCGAACTACACCTACAGCCGTCTGTGGGGCAACTATCCGGGTCTCGCGAGCTCCGACGAATCGGGCCGCAACAGCCCGAACGTCAACCGTCTGTTCGACCTTCCGTTCGTCGCTTTCCTGCCGGGCGGCGCGAGCAACGAAGGCCGGCTCTCGACGGATCGTCCGCACGCGTTCAAATTCTACGGTGCCTACAGCCAGAAATGGTCGAGCACGAACACCACCGAGTTCGGTCTGTTCACGACCGCGCAGAGCGGAACGCCGGTCAGCACGTTCATCACCTTCGAGAGCGTGACCTCGACGTTCCTCAACGGCCGCGGCGATCTCGGCCGCACGCAGGCCTTTACGCAGACCGATTTCTCGGTTCGCCACAAATATCGTTTCGGCCGTGACGATCGGTTCACGCTCGCTATGGATCTCGATATTCTGAACCTGTTCAATGAAGCCAACGAACTTCAGAGAAGCGGTCTGATCAACGCGCGCGTCGATTTCGCCTCGATCCTGCCGGGCGATACCGACACGCAGGTCGTGCAGTCGTTCTTCAGCGGCAACGCGCGGCAGCTCATTCTGAACTACCTCAACAGCCGTCCCGACCGCGCGGCGGACCCGACGTTCAATCTGCCGTCGGTCTACCAGAACCCGCGCCAGATCCGGTTCGGTTTCCGTCTTCTTTTCTAAGGAAAAAGAAGCTCCCAGAAAAAAAGCCCGTCGGCGGACGGGCTTTTTTTTATTGCGGAACGGTCGCCGAGCTCTCGCGGGCTTTTTCGCGGAATTTCTGGATCAGCTTTTTGATCGATTCGGCGTCGCGGCTGTCGGGCTGCGTTTTCAGGAAAAGCTCGAGCTCGTCGGCGGCCGCGGCGTATTTTTTCAGGTTGTTGCCGTAGAGCAGCGCGAGCTGCCAGTGGACGTCGGGCGATTTCTTTTTCGAAAGCTCGTCGGCCCGGCGCAGCTCGGTTTCGGCTTCCCCGTATTTTTTGATCTGCCGGAGCCCCATTCCGAGCAGCAGAAACGCGGCGGCCGAGCGCTGGCTCCGGTTGACGGCCTGTCGCAGCGAGTCGACGGCCGGTTCGAACTGCTTCTGCATATACTGCGCGTAGCCGAGCATATACAGCGAATCGGCGGCCTTCGGATTGACGGCGACGGCTTTGAGCAAAACTTCCTGCGCCGCCTTGAAATCCTGTTTCCGGAGCAGCTCGTCGCCGAGCCGGTTGAGCGCGTAGAAATACGTCGGGAAGATTTCAAGCGCCTTTTTGAGGTTATTGATGCCTTCGTCGGTTCTTTTCTGCGAAAAATCGGCCAGCGCCTGATTATAGAGATTACGGGCGTTGTCGGGGATCTCCTGCGCGAAGATCGTGCCGGTGATGCCGACCGCCTCGGCGAAGGACGTATTCTTGAGCGGCTGGAGATAAAAATCCAGATAGACCGTGTCGTTGCTGAGTCCGGCCGTCCCGCGGCTGAAGTTGACGATCTCGACCTGCTGGCTCTGTTCCGAATACCCGAACCGCCCGCCGATCACGCGGACCCGGTAAACGCCGGCCGTGAGATTGGTGAACGTGAACCTTCCGCCGCTCATCGTCTTCGTCCGCGCCAGATACCGCGAAAACTCGTCCTGGAGCTCGACGTCGACGTCCATCAGACCCCTTTTCTCGGGATCGAAGACCATTCCGTTGATCGTGCTGCCGGCGAGCGAACGAGCGGCTTTCGGCGTCGACGCGGAGACGGCGCCGCCGATAAAGAGAGAAAACAATACCATAAAACAAACCCGGTAATACAAGCTTTTCATTTCAAACTCCTGATTTTTCAAATTCTGTTAAAGCGGAAAAAGTGCTGAGATGCTGGGAAAATTACAAAAAATACGGTTTTTGTCTGTAAGTAAAGTATAGCGCTTCGGGTTTGAAAATCACAGGTTTTTTTTGCGCCGGCGGGTAATGCCTCAGTAAAAATTATGGAGAGATTGAGGGGAATAGTCTTGAGTCTTGAGTCTGAAGTCTTGAGTCTGAATTCCCGGACGCGCACGCTTCAAACGAAAGCGGTTTCGGCCGAATCGTCGCGCCGGCGTTTGGCGATCGAACGCTGAATCAGGACCGAGGTATTACGCCGGCGGGAAAGTTTCCGGGAGCGCGAAAAGCCGGACGACCGAATGACGCGCGTCATTCGGTCGTCCGGCTTTTCGGCTGTCGAACGGAAACGATCCTTATTCTTTCGGTTCCGGTTGATCTTCCGTTTTTTCGGCTTCGGCGTCTTCCGGTTTTTCCTGCTCCTGATGCGCGAAAACCGCGCTCTCGTTGCCGCCGAACAATCGCGCCACGAAGCCCGACAGAATTTCGGAGATCTTCGCCGGCTGTTTTTCGGTTTCCGCGATCTCGACCGGAACGTCCGCGAACGCGAGATCGAAACGGATCAGCTCGGTGGTCACGTGACGGCAGAAAGAACAATCGACCAGGTGATTGACCACCGGCAGTGTTTCGCGTTCGCTCAGGCTCCCTTCGACGAATGCCGAGAGCGTATCTTCGTCCAGATGGCTGCCCGCCGCGGTCGATGATCCGCCGGCCGTGCGCCGTTTCAAATAGCTGTCCAGCAGCCCTTGTATTTGCAATTCTTCGGAATTTAATTTCAGCGTATTTTCCATTTTAAAATCCAGCCTCCCTATTCTTAGACGCTTTTTTTGGACGCATTTGCGTTATTTTGGGCGGTTTGGTCAAAAAAACTTCGCAAATGCCGTTTTTTTTTGCTCAGGTTGGCTTCAGGCTCTGAAAAATGCTCCGATTGGCGATTTCGTCCTTGATCAGCTCGAGACAGATGGCGACCTCGTTTTCCCGCAATTTATGTTCGCCGCGAAGCTCGGCGAGAAAGGTCTGGAGAACCTTCGAGTAGCTTTTTTCGAGCCATCGCATAATCGTCGATTCGTGGACGCGGGTTTCGGGATTTTTCTCGCGGCTCGCCGACTTTCGCTGAAACCAGCCGCGCATCGGCGAGGCCGGATTCTCGATCAGCCGCGCGATCTCGCGGAGCTTCAGACTCTCGGCATGATAGTAGAGCAGGAGCAGTTTTTCGTGGGCCTCGAGCGTCGAAAAGGCTTTTTCGATCGACGAAACGACTGCCGGTCGATACCGTTCGACGGTGATCTTTTCGTCCAGCGCGATCTCGGTGTCGGGCGGTTCTTCGGCGATAAAGGCCTGAAACTGGCCCTCGCCCATCGTTTCCGTCATCTCGTCGAGCGAAATTTCCTCGTGCGCGGCGCGGTGCAGATCGACGAGCGAATGCCAGATGACCGTCCGCAGCCAGCCGCGAATGCTGCCGCGGCCGCTGTAGGTCGAAAATTTCGAGACTCGTTCGCCGTCGACGACGCGCGTTCCGTAAAGCTCGATATAAACCGTATCGACGACGTCGCGCGCGTCCGCGTCGGTGTTCGCGAGATGCCGCGCGCCGCGTTCGAGAAACTTCCGGTGATTCTGGTCGAATTCCCACCACGCGCGCTCGTTTCCGTTGGCGCAGCCGATGGCCAGCAGAAGATCGTCGGCGTGAATCTGATTCAGAAAATCGGTCAGTTCGGCGGCCGAAACCTCTCGGTTCGAGCTGTTGATGAATTTGCGGATCGTCTTGCGCAGCGAATCTTTGTAGTTTTCGAGCGAGACCCCGAAATTCGGCGCGTTTTCAACGCAGCGGTTGAAAATTTCTTCAATCAACAATTCGCATTCTTTCGGTATTTCCGTTTGCTGGGTTGCTTCCGTCATCATTTTGGAAATTTATTATAAACGAAATTTTCGATTTAGCCTAGCCTTTTTACCGGGTTGCGCGGCGCCGGCGCCGGTCTTTACGCGCCGGTTTCGAGCGCCGGCGAGGCGTTCGCCGCGGGCGGCACCGAGCTGTGAATTTTTTCCTCGACATACTGCAGCTGATAGAGCCGCCGGTAAAGCCCGCGCAGGTTCAGAAGCTCCTGGTGCGTGCCGGCTTCGCGGAGCTCGCCGTGATGAAAAACCAGAATCCGGTCGCATTTCTGGATCGTCGAAAGCCGGTGCGCGATGACGAGCGACGTGCGCTCCTGCATCACGCGCTCGACGGCCTGCTGGATGAGCTGTTCGGTCTCGGTGTCGATCGAGCTCGTCGCTTCGTCCAAAATCAAGATCGTCGGCTCGAAGGCGAGCGCGCGGGCGAAGGAAATGAGCTGTTTCTGGCCGACCGAAAGACCCGCGCCGCGTTCGCGGACTTCGGATTTGTAGCCGCCGTCGAGCTTTTCGATGAATTCGGCGGCGTGGACTTCGCTGGCCGCCCAGCGGATCTTTTCGTCGGAGATCGTCCGGCTGCCGAGCCGGATGTTGTCCTCGATCGCGCCGGAAAAGAGAAAAACGTCCTGCAGAACGACCGCGAAGTTTTCGCGCAGGTCGCTCAGATTCCAGTCGCGGACGTCCGTCCCGTCGACCAGGATGCGGCCCTTCCGGACGTCGTAAAAACGCATCAACAGGTTCGTGACCGTCGTTTTCCCCGAGCCGGTGTGGCCGACGAGCGCGACCGATTCGCCGGGCTCGATCGTGAACGAAACGTCTTTCATCACCCAGTTTTCGTCCTTGTAGGCGAACCAGACGTTCTGAAATTCGATCCGTCCGGCGACTTTGCCCGATTTTTTCGGGCTTTCCGGCGATTTGATCGCGACCGGCAGATCGAGGAGCTGGAAAATCCGGTGCGAGGCGACGATCGCCGCCTGCAGGATGTTGAATTTGTCCGAAAGATCGCGGATCGGCTGAAAAAGATTCTGCGAATACTGGACGAAGGCGATGACGATGCCGATCGTGAGGGCCTTTTTGTCGGCCGACATCTCGCCGATAAACTGGTAGCCGCCGAACCAGATGACGAGCGCGACGCCGATCGTGCCGATGAAATCGACCATCGGGTAAAAGATCGAATAGTAATAGATCGTCTCGATGTTGGCGCGTCGGTAATCGTCGTTGATCTCGTCGAACCGGCGCGCGGTCTTCGCTTCGGCGTTGAAGAGCTGGACGGTCTGCGCGCCCGAGATATGCTCCTGCAGAAACGCGTTGAGCTTGGCGGTCCGCGTGCGGACGCGGTCGAAGCCGTTGCGCGCGTGTTTGCGAAACCAGTTGGTCGCCGTAAAGAGAAGCGGGACGGTAATCAGCGAAACGAAGGCGAGCTTCCAGTCGAGCCAGAACATCTGCGCGACGATCGCGAAGATGATCACCAGATCGCCGAGCACGTCGATCACGCCCGAGGTGAAAAGCTCGTTGAGCGCGTCGACATCCGACGTGATCCGCGTGATGATCCGGCCGACCGGATTTTTGTCGTAATAGGCGACTTCCTGATCCTGCAGCTTGGTGTAGATCTCGGTGCGCAGGTCGAACATCACCTTCTGCCCGACGTTGTTGAGCAGGAGCTCCTGCGTGTAGTTGAAGATGAAGCGAAACAGGAAGAGGCCGAAAAACGCGAGCGCGAACAGCCAGATGCCGTCGGTCTTTTTCGGCGTGATGAAATCGTCGACGGCCATCTGCGTGAAACGCGGCTGGATGCTGATGAGCACGTTGACGATGACCGTTAAAACGAGCGCGCCGGCCGCGATGTGCCAGTACGGCCGCAGATAAGCCAGCAAACGGCGCGCGACGCGCAGATCGTAGGTTTTCCCGATGGCTTCTTCTTCGTGCGGTTTCTGAGCTGCTGCCGACATTAATTATAGATTTTAATTTTCCGGTTTCCGATTGGCAAAACCGGAGCCGTTATTTTTTGCGGCCGCCGCTGCGCGAAATCCGGCGGATGGACGTGGTTTTCGTCGCGATTTCAGCCGTTTCAGAAAAAAATCAGCCGTTTTTGGGGAATTTCACCAGAGTTGTTTGGCACGGTAATTGGCCGGGCCGGCGATTCGTTCGTGAACCGCGTTTTCGATCGAATCGGAATTGTCAGCCCGGCGAACGGTTGTTTTTGATCCACGAAAAACACCAAAAACACTAAATTTCTTTCGTGTTTTTTTAGTGGTTTTCGTGTCTTTCGCGGATCAAAAACAACCGCTCGCCGTTCGGTATTTTCAATTAAAGCGAATTGTCCCGATGCCGAGCAATCCGAAATCCGAAATCCGAAATCCGAAATCCGAAATCGCTCCTGTTTTTTTTCTTGCCAATCGCGGCCCGAGACTCTAAAATCTTTATCACGATGAACCGGTTTATCGACGAGGGCAAAAACAAGTGGCAGCGGCTCGAAGATCTGTTGTCGATTCTCGACGTTTCGAGTCTGCGCGGGCTGTCGCGCGCCGAGATTCGGGAATTCGGCGAGCTCTACCGCCGCGCGGCCGCCGATCTCGCGATCGCCCGCGCCGAGACGCGCGACCCGCTGCTCATCAACTATCTGAACAGCCTCGTGATCCGCGCCCACGGCAAAATCTACCGCGCCGAGGCGCAGGGCGGAAATCTCGCCTGGCAGTTCTTCGCGCGCGATCTGCCGCGGACCTTTCGCAAAAACATCCGTTATATGATGATCGCGCTCGCGATCTTCGTCGGGTTTGCCGTGTTCGGCTTCGTGACGACGTGGATCAACAGCGATTTCGCGAGTTTCGTCAGGCTGACGGGCATCGAATACGAGATTCAGGCCGGCAATCAATGGTGGCGCTCGCTCAACGACGCCAACCAGCTCGGCGCGAGCAGCATTCTGACGAACAACATTCTGGTGACGTTCAGAGTCTTCGCGATGGGCGCGTTTTTCGGGATCGGCGCGGTTTACGATCTGGCGTTCGAGGGCGCGCGGCTCGGCAGCGTCTTCGCGCTCTGCTACAAGCTCAATCCGCCGTTCGGCAACGAGCTCGCGAGCTTCGTCGTCGGTCACGGCGTGATCGAGCTGTCGATGATCTACGTCTGCGCGGGCGCGGGTATGATGATCGGCTACGCGTTCGTCAATCCGGGCGATCTGACGCGCGCGCAGGCGCTCAAGCAAAAGGGAATGGAAGCCGCCCGGATCGTCGTCGGCGCGGCCTGTTTTCTGGTCGTCGCGGGCATCATCGAAGGCTTTCTCTCGCCGTCGAACCTGCCCGCCTGGGTCAAGTTCGGGACCGGCCTCTCGACCGGCCTCGCGATGTATTCGTATCTGCTTCTCGCCGGTCACGACAAAGACGCGGAAAAGGCGAAGATCTAGTTCTCCGCGTCGCGGACGGCTGCCGCAAACGGCCCGCGAAAAAGCCGCAATCGCCTCTTGTTTAAAAACGGCCGGATTTTTTATCCTTGAAAATAAGAAACGCCGGCGACCGCCGAATTGGTCTGGTCGAATTCGCCGAAATCGGTCCTTGCCGGAAGTTTTTCGCGTTGTAAGATGGAAAGAATATCTTTACGCGAGGACTCCGGCAGGTTTATGAAAAAATCGCAGATCGACCCGAAACCCGTTTATTTCGAACGCTACATCGACACGGTCGACGACGTCGAGCTGGCCGCGGCCTTTGAAGACAGCCGCCGGCAGCTTCGGTCGCTCGACGAAAAACGGCTGACGGCGCTCGGCGATGCCGTTCCCGCGCCCGGAAAATGGACGATCCGCGAGATTTTTCAGCACCTGATCGATTGGGAACGGGTTCTCGGCTACCGCGCGCTGCTTTATGCGCGCATCGACGGCGCGGTCGCGCAGGATCTGGACACCGCGCTGATGGCCGAAGGTCTCGCCGCCGGCCGCCGTTCGGTCGCGGCGCTGATCGACGAGCTGCTGCTCGTCCGCGCATCGACGGCGGCGCTTTTCGCGAGCTTCGACGAGCGGATGCTGATGCGTCGCGGAACGGCTTGGAAATACGAGATTTCGGTGCTCGCCGTGGGCTTTACGATCGTCGGTCACCAGCTTCATCACCTGCGGATCGTCGAGGAACAATACTACCCGCTCGCCCGCTGAAAGGCTTTCGGCCGAAAGCGGCGCGATGACGGGAAAATCACAGACAAAGGGGTTATGAAAAGAATAAATTCGATCGACATCGTGCGCGGCGTGGTGATGATCATTATGGCGCTCGATCACGTGCGCGACCTGATCCACGTCGATTCGATCGCGCAGAGTCCGACAAATCTCGCGACGACCACGCCGTTTCTGTTTTTCACGCGCTGGATCACGCATCTCTGCGCGCCGACCTTCGTTTTTCTCGCCGGCACGTCCGCCTATCTCGCGCTCAAGGACGCCGACGCGGCGACCGGGCGCAGCTTTCTCATCAAGCGCGGATTGTGGCTGATCCTGCTCGAATTCACGCTCGTGACGTTTGCGCTGTGGTTCGATCCGGGTTTTCACACGCTGATCTTTCAGGTGATCGCGGCGATCGGCTTCGGCTTCATCGCGCTCGGCCTGCTGCGCGGGCTCGGCCCGAAAACGCTCGGCATTCTCGGCCTGATAATCGTTTTCGGTCATAATCTGACGGCGCTTATTCCGTTTGCCGAAGACTCGATCGCGAGAACCGTCCTGACGCCGTTTTTCGGGCCGGCGGCGTTTCCGCTCGGGGCCGGGAGGACGTTCGTGATGGGATATTCGCCGATCCCGTGGCTCGGCGTGATGCTCGTCGGTTATGCGGCCGGCAAGCTGTTCGAGCTCGATCCGGCGGCGCGCCGGCGGCGGCTGCTCGCGCTCGGCGGCGGCGCGCTCGCGCTCTTCGTCGTCCTGCGCCTCGTCAACGTCTACGGAGATCCGGTGCCGTGGGCACCGCAGGCGGACGCCGTCTACACGTTTCTCTCGTTTATGAACGTCACGAAATACGCGCCGTCGCTGTTGTTCTGCCTGGTCACGCTCGGCGTGATGTTTTTGATGCTCGCGGCGGCCGAAGGCGCGAAAAACCGGGCGACCGACGTCGCCGAGATCTACGGCCGCGTCCCGCTCTTTTATTTTCTCGCGCATCTTTATCTGATTCATCTGATCCTGCTGATCGTACTGTTTCTGCAGGGCTTTCCGGCCTCGTCGCTCGAGTTCGCGGGCGGCACGTTCGGGCGGCCGAAAGACGCCGTCAGCGGTCTCCCGCTGTGGCAGATCTACGCGCTCTGGGTCGGCGTCGTCGCCGCGCTCTACGTTCCGTGCCGGCTCTACGGCGAATACAAGCGGCGGCATCGGGAGAAGACGTGGCTCCGCTATCTGTAACGATTTCGGATTATACCGATTTCGGATTTCGGATTTCGGATTTCGGATTGGTTTGGCTGCGGGGCATTGCGGTTGAAAAGAAGGGGTTTGGTTTTCGGTTGGTTGAATAGGCCGCGGATTTTCGCGGATCAGGCGGATTTCGCGGATAGTTTTAGAATAGATTCGTGGAAATCCGTCAAATCCGTGTTTGTCCGCGTCCTGGTTGACGATTAGTTGGTGAAACGATGAGAAAGCGGGTTTATTTGTTGTGGGTTTTGGTCGCGTTTTGCGGGGCGGCGTTGGGGCAGGCGGAGAAGAATCCGCCGGGCGGCGGGGCGAAGCCGTTCGTGCTCGGGGTGATCGACGAGATCCGGTCGGAGGAGCTGGCCGAGACGCGCGTGCTGAATATTTATCTGCCGGACGGCTACAAACCTGACGACGGCCGCGAATACCCGGTCGTCTACCTGCTCGACGGTTCGGCCGACGAGGATTTCATTCATATCGTCGGGCTTTATCAATACAACAACTTCCCGTGGATCGACCGCGTGCCGAAATCGATCGTCGTCGGCATCGCGAACGTCGACCGCCGCCGCGATTTTACTTTCCCGACGACGATCGAGGCCGACCGGAAAAGTTATCCGACGACCGGAAAATCGGCGAAATTCATCGATTTCATCGAAAAGGAGCTCGAGCCTTTCATCGCGAAGAAATATCGCGGCAGCGGGCCGAAAACGATCATCGGCGAGTCGCTCGGCGGCCTGCTGGCGGCCGAAATCCTGCTGAAAAGGCCGCAGCTTTTCGATAAATACGTGATCGTCAGCCCGAGCCTCTGGTGGGACGACGGCTCGCTTTTGAAGATCGATTCGGCGCTCCTGAAAAAGGATTTCGCGCGGCCGACCGGCGTTTACATCGGCGTCGGCAAGGAAGGGCTCGTCCCGGGCGATCATCCGCACGTGATGGAGGTCGACGCCAATCTGCTCGCCGAAAAGCTCGGAAAATCGGAGAACAAAGCGCTGACGGTCCATTTCGATTATCTCCCGCAGGAAGATCACGCGACCGTCACGCACCAGGCCGTCTTCAACGCGCTGCGGCTGTTATACCCGGCGAAAAAGGGAAAATGAGGCGATGTCGGATTTCGGATTTCGGATTTCTGATTTCTGATTGTTTTTTGAGTGAAGGGCATGGGGTCGGCGGAAATTTATTTTTTATGAAAATTTTGACAAGGGGTTTGGGAGTGATTTTGGCGGCGGTTTGTCTGGGGCAGGTTTCTTTCGCGCAGGACGGGGCGGGGAAGATGCCGTTTGCGCGGAATGAAAAGGTCGGGGAGCCGCGGCTTTTCGAGGCGGGTTTGATCTCGACCGGCGATTATGAGACCGAGCCGATCTTCGCGCCGGACGGGAAAACCTTCTTTTTCGTCAAGAGCACGCCCGATTTCAATTTCTGGACGATCGCTTTTTCGCGTTATGAGAAGGGCCGCTGGACGACGCCCGAGATCGCGCCGTTTTCGGGGCAGTATTCGGACGCCGACCCGTTCGTCGCGGATGACGGCCGGCGTTTGTTCTTCGTCTCGCGGCGGCCGGTCGATCCGCGCGTTTCGCCGAATCTCGAAGGCCGTCTCGACATCTACGCGACGGAAAAAACGGCGGCCGGCTGGAGCGCGCCGCAGAATCTCGGGCCGCCGGTCAACAGCGAGGCGAGCGAGTATTTTCCGACGTTCGCCAAAAGCGGCACGCTTTATTTCGGATCGGGTCGGCCGGGCGGCCGCGGCGGCGTCGATCTCTGGCGCGCGCGGTTCGCCGACGGCAAATTTCAGACGCCGGAAAATCTCGGCGACGCGGTCAACACGGCGGCCGACGAATTCGAGCCGTTTATCGCGCCGGACGAGAGTTTTCTGATCTTTATGGCCGCCAACCGGCCCGACGGTCTCGGCGGTTTCGATCTTTACATCTCCTACAACGAAAACGGCGTCTGGACGAAGGCGCAGAATCTCGGCGCGCCGGTCAATTCGCCGGGCGACGAGCTGGGCGCGAAAGCGACGCCCGACGGCCGCTATCTCTTCTGGTCGAGCACGCGCAGCCGGATCGACCGGCCGAAATCGAAACCGCAGACCTTCGCCGAGCTGACAAATGATTATCGCGGCCCGCAGAACGGCCTCGGCGACATCTACTACATCGACCTCGGCGCGGTTATGAAAAAGCGCTGAAAAGGGAATTTTTTAAAGCGAAGGCGCGAAGACGCAAAGGGAGTTAGGGAAACGGTTTTTCGTAGTTTACGTTTTCACGGAGGTGAGAAGATTCGCCGCCGGACAAGCGGATAAAAATCTTTGCGTTTTTGCGCCTTCGCGTTAAAAAAGACAAGAAAAATTATGAATACGATCGCATATTTCGAGATTCAGGCGACCGAACCGGAACGGGTCGCCGCGTTTTACGCCGAGATCTTCGGCTGGAAGTTTACCGAGCAGACGGGGCTGCCGGTTCGTTACTGGAACATCGAAACCGACGGGATGCGCGGCGGGCTGCTCGCGCGGCCGGCCGCGACGCCGCCGCTGCGGTACGGCACGAACGCCTTCACCTGTTCGATCGAGGTTGCCGATTTCGACGCGACGGCAAAGGAAATTCTCGCCCGCGACGGGCTGATCGCGCTCCCGAAATTCGCCGTTCCGGGCAAATGCTGGCAGGGTTATTTCATCGATCCCGACAACAACGTTTTCGGCATCTTCGAAGTCGACGAGAACGCCGGCTGAAGATCAGGACTTCAGCGTCTCGCCGTGCCGGATCTTTTCGAGCCGCTGGATTTTTTCGACGTAGCTGTGGGCGGCTTCGGACTGGAAAAGCTCGCGCGTCTCGAGCTCGTCGTCGGTCACGGGTTCGAGCGCGAGATCAGTGTATTCGAAGCGTTTCGGGTCTTTTCGCACCTTCCGGTAGATCAGCCGGAGCCGCGAATAGAGCGCGATCCAGCGGATCTGCTTCCAGAGCGTTTCGAGAAAGGTTTTCGGGTAGAAGACGAGCGGATTTTCGAGTTTGAGCCCCGAACGCCGCGATTTGCGGTGCCGGCGGCGCAGAAAACCGCCTTCGAGCGGGTGAATCCGCTCGATGTCGATGCAGCCGTTGAACCACGTGATGAAGAACATCGTCTTGCCCGGACTCGTGCCGGTCGCGATCGCGCGCCGGAGAACGGTTTCGATGTGCTCGTCGGTATAGTAGGTCTTCCACGCCCGGCGGTAGGTTTCCTCCCATTCCGTTTGCGACATCTTCGGATGCGCGGTGACGGCGTGGTTGAGGTCGTATTTATTGAGATCGGCGTCCATCGCGACGCCGTTTTCGTGCAGACGCTTGTGGTCGGCCGAACCGGGCAGCGGCGTCAGATAAAAGAATTCCAAGAGATCGACGGGCAGCTCCTTCTTGATGATCTCGATGTCGCGCAGAATCGATTCCGGCGTGTCGTTCGGAAAACCGAGGATATAGCCGCAGTAGGTGACGATGCCGACCTTTTTCCAGGCGAGCAGCATCGCGCGGTAGTCGGTGATCTTGTTCTGCCGCTTGCTCGCGCCGAGCAGCGAATCGGGGTTGATGTTTTCGAGCCCGATAAAGACGCGCTTGACGCCGGCGCGTTTGCATTTCTCGATAAAACCGGGCAGCTTGTGGCAGAGCGTATCGACCTGAATGATGAAGCTGATGTTGAGCTTTTCCGTTTCGCGCAGAACGATCAGCCGGTCGAGAATCGCTTCCCAGTCCCGGTTGCGCGCGAAATTGTCGTCGGTGATGAAAAACGAATGAAGTCCCTGCGCGACGTTCGCGCGGACGATCCGCTCGATGTCTTCGGGCGAGCGGCGGCGCGATTTGCGGCCCTGCACGTTGATGATCGTGCAGAACGAGCAGGTGAACGGGCAGCCGCGGCCGGCGTCGAAGCTCGTCGTCGCGCCCGCCGTCAGATGGACGCGGTCGGCCGGCAGCAGCGGCGTCGCGACCGCTTCGATGTTCGGGAGATCGTCCATAAAATTGTAAATCTCCGGCAATTTATCCGCGTAAGCGTCCGTCAGCACCTGCGCGAAGCGGCCCTCGGCCTCGCCGGCGAAGATCGTGACGCCGAGATCGATCGCCTGCTGGACGTGCGGGTCGCGCTCTTTGAGCATCGCGATCGTGCCGGAAACGTGAAATCCGCCGATCGCGGTCTTGATGTTTTTGGCGCGAAAGACGCGCGCCAGATCGAGCGCACGCGGAAACTGGTTCGACTGGACGCCGACGAGCATCACCATCCCGTCGCCGGCCGCCTCGATGATCCTGACGATTTTTTCGGGCCTGATGTTGGTGTTGGTCTCGTCGAGGGCGTGGATTTCGAGCGCGACGTCCGGGCCCAGAATCTTTCGGTCGCGGCATTCGAGCGCGAGGCCGTAAAGACAGGCGAGCGAATTGGCCGGAATCGCCGAGCGAAACCATTGGATCACGTACCCGTCGTCGTCGTAATGAGACGGTTTGATCAGAACCAGCGAAAATCGTTTGGTCGTCGTCATTGTTTTTTTTTGAAGCCGAAACGATTTTAGCCCAGTTTTTCGGATGATGACAAGAAGTTTGGAAGCCCCGGGAAGAAGAATATTTACTTTCCGAACTTTCCGAACTTCCCAAACTTTCTGAGCTGAAAGAAGTTCAGGCGTTCGCGACCGTCAGGCCGACTTCCTGGCCGTAGGCGATTTCGAGCGTGTGGCCGTCCGGGTCGCGCAGGAAGGCCCAGTAGCCGACCGGATAGCCGGAATCGGTCGGGCCGTCGATCAGGACGCCCTCGCTCCGCGCCGTTTCGCACAACCGGTCGACGTCCGCGCGCGTCGGACAGCCGACGCCGAGATGCGCGAACGGATGGAGCACCGCCGTCAGCGCGGCCGCTTCGACGAGCACGACGACGAAGGGCCGCGTCTTGTCGGAAATCCAGACGACGCGCGTCCCCGACTCCTCGCTGACGCGTTCGTGAACGATCTCCATCGCCGCGTAACGCGCGTAAAACGCGACGCTCGCGTCGATATTCGTGACCTGCAGCGCGATATGTGTCAGTCCGATATCTTTCATCTTTCCGATTCTATCATCGAAATCCCGAACAGCGGATTCCCGGCGCTTTTCAATTGACGATTTTTGATCTTTGGTCTTGGATCTTCGATCTTTGGCTTTTGAAAATAATGCAGCGACCAAAGATCAAAAATCTCTCATCACGAAACCAATCCGAAATCCGAAATCCGAAATCCGAAATCGTCTATTTGTCGAGTATTTCGCGGATCTTCGCGCCGAGCTGGTCGATGTGATAGGGTTTGGCGATGAAGTCGGCTTCTTCTTCGAGAACTCCGTGATGGCCGATCGTGTTGGCCGTGTAGCCCGAAACGTACAGGATCCGGATCGCCGGCAGAACTTTGCGGATTTCGACGGCGAGCTCTTTGCCGCTCATCTGCGGCATTACGACGTCGGTCAGCAGCAGATCGATTTGGCCGTCGAAGGAACGCGCTTTTTCGAGTGCTTCGTGTCCCGATTCGCATTCGACGACGCGATATCCGAAGATCTTCAGCGTTTCGACCGTGATGCCGCGGACCGCCGGCTCGTCCTCGACGACGAGGATCGTTTCGGTGCCGGTCGCTTTTCCGAATTCTTCCTCGACCGGTTCGGCGACGGTTTCGATTTCCTGCACGCGCGGCAGGTAAATCCGGAACGTCGTGCCGCGGCCGGGCTCGCTGTTAAGCCAGATGTGACCGCCGTTCTGCTTGACGATGCCGTGACAGGTCGCGAGCCCGAGACCGGTGCCGCGGCCCGTTTCCTTGGTCGTGAAAAACGGCTCGAAAATATGTTCCTGAATGCTTTTTTCCATCCCGATCCCGTTGTCGCTGATGACCATCATCACATATTCTCCGGGCAGAATGTCCTGGTGATGGGCCGCGGTCGGCTCGTCGATCCGGGCGTTGTCGGTTTCGATCGCCAGGATTCCGCCGCGCGGCATCGCGTCGCGGGCGTTGGCGGCGAGATTGAGGATGATCTGTTCGAGCTGCCCCGGATCGGCCTTAACGGTCCAGAGATCGTCTTTCAGCTGCAGTCTGACCTCGACGTCCTCGCCGATCAGCCGCGTGACGAGCCCGTGGACTTTTCTGATCTCGTCGTTGATCACCAGCTTTTGCGGGGTGATGATCTGTTTTCGCGCGAAGGCGAGCAGCTGGCCCGTCAGAGTGCTCGCTTTTTCGCTCGCGGTATGGATGTTTTCGATATACGACGACAGCTTGGCATCGCCCGTCACTTTTTTACCGGCAAGCGCGCTGTAGGCCATAATGACGGTCAGCAGATTGTTGAAATCGTGGGCGATGCCGCCGGCCAGCCGGCCGATGCTTTCCATCTTTTTCGACTGCAGGAGCTCCTCTTCGAGCTGCTTGCGTTCGGTCGTCTCGTGAATGAAAAAGAGCGCGCCGTCCTGCCCGTGAAATTCGAACGGGATCGCCGAGAATTCGACCGAGACGACCGCTTCGTCCATTTTCAGAATCTCGGCTTCGGTCAGCGGCAACGGGTTTTTGTGAAGACGGAAGTCATCTATCCGGCGGGCGGCGGCTTCCCGGCGATCGTCCGGCACCCGCTCGAGCAGCGGCCGGCCGATCAGCTCCTGTTTGTTCTGCGCGCCGAAGAGCCGGACCGCCGTCTGGTTGACGTAGGCGAATTTTTCGTTCGTCAGGATAAAGATGCTTTCGGGCGCTTCCTCGACCAGCGTCTGAAATCTTTTTTCGCTTCGCAGAAGCCGTTCTTCGGTCGCCTTGATGTCGGTGATGTCGACGTTGACGGCGAGCACGCGCACCGGCTCGCCGTTTTCGTAGATCGTCGAGGTCGAGGCGATGACCCGGCGGTACGAATCGTCCTTGTGGCGGAGCCGGAACTCGAACTGCCGGTTCGAAATCCACGCTTCGAGGCCGCGGTTGATCTGTTCGGTCAGATCGACCAGATCGTCGGGGTGAATCCGGTTTTTCATCTCGTCGATGGTGTCGCCGATCTCGTCGTCACGGTAGCCGAGAATCGCCTTCCACTCGGGCGAATAAAATATCCGGCCGGTCCTGACGTTCCAGTCCCACAGACCGACGTTGGTCGCGCGGACGACCTGTTCGAGCTGGCTTTTCGCTTCGCGGATCGTGTCGCGCGACCGCTGCTCGGCCTTTTGCGAGATGACGACCGCCGCGCCGCTCCCGGCGAGCAGGAGAAAGCCGAGCAGGTAAACGACGCCGAATTCGAGATTGAGCCGGTACGATAGCCGGTCAAGATTGGCTTCGACGGCGTTTTCGAGCTGTTCGGCTTCTTTTTCGAGCTTGAAAAAAGCGACCCGGATCTCGGTCTTGCGCTTCGGCGAATCGTCCTTGTTGCGGTCCCAGTCTTCGAAGTTTTTCTTGAGCTCTTCGATGCTCGCGCGGTAACGGCGGAGCGCTTCGAGCGTTTCCGGGCTGCTCGCGAGCCGATCGCGGCTGCTGATGCGGAGCGCGTCTTCGAGCGATTCGACGTCCTGTTCGAGCAGCACGATGCCCTGCCGCTGGTCGTAGGGCATCAGCGGGTCGTTCGCGAGGCTGGCAAAAAGCATTCCTCTGTTCAGTTCGTTATGCGCTTCGTGGACGTTCTTGAGCGCCGCGACCGTTCGCGCGTAAATGTCGCGCTGGCGCCATTGAACCCAGAAAATCGAGCCGCAGATGACGAAGGCGAGGACGATGTTCGTCCAGATCCATAAGCGCGGCCGCAGAAACAGGCTGAATCGCGATTTTTTTTTCGGCTCGGCGGCGGACAGGCTCATCTTTTGAGTACCTCGACGGTTGTCATACTGCCGGGCAGCTCGGCGTCGGTGAACCCGTATTCGGCGGCCATTTTATTATATTCCGGCGAGCCGACGAACTCTTTCAGGACTTCGTTCCACGCGTCGCGAAGCGCGACGTCCTCTTTGCGAAAGGCGAATCCTCCGTAACCCTGCCGTTCGTCCGGCGACAGCTGAAACTGTTCCGACAGCTGCGCTTCTTCGGTTTTGCCGAGCTGGCCGCTGAGCGCCATCCAATGGACGGCCGGCGAAGAGACCGCGAAACAGTCGGCGTTGCCCGCTTCGACCGCGACGCGGCCGGTCAGTGCGTCGGGAACGGCGACGATCTGCTCTTCGGGAACGCCCGCGCGAGTCAGGAAACCCAGTTCGATCGAATCGGCGATCACCGCGATTCGAAGGCCCGGGGTCGTGATGAGGTTTTTATAGGAGGTGAGCCGGCGCGGGTTGCCGCGCGGCACGAGCAGTCCCTGTTTGACGTGAAAGACCGGTTCGGAAAAATTGACGAACGCGGCGTTTTCGGGCGTGATGAAAGGGCCGCCGGCGACGACGTCGATCCGGCCGGCCCGCAGTTCGGTAAAGAGCTCGGAAAATTCGACCTGCCGCCATTCGATCTTTTCGGCGCCGAGCCGCCGGGCGACATATTTCGCGAGATCGGTCGACTGGCCGGCAACTTCTTTATCGGATTTAAGAAAGGCGTAGGGCGCTCCGACCGGGTAGCCGATGTGGATCCTCTTCGAATACTGAACCCGGGCCAGCGATTTGTCGCGGTTATTGTAAAAGTAAAGGGCCGTCAAAAGCAGACCGAAGAGCACTGCGGGAAATATTATCCTAACCGGTTTTTTCATACTGCAAGAGTCCCGAGGTAAGAGCAAACGGACTCCGTTTCCAAAATAAAAGTTGGGGTGAATAGATATTGGAAGTGCGCCTTGATTAAATCCTAAATCGTTCCGGTGAAGATCAGGCCTACAAAAATTATTATAAGGTTTGACCGATAAGTCAAGAAAACCAAACGCTTGAAATCCACGAGCGGCGGTCGCGGACGACGAAAAACGGCGGCCGGGCCGTTTGCGGAAATGACACGGGAAATTTCCGCCGGCTATTTGAGCAGTAAAAGGACGATCAGCAGGATCACGATCAGCAGGCCGACGCCCCCGACGATCAGGTTGACCGGCGTCAGCCGCGATTTGCGGATCTCGACGTTGGTCGTGCCCGACGCGGTCTCGAACGTGCTGTTGATCTTGAAATCGCCGACGCGCCGGTCGAGCAGATCGGCGTTGTTGATGAGATTATGCATCTCTTCCTGCGCGGCCGCGTTGCGGTATTCGGCCTTGCGTTTTTCGACCGCCAGCCGGACGATCTCGTCGGCCGCCTTTTCCGTCACGCGGCGGGCCTGCGTCTCGTCGAGATTCTGCAGCGCGTTGTCGACGATGTCCTCGGCCGAAAGCGGAAAAAGCGATTGTTTTTTCGGAATAAGCTCCTGTTTTTCTTCGTCTTCCATCTGAAATTTAATGTTGTGGTTTTACATTATAGGGTTTGACAAAACTTGCCGGAATTATGAGCGTTAAACCCGCGTTCGCTTTTTCCAATATAATTCTGTCACTAACTATCACAAATTCGATCTTCGATCTTTGATTGATCTTTCCCAACCCCGCCAACCGCCGCCGAAAGCCGAACCGCGCCGATTCCGACCCGTCCGAAATCCGAAATCCGAAATCCGAAATTCCCTCACTTTCGGCGCTTGATGTCTAAAGTAATCGTTCCGTACGGAAATTTCAATTCGTGCGTGACCTTCGGCTTGAGCCGCGCGGCGTCGAAGAGCGTTTCGAGGCTCGCGAATTCGTCGCGGAGCGTCGACACCATCAGGCGGCCCTCGGCGGCCTGCGAGCGGCGGAGGATTTCCTGCGCGAGCTTCATATCGCCCTCGCCGAGCCAGAGCAGCTTGCGCTCGACCTCGACGGGCAGCTCGGTCGTGTAGGCTTTATCGATGATCTGTTCGACGAGCGGCGTCAGCTTCGTTTCCCAGTCGTCGGTGTAAACCGTCAGTTCGTAACGGTCTTTGGCCGCGTATTCCTCCATAAAATGCCGCAGCAGCTCGCACCTGAGATCGTAGCTCATCACGCGCGGCAGATGTCTTAAAAAACGCTCGAAGGTCTGGTAATTGGGCGTCACCCGGCCGGCGCGCCATTTTTCGAGCGTCTTTCGCGCATAGCGTGCCGGGCCCGCGCCGAATTCCTTTTTATAGAGCTCGAAAAGCTCCGCGCGCGCTTTCTCGTCGAGGCCGAACAGGACCTTGAGAATCTCCTTGTTTTGATATTTCTGCGCCGCTTTGAGCCGCCGCGCCTTCCATTTTTCCCGAAACGTCGTGATCGCGAAAATGACAAGAATGACGGCGGCGTAGAAGGCGATGACGTAGAGCAGTCCCATAAGCTTTCGGCCGGAAAACGAAATCCGGCCGAAAATCATTTTAGCAGACCCCGGCGATTTGCGCGGCGCGCGTCAATCCGGTTTCGACAATCGCTCGCGATACGCTTTTTCGATGTCCGCCGTGTCGGAATAGCGCGGGTCTTTGAGCCGCCGCGCGACGTCTTCCGGCTTCCACAAAACGTCGCCGACGAGCATTTCGACGGCGCGGCCGCGATTGATCTGGTAAAAGAGCTTTCGTTTCCCGACCGTCACCGAGCGGCCCGCGAAGAGGCTCCACAGCTCGTCGCGGGCTTCATTATATTTTTTGAGTTTGACGAGCAGCCCGGCGATCTCGACCTTGCGGTCGGCGGCGAGATAGGGCAGGTAAACGTCGGTGATGTCGTAACAGCGAATGTCGGCCTCGAGCGGCGCGGTCCGCAGGACGCGGATCGTGTATTCGATCTCGCCGGCGGTCTGCGGGTCGTTCATAAATTCGGGCGCGTTTTCCAGAATGTAGGCCGGCCCGCAGCGGCCCTTGACGGCGACGTATTTCGGGAGCGCGTCTTTTTTCTTCTGCGCCGAGGCGATCGTCAGACACGCGGCGGCGACCGCGATTAAAGCCAGAATTTTCATCATTTTTTAGTTGCCTCGCTGTTTTTTGTCGAGCTGACGCCGCATAAACTCGTCGGGAAACGGATAGGCTTCGAGCAGCCGCCGCCGCGAAACGTCGACCGTGTAGTGAATCGCGTAGTGCGGCTCGGTCCAGCGGTCGAACATCAGCGTCCGATTATCGGCCCAGACGACGTCGGCGAAAAAGCGCCATTCGAACGACAGGCCCCTGATCTCGTATATCTTACCGCTTTTCAGGTCCTTTACGAAGAGCCGCGATTCGTCGATCGTGAAAGCCTCGAACGTGCGGCTTTTGTTCCTGACGCGCCGGTCGATCGCGGCGTCTTTGTCGAGCCTTGTCTCGACGAATTTGAAATCCGGACGGACTTCGGCCGCGACCGATTCGAACCGCCCGCGATGCCGGTGCGCTTTCGGCACCTGCGCCGCCAGAACCGCCGGCAAGGCCAGCAAAACCACGAAAACGCCCAATCTCCAACAGCTTCGATCGATTTTCATTATTTTTACCTTCGAAAAACGGGGAATTTTCCGCTTCGTTTTCTGAACGTTCCGGCGGTCGAAATTTTGCAATTTATAGTTCGGGAAGTTTTGGAAGTTTAGGAAGTTTTGGAAGTTGGGGATTCACTTTCGTTCGGCTGTCATCCGGCCGCGGTGCTGTTCGGGTGTGAGGCGCTTTTACAGGCTCTCGCCTGTCAACCGGCTGACAGCCGATTGTACGTTGAGGAAGTTCGGGAAAAATCCAACTTACTTCCCAAACTTCCTAAACTTCCCAAACCTCCCGAACTTTTAAAGGTTTTGCCAGCGGAACGTGACCGATTCGCCGGGCGCGTGGGCGAGGACGATCAGCTTGACGAGCCGTTCGAAGGATTTGTCGTATTTGTCGGTGATCCGGAGGAGATAGAGATGGCCGGTCTGGACGGCGGCCTTCGCGCCGGATTTGCCGCCCGCGAAGAGCAGCGCCGATTCGGCAATCTCCTGTTCGGTGCGGCCGGCGCGGTCTTTGACGATGAAGATCTTGCCGTCCGCCGCGCGCAGCGACGCGAAGCCCTGCCCGCCGCCGACGGTTTCCGTATAGCCGTAACGCCGGGCGAGCTCCGCCGCGCCGCCGAGATCGACGATCGCGCCCGTCCGCGCGCCCTCGTTGCCGACGGTCAGGCCGCCCGCGTTGTAGGCGTTGTAATCGAGGTCGCTGCAGCGGTTGCGGACTTCGTTCTGCTGAAACATATAGCCTTCGCGGCCGTCGGCGAAGCAGAACGTATGCGCGAGCGGATCGAGCGCGTAAAGCGTCGCGATGCCGCCGATCGTTTTGACTTCGGTAACCGTATTGGACTGCGCGCGCGCAAAGCCCGCCGTCAGAAGTAGGAACAAAGACACGATCAAAAGATTTTTCTTCATAAGCCTCCGTTTGTGTTCCGCCGTCCCGATGACGAAAGGCGGCGGATTTCGATTTTCGGTAAAAAGATAAAGGACGATGCCGACTGGAAGTCGTTCGCCCGGTTCGAGATGCTTTCACGCGTCGAAAAAGCAATCGATATGCCGCGACCCGCGAAAAATCGTTAAATGTGTGTAAAGAAGAGTTTGCGCCTGACCCTTTGAGAACGTCGAACGCGCGCCTTCGACGTTATGGTCGGGCCGGTATTCCAAACGGTTTGAGTTTTTATTGTTTAAGCAGCCATTTCGGAACATTTTCTCCGTAGTTAGTGGTAGTCAGGAATGAAATTTTATGCCGGCCGTCTTCGACGGTCGTTTCGATGTCGATAAAGATCCCGTCGCTGAACACCTTGCTGACTTTGATGAAATAGTAGACGTTCGAGGTGGCCTTGCTCAGGTCGGCGGACAATTCGACGCCGGGCGGCAGCTCGATCGACTGGTTGCGATACTCGTAATAAAAAATCTCGCCGGCCTGTTTCTGAAAAATCTCGATGATTTGTTTGAATTGCTCCGGACTATAATTTTTCTGAAATTCCTTCGAGGTCGATTTATAAAAATCGTCGTATTTTCCCGCAAATAAGAGCCGCATTCCCTCATCCGCCGCCGCCCGTCCCCGGTCGAGATATTCGATCAACGGGCGTTTTTCTTTTTCGGGCATATTTTCGATCTGCGTTCGTAGATAACCCTCGGCGATTTTCATTCGCGGCTGAATCTGGGCCGCCGCCGATAACGCAAGACTTAAATAGAGAATTAATAAAACGGACGATTTTATAAATGTCGCGAGCTTCATAAACGATTTACAGCATTCCGCGTTCCTTGACGCGCAGATAGGTTTCCAAAAGCCGCGGCGCGAGCGTCGAGGTCGTCACGTCGAGCGCGAGGCCGCCCAATGTTTCGACGAGCCGGAGCGCGGCTTCGCGCTGGTGGATGATCTCTTCGGCGGCCGACTGGACGAAGACTTCCTTTAATTCCTTCGGCACTTCGCTGACCGTCGCGTTGAGATCGCGGTCGCCGATCGTCACCACCAGCGGCAGATGACGCGGGCGCAAGAGCTTTAGCGAATTGATCAGCTCTTTCGAAGATTCCTTGTCGACGAGATCGGTCAGAATCACGACGAACGCGCGTTTTTTCGTGTTCGAGGCGATGTATTGAAAGCCGCGCGCGTAGGACGGCTCGATCATCTCGGGTTCGAGATCGTGGAGCGTTTCGAGCACCGCGTCGAGATGTTCGACGCCCTTTTTCGGCGGCAGATACTTTTTGACTTTCCGGCCGAAAACCAGCAGCCCGCAGTTGTCGCCGGCGCGCGCGGCGGCCGACATCAGCGCGAGCGAGGCGTGGATCGCGGTGTCGAATTTCGTTTCGTCGCCGATCCGTCCGGTCATCAGCCGGCCGGCGTCGAGCGCGATGACGATCGTCTGGTCGCGCTCGATCTGATACTGCCGCGTGATCAGCTTGGAACGCCGCGCGGTCGCCGTCCACGAGATATGCCGCAATTCGTCGCCGCGGACGTAATCGCGCATCGATTCGAACTCGCGGCCCTCGCCGCGGCGGACCGATTTGCGCTGGATCGCGAGAAACGACTGCGCGCCGAGCGCCTTCAGTTCCATCTCGCGCGCGCGCCGCATATTCGGATAGACCTTGACGCTTTCGGGCATCGCCGCTTCGGTCTGGCACCAGACGAGGCCGAGCTTTGAGAGAAAGCGGACGGCCGCGCGGCCGAATTTGTAGCTGCCGCGTTTCGGCGGCGTCAGCACGTAATGAAAATCGGCGGCGGTCTGCGCGTCGACCGTGAATTCGGCCTCGCGTTTGCCGTCGAGAATCATCTCGGGCGGATATTCGTCCTTGATTATGACGCGGTAGGCGCGCGGCGTCGCGTTTTCGATCTTCAGGTGAACGCGGCTCGGATCGCCGATCGCAAACCGGCGTTCGAACGCGCGCGTGACGGTGAAATCTTCGGGCAGCCGGCGGCTGATGAAGTAATCGACGAGCGCCGCGACGATCAGAAAGGCGTCGAACCCGAAGCCGAGCGTCAGCAGAAACGGCATCATCCACCCGAGCGCGAGCGGAATGAAACCGAGCGCGAGCAGGACGTAAAATCTCCGTGAGAAAACGAATCGCATAATTTGCGTTCGATTATACAGGATTTCGCGGAATAATGAACAGCATCCGCGCGGCCGCGCCCGGACGCAAAGACTCGGATTATTGAACGGCGCGCCGGATTCTCTTATGATGGGGATATGCGAAAACTGATTGCCGCCGCCGTCGTGTTGATTGTTTTTTCGGTCGTCGCGGTCGTTTTGTGGAAAGTCGGCAAATCGCGGACGTTCCAGTTTTTCGGCGAGATCGTGCCGCGCGTCGAAACATCGCAGAAGATCGTCGCGCTGACGTTCGACGACGGGCCGACGCCGGAATTTACCGACGCGATTCTCGGCGTGCTCCGCGAAGAGGACGTCAAAGCGACCTTTTTCCTGATCGGCGGCGAGCTCGAACGTCATCTCGACGAGGGCCGCAAGCTCGTCGCCGCCGGTCACGAGATCGGCAATCATTCCTACTCGCACACGCGGATGATCCTCGTCACGCCGTCCTTCGTCAAAGAAGAGATCGAAAAGACCGACGATCTGATCCGCGCCGCCGGCTGCGACAAACCGACGCATTTCCGGCCGCCCTACGGCAAAAAGCTGTTCGCGCTGCCGCTATATCTTTCGCAGCACGACCGCCAGAGCATCACCTGGGACGTCGAGCCGGAAACCTATCCCGAAATCGCCCAAAGCACCGACGCGATCGTCAAATACGTGCTCGACAACACGCGGCCGGGCTCGATCATCCTGCTCCACGTGATGTACGACCCGGAGCGGAAATCGCTGAACGCGGTCAAGCCGGTGATCGAGGGATTGAAGCAAAAGGGTTTCCGCTTCGTGACCGTTTCCGAGCTGATCGACGCCGGAAAACGATTGTGATTTGGGATGTCGGAGGTCGGATGTCCGATGGGTCGAAAGCGGTGCGGTTCGGCTTTCGGCGGCGGCTGGCGGGGTTGGGAAATGAATCCGGTGGACGGTCATTTGTTCAGGACGGAGTGAGATTATGGAAACGGTCGGACAATTGGTGCAGGAAGCGGTCGATTTTACGAACAGCGGCGCGGCGTTGAGGGCGATTTTGCCGGCGGCGCAGGCGATCGCGGCGACGATTCGCCGGGAGACGGGAAAGGAATCGCTCGCGGAAGACGATTTCAAAAGGTTCGTCAAACAGAATTTCGCGCTCATCACGTTTATGGGAATGCCGCGCGCGCTGCCGCTGCCGATGAACATCCCGTTCGGCCTCAAACGGATCGTGCCGTCCTTTAACGTCCATCACGGCGCGGAGGAGATCGTTCTGCTCGTCGTCTCCGAAACGCTCCGCACGAACCGCCCGCCGGCCGCGTTCGATTTCAACACGGCGGGCCGTTTCGAGATCGTCAAGGATAAGCTCCTGCTGCCGCCCGGGCTCGTCAACGGGCTTTTGGGCAGCGTCATCTTTCACCCGGCGAACCGCGCCGAGACGATCGGCGACAAATACTGGATGAGCATCTCGGACTTCAAGATGTTCATCTCCGAGCTCTGGGGCCGCCGCGCCCTCGCCGACCGGATTATGAAGTTTTATCTCGAACGCGATTAAAGCATCGTCGGATGTCGGATTCGGACCCCGAAAACCTGACGCGAAAAAAAATCAGCGATTCGGGGGAATTCGAAGATCTTTGATCGTTGATCTTTGACCTTTGAAGGAAAATCCGGGATCAAAGACCAAAGCCCAAAGTTCAAATCATCTAATTTACGGAGTATTCAGCGCTACGACATCCGCTTTTTCGAGCACCTGCGAGAAAGCCAAACGATTTCCCTCGGGCGACCACGCGAAATCGGAAATTCGGCCGACGGCCAGATTGTCGATCGTCTGAAACTGCCCGGTGGTCGAGGAGAGCAGCAAAATTCCGCTGTCGTCGCCTTTTTTGAAAGTCATCGTCAGAAGATCGGTGTTCGGCCGCCAGACGGTTTTGCGTTCGGTGATCGGAAAGGGAAATTCGATTTTATTGAGCAGCTCACGCGATTCGGCATTCATCAGGGCGATTTTCCAGCGCGGATTTTTCTCGCCGTAATCGATAAAATGATAGGCGATTTTGCTGCCGTCGGGCGAAACCGCAGGATGCGAGGCATAATAACCCGTCAACTGGCGCGGCGGCTGCTCGTCCGACGAATCGACGCGCCAGAGATTCGGCTGCGTCGTCGCCCGCTGAAAAATCACGGTCTTTCCGTCAGCCGAAAAAGACGGCGCGTAGTCCTCGTTTCCGTCGGTTAGCTGGCGAATGTTCTGGCCGCCGGAATCGGCCGAAAAGAGGGAGATTTTATCGTTTTGAAAGGCGCTGAAGACGAGCGTGTTATAAACGGGCGAAACCGCGAACGAAAATGTCAGATTGGAATTGGTCGTCAATTGCCGCGGTTCGGTGCCGTCGGGATTTATTTGCCAGATCTCGTTTTTCCGGCTCGCCCACGAATTGTAAAAAAGCCTTCCGTTCGTCGACCATTCGACGTTGTCGATCAGATCGTCTTCGCCGAATATCTGGCGCGACTGCGGCTTTTCCGCGTTCGGCCCGAAATCCGCGACGTGGAGGCTCGAAAAGGTCTGTTTTTGAACCGCGAAAAGATTTCCGTTCGCGCTTGAAAGCCATTCATAACCGTTCGCATCGTCGGACAGCCGCTTCGTTTCGCCGGTTTTCAGGGAAATTTCCCAGATATGCGAAATCGGGGAGTTTCGCTCGTCCTCGATCAAATCCAGATGCTCGGGGTCTTTCCAGGCGATGAACAGAATCTCGTTCCAACGCTTTTCCGTCAGATATTTTTCGCTGCCGTCGTTTGGATTGACCAGCAAAATACGGTGAAACAGACTGTTTTCGTCCATCTCGCGCACCGCACAGGCAATCTCGCCGTCGGGCGACCACGCGACCGGAGCCGCCCGAAATCCCTCGAACATCCTGTTCGCGCCTTTCGTTTTGACCAGCGTTTTGGGATTCGAGCCGTCGGCGTCGGCGATCTTTAAATGGGTTTCCTTGAGAGAATTAAAGGTTTCCGTGTAGGCGAAGCTTTTTCCGTCGGGCGAAAAGCTCACCGAGACGCCGGTGTCGATGCCGGAAAGCACTTCCGGCGCGCCGCCGGTCAGGGCCACGCGGGATAACGTCTGAACCGCCGAATTTTCCGAAAAAACCGAGTAATAGGCGAATTTATTGTCCGGCGAAACCGTCAGACCGATAAATTCGACGTCGGCCGGCGGTAGAATCTGCGTCGGACTGCCCGAATCGAGCGGGCGCAGCCAGAGGCTTTCGCCGGTCTCGTCTTTTTGAGAGAAAACTATGTTCCGGCCGTCGAGGCTGACGGCCGCGTTGGTGATTTTTCCGCCGCTCGTCACCCGCGTGAATTTCGGCTCTTTTTTCCTGAACAAATTATTTCCGCCGGCCCAGACGAAAGCGATGCCGAAAATGGAAATCAGAATAATAATCGCGATCGAAATCAAAACGTAGGGTTTTTGCGCCGGCAACTGCATCGGTTCGGCTTTTCCCGCCGCCGTCGGAGAAAAAGATTTGTCGAGCGGCCGGACCTCGGCGATAAAACGATAACCGCGGCGCGGAACGGTTTCGATGAATCGCGGGTGCGCGGCATCGTCGCCGAGCGCTTTGCGAATCATTTTGATGTTCGATGTCAGGTTGCTTTCTTCGACGAAACGATCCTGCCAGATTTTCTGTATCAGATCTTCTTTTTCGAGCAGTTTTCCGGCGTTTTCGAGAAAAAATTCAAGCGTGTCGAAGACCTTCGGCGTGAGCGGAACGGGGCGGCCGTCGCGCAGTAAAACTTTTTGAGAGCGGTCCAGACGGAAGTTTGCAAATTCGTAAAATTGAACTGATCCCGGCGTCATAAAAAGCCTTTCACAAATTTTCCATCAAAATTCCATCGTTTTTTCAGGACTATTGCGACATAAAAATTTTACTTTTCTGGTTATTGGTGAAGTTATCCGAATGATAGCACAAACCGCGAACGCGCCGAAATTTTTTTTCGCATTCGTAAATTTTAAGAGGGAAAAGGAGATTAAAAAAGTGTGGTTAAGAACGATCGTTCAAATATATCAGGGGACGCCGGGATTTGAACCGGGGCAGCGGCAATGGAGAAGGGAAGACGAAAAATGGGTGGCGGTAAGTTTTCTGGTTCACTATATCGGGCCCGTCGTTACGCCGCCCAGCAAGGGTATGTATGAATTTATAGGAAGTACTCTGCCGGATAACCCGGTAATGGGTAGATACATCATCAAGGGAACCGACCGGGACGACCCTTCGTCGAATCAGGTAAACCGCCAGTATGTCATCGGAAATAACGGCGCTGCCGAAAATAAGGTATGGCTTTACAATCCCGGCGCGCTGACGCTTTCATTTATGACTCTGGTGACCTTGACCGGCACTCCGGCTTCGAACAACGAGAATACCTATGAGTATGAAAGCGATTTGGAATTATACGGCGTGTTTTTGGGAGCCAACGGCTTTATGGTGAGAAAAGGAGGCTTCGGCACGGGCTGGGCCAATAGGATGTCGGCTAACAAAGTGCCGTTTATGCCGGGGAGAGTTTACTGGACGGAGATTTAATACCGATATCGGATGTCGGATGTCGGATGTCGGAGGGCTTGATGTTCAATCAGCCTGCTTGATTGCAGCAATAAAAAAATTCGGGCCGAAAATCCTAATGCACAATTATTTATTCAAAACGGTATCAGAAACGGAGTTTTTACCGGACGTCGTTGTCGGGAATCAGAGTTGTTCGGCACGTTAATTGACAGGCGCAGCGATTCGTTCGTGAACCGCGTTTTCGATTGAATTTGATTCGTCAACCCGGCGAACAGCTGGTTTTATCCACCAAAAACACCAAAAACACTAAATTTCTTTCGTGTCTTTTTAGTGTTTTTTAGTGTCTTTCGTGGACCGAAAAACAACCGCTCGCCGGCCGGTCTTTTCATTTAGCGGCAAATTTGGCGGCGGTTTGTCTCAAAAATCATTAAAACTGCGTTTGAGCAATGATCGTGCCGAACAGTTCTGGTCGGGAATTATGCCCGAGCTGCTTTGAGGAAAGAAAATGGGAAAGAAATTATACAGGATTGAATGGTCGTTTCACGCGGTTGAAAACAAGGAAGAAATTGACGGCTGGACGGAAGTCGAAGCGTTTGCCGTCGCCGGCGGGATTCAGAGAAAAATATGGAGCGATCTGCGCGGCAACGTCAGCGAAGCCGACATTATGTCGGAGTTTTACGAGGCGCGGCATTTTAAGAATCTGACAATCGAAAAGTTGATCAACCGCGCAACTTTGAACATCG
Organism: Acidobacteriota bacterium; assembly: GCA_018269075.1. Classification (GTDB taxonomy): domain Bacteria; phylum Acidobacteriota; class Blastocatellia; order Pyrinomonadales; family Pyrinomonadaceae; genus JAFDVJ01. Next base: position 48,038 of record JAFDVJ010000013.1, read on the forward strand.
ACCGGATTTATTACCGGAAGCTTTCGTTCAGGTTTACCTTTATCATTACCAGTCTGTCAAAGGGTTCGAGCTTCAAATATCTGGTGCTTCGCGCCGAAGACGGGAAAATTCCCGACTTGCCGCTCAGAGATTCAAAGGCGGAAGGCCTGAAAGTAACTTTTTCCAATCCCGAAATAAAGTATTTTCACGCCGATGAAGACGGCGCACAGGTCGAAGATACTTTGTAACGCTCGCCGAACGCTGCGCATCGTCGGCGGAAACTGTTCTCTGGTGGAAGCTATAGTGAGCGGCAAAACCTGTCGGAACAAGACCGGCGACGATCGTCGCCGATCTCTTTCGATCATCGTATTTATTCCGGCTCGGCGCCTCCGCGCCTTTGCGCCTCCGCGGGAAACGCCGGGTTTGCTTTGAAGGTCTTTCCGGTGAAACCTGATTTTCCCGCCGAAGCGCCGAGACGCCGAGGCGCCGGGCCGGAATTGAATTTCTGAATAGTTTGGTCGGTAACTTTAATTATTTTATTGTTTCGCGAAACCCTTCGAAGACCGAAAGGTTTCCGAAACCTTGACCGGCCCGGCCGTTTGTTCGTGCGCGGTTTTCGAAAGCCGTTCACGACCGCCGAAAAGCCGCTTCGCGGAACCTCGATCTTTGATCGGGAAACCGTAATCCAGGATTCGGGTTCCCCGATCTTAGATTACGGAACCTCGATCAAAGATTCAGGAACCTCGATCAAAGATTACAGTACCTAAATTTAAGATTCGGGAACCTCGATCAAAGATTTGGGTACCTCGATCAAAGATTCGGGTACCTTGATCTAAGATTCGAGTACCTCGATCAAAGATTCAGGAACCTCGATCAAAGATTCGGGTACTTCGATAAAAGATTCGGGTTCCCTGATCCAAGATTCGGGTTCCCTGATCTGAGATCGCCGAAACGGGATCGAAATTCCGGCCCGTCGCGGTCGATATCGCGCCGCGCCGGTCGGGTTTTTGCCCGAAGCGGAGTAAAATGGAGTCGATACCGATTTCGAATAAAAAATCCGGATGGCCGATTTCGCCGATTCCGAGCACAATCCGAAATCCGAAATCCGAAATCCGAAATCCGAAATCCCCAATCGCCCCCGTCCCCGAAAGAAAAGCTACCCGCCAACACAGCGTTATGATTCAACGAAGCAAACAACGAAGGGCGCAGCGGATCGTTCACGATCTGATCAAACAGGCGCGGAATTACGCGTATCAGGGAAGTGATTTTTTACGTCAGGCATCATCAGACGCCGTTGTTTGCCCGACATCAACAAAAACGCCTGCTTAAAAACCGGCCCTTTGCCGTCCCCGATTCGCTTCTTTCCGACATCTCTTAGGTAAATTTTACCTAAGGCACGTCCGGGCGTTTCCCCTGCTCTTCGGCCGCCGCCCGACCGTTCTCTTTTTCCAGAAAATCGTCGAGCTTCGCGCCGATCCGCTGCGCGTTTTTGACATCGACGTTCGTGTAGTGCTCCAGAAAGATTTTGAGCTGGCGGTGGCGCGTCACTTTCATCACCTGCGACTCCGGGTTGCCGGCTAAAACCATTCGGGTCGCACCGGTCGAGCGGAGATCGCGAAACTGGAAATCCTCGATTCCGGCGTCCCGGCATGCACCGGTAAAAGCCTTCCGGTAATTGTACGGCGTGAAAACCTTTCGGCCCTTCGCCCGGCTTTTCATTTCGCTTAAAATCTCGAAAAGCCGCGTCGTCATCGGCAAAACGCCCTCGGTGCCGGTTTTGGTTTCGGCGGCAGATTCTTCGGTCAGATAGATTATCCGGTTCTCAAGGTCGATCTGCCGCCATTCGAGGTTAAAAATTTCGCCGCGCCGCATCGCCGTGTCGAGCGCGCAGATGATAAGCGGAATAAGGCGCTTCCGGTCGACCGGAATGATTTGCGTGACCTTTTCCTCGATTTCCCGACCGCCGCGACGGCAGACGCGCACGTAGGGCACAATCTTCTTTTCGATCCGGCAGGCGTCGAGCAGTCTTTTTTCCTCCTCGATCGTCAGCATCCGGGTCCGTTTCTTTTCTCCGGCGCGGTCGATCAGCGATTTTCCGCGCTTAAACGGCGAGACGTCGAGCCAGTCCTTCTGAACGGCGATGTTCAAAATGCGCCGCAGAACTCCGAGCTTGTCGTTGATCGTCGAGACGGCCGGAAACTCCTTATTTCTTGTTTTGGTCTGGGCCAGATTTTCGGCGTAAATCCGGATGTCCTCGTAGGAGATCGATTTTAAGGGGCGCGCGCCGAAAACTCTTTCGAACTCCTCGACGTAGCGTTCGACCGATTTATAATTGCGTTTGTAGCCGGCGATCTTGCGGCCCCGGACGACGACCGCCGGTTTGACGTAATGGGTCTTGAAATGCGCGGCGAGCTCCGCGAAGGTGCGGCGCGAATTTCGCTCCTTTTCGGTCTTTGCGTTCTCGATCTCCGCTTTGATCTCGTTGGCGAAATTGATCAGAGCGGCGCTTGCGTCGGCGCGCGTCCAGCAGCGTTTAAATTTCTGGGCGGGTTTGCCGTCGGCGTCGGTATAGCGTTTCCGGGCGTCGTAGGCTTTTCTTTTCTTACCGTCCCTGACCGACCACGTTTCGATGATCGCGCCGAACGGGTTTCTGTCTGTTTTGGTTCTGGGCATCTTGTTTAAAATTTCCGTTTCTGCTACATTGTGGCTATGGTGATGACCGATAAAACACAAACGCTGCTTGATTTGACCGAGATACTTTCGGTTTTGGGCGTATATGTTCAGGAAGCGCATTTTAACGATTACGATTCCGGTGCGTTTACATATCAATTAACCGTCAACGTCGAGGCGCTCAACGTCGAGGCGCTGCTGGCGGACGAGGTGAAGCGGAAGGCGGCTCAAGCTCCGGAACATCCAACTGGAGGTTGACGAGCAGGGCTTCCCATTCCCCGATCGTCGTTTTAGCCGTCACCTTGACCGTTGTCACGCCTCTGTCCGAAAAATTCAGCGTCACGGTTCCGCGCGGCTCGACGACCGCGTTTACCAGAAAATCCAAATTAAAATAGTCGTTTCCGACTTTTATCAGCTGCATATTTAATTCCTTATTTATCGTTCCTGAATATAAACCCGTAAAGGACGTCATCGATCATAATTACGAAATCGCCGTGATACGCTTTTTTCTTTTTGAAATAAATCAGCCCGTCGATTGACGAATTCGGAAAAACTGTATTAGCCAGCAGTCCCCGGCTTTCGATAATTCCGCCTTTGGTTTTGGCGTCCGCCGCTCTCTCCCGGCTTTGCGCCGCCGCCCGGTTCTGCGCGGCCGTGTCGGGGCCGGTTGTAGTCGACGTGCCGTTGTAGGTGCCGCTTACGGTTTGCCCGTTGCCGTAGACCGTGGCCGAACCGTTTGTCTGAGTGGTTGTCGTTTGGGTTTGCATCGCCGCGCCGAAGGTGGCGAGCGCGTTCGCCCAGGCCACGCGCCGGCGCAGTTTTTCGGCGACCTTTGCAGCCGGTATGTACGGCAAAATTTCCGGTTCCGATTTCTCCTCTTTTTTGATCCACAAAAAAGAATTTGCCGGATCCACAAGAATACGGTCGGCGTTTCCGTTTTCGACGTAGAGATCGGCAACGATGTAGTCGCCGTCGAGTCCGAGCCCGACACAGACCGTCGTTCCTCCGTAATGTATGACTTTGACCTCCGTGTCGTTTAAAACGAAACTGTCGCATTCGATTTTGTTTTTAGCGAGCTGCGCGTCGGTGAACCGCGATTTAATGCAGCCCTTGTCGCTCGACCAGTTGATTTGCGGGATTACTTTTTTGGTCTCCGATTCCTGTGAAAAAACAACGATTTGAAGCAGTAGAATAATTGTCGAAAATAATAAAATTTTCATTTTTAAACCCCGAACCTCCTGTAAATCAAAATTCTTTTTCGCATCAGCATCCGCTCGAACAAGTCGGTGTAAATCATCCGGTACGGCAGGCTTTCGATTTCCGTGGCCGGGTATAAGCAAAGCAGCGCGCCGGCGTCGGCCTCCGCGTCCTCCATTGAAGGTCGGGCGAGCGTGTAAAAATTGACGCTCGGCTTCTTCTTTCCGCGCGGAACGTGGAGAAAATAATGAAAAAGCTCGTGAAAACCGATGTAGACGAGCTCCGTTCCCCGAAGACGGTAATCGAGAAAAATGTAATCACGCTCTTTGTCGCCCTCGATCGTCCGACACGAAAAACCTTTCAGCGTCGGCATATCGTCGAACGCGACGGTAATCTTTTCGGTCTCGGCGATCCCGAACAAATCCGCTTCGGTTTGAACTCGTTCGTTGAAACCGGGGATCACCGATGAGAGTTTTGCGAGAGCGAAAATCATTAAAACATCTACTTCCGAGTTTCTTTTTGAGCGCGTTCCTTTTCCTTGAACCGCTTGAAGATTATTTTGGCCATCTCCAGAGCCTCGTTGCGGTTTTCCTCCGACCAGTCGGCCGATTCGTAAAAAAGTGCGGCGAATTCGTCGTCAACGGATTCGATCAGGTTGCGTTTCGGCGCATACCCGATAGCTTTCAATATTTCGATTTCCGATACGTCTAAAACTTTCGCGAGCTTTGCGACGACCTCAGGGCTTGGCTCGTACTGGCCGGATTTTGTCGGGGCGGTCTGGTTTGCCATATTCACGATATAAGATCGTGAAACCCCGATCCTTCGTGCCAGCTCCGCTTTTGAAATATTCAGAGCTTTAATTCGTCTTTGAATTAATTCCGATAAATTTTGCTCCACGTTATCTATCAGAATACATTTTTTAAGTTGACTGGCGGATATTATTTTGTTATCTATTAGTTGACGCATTTTTCTTTTTTGACATACAATCGAAATATGAATGAGTTAGAGACAGCAAAATTCAAGTTGGACGGCTCCAAATTGAGACCGTATTTAACTAAATCCGTGACCCAACACGCCAAAGATTTAGGGATTTCCCGGGTTCATTTTTCATCAATCCTGTCCGGAAAAAAAACACCTTCGACCGATCTGGCGATGACGATTTGCGTTACTTTGGGTGTTCCGATCGAAGAGATTGCCGTCAAAGCGTAATTTTTTTGCCAAAAATGCTATCTAGTAGTTGACAATATGTTATCTGATGGATTACACTTCTCTTAGATTGACAAATCAATCAAGGAGAAAGCGATGTCAAACCAAAGCATTATCAAAAATTTAAGGAGACGGATCGAAAATGTATCGCAGCCCAAATCATACGACGCGCATTACGAGTACGAAGCCGACGGCGCTTACTTTTTCTCGGCGTTTACGCGGCGGGGAATTCACGCCGAACGGTTTTCGGTCCGGCTCTGGTTCGACGCGGACGGCGCTCTTTTCGGCAATTGCAGCTGCCGACGCGAGCATTGTCGGCATATCCAAAAATCGACCGACAGACTGCTAGGAGGAATGAAATGAAAGAACAAATCGAAGCACGGCAGTTAGCGACCGGCGACACAGTTTATTTTCCGCGCGGCGGCGCTAAAAAAGCCGGCCGCATCGTCGCCTCGAACTGGCTTTCGGTGAGCTTTCAGTTCGACGGCAAATTGAAAACCTTTCAGGCGAGCGATCTCCTGACCGTGGAGAGGGCTGACCGACGGCCCGAAGCCGAAGCCGGGGAAGTGGAGAGACTCGACACCGTTACGAATCGCGTGTCTCTTCTGCACCCGGCTTCGCTGGCGAACTTTTCGGACATCCGCGACGCGCTCTGCACTTCTAACTGCGCGCCGCCCTCGACGATCGCGATGCACGAACTCCAGCGCCGGGGCGCAACGCTTTTCACGCCGAAAGCGGTTTACCGGATGCCCGCGGGAGCCGCCGCCAATATGTTCGAATACCGGAGGGCCGCGTGATGTATCTGACATTCGACGAAAACCGCCGCGAGCCTCTGACGGACGAACGCCGCCGCGAGATCTCGGACAATCTGTTGAACAAATACCGCCCGGCCGCCGCCGCGCCGCCGGTCAAAACGATCCGGCCGATCGAGCATCTGTGCCGGAATTGCTGCCAGCGCGAGCCGTTGGGCCGCTCCCGGTACTGCGGCCGGTGCATCGAGATGAGCGCGCGGATCGACCGCGAGCAGAACCGGAACTATCCGGGCGCTCTCCCTTTGATCGCGGTCGGTTTGGCGATCTTTCTGGTCTGGTGGGCGCTCTCGGGCTGGCTCGAACCCGCGCCGCCGCCCGTTTTTCAAACACCCACGATCAAAACTACCAGCAAATAAACGAACTTAAAAGACCCGTTTTGCCGGAAATAGCCGGAAAACGGACACAAAAAGGGGGATAAACGAAAGTGGAAACTATACAGCAAAACACATTGATCGAGGATTTGGCCGCTGCAACGGCCGGAGTTCTCAAAAAAGCGTTCGCGCGTCATTCCGGCGCCATCGCCGCTCGCTTTTCGGAACTCGGAAAACCGATGGGCGCGCGAACCGTCAGGAAGATGACCGAGCCGTCGGCGGACGTCAAGCGCCGCAATATCTTGGAGAACACCGTTCTTTTGCTCGCGGCCTCGCGCCGCCAGAGCCTCCGCGCGTTCGAAACGGTCTGGATGTATCTCGAATCGGTAGCCGGCTTTTTGAGAGGCCGCGTCACCGTGTACCCGACGCTCGATCGACAGGTTTCGGAATTCCGGTTCGCGGCGGCGTCGGCCGAACGGGCGTTTTTCAGCGGAAACACAAAAGAGTTCGAACAGGCGCTGATTTTTGTGGACGAGGCGCTGCGCGGAGTTTTTATCAAGCTGCGGCTGATCGATTGAAAAGAGATCGACCCGCGTGTGCGGGCGAGAGCCGGGCGGGATCGAAAGGCAAGCAGCAGTAAATCCTGCCCGGAAAAATTCGCGGGCGTTACCTTGAAACCGTTTTGTTCGCGATGAAAGCGGAGTGGGCCGAAATGGATGGTCTGCCCGCTCCGCTTTGAAAAGATTGCCCGGGGCGGACGTCCTTCGATCGAGGGGCAACGGGTGAAAGTCAGCATAATCGTCCGTGAAAACTGACTGCCTACCTGAAGGGAATAACCGGCAAGCCGAAGTCGTAAGTTCAGGGTCGGCACATTTTGAAAATATGGCGTCGGTACGCAAAGGGTAAAGCGGCCGCTCTTTTAGGCGGTGATTTTATAGGTTCGAGTCCTGTCTGACGTCCTTTGAATAAGTTTACGGCGGCGCGGCTCGTGTGAAAAACCCGCGAATATCGGGATCCGGAGGTTTCGATGCCGCCACCAATTTTGACAAGTTATCGGCGGGAAGGCGCTCATTTGCTAGAAGGGAACTAATTGGAGCGCCGGAAAGCAGCGCTGCTTTCACCGCCGGCCAATATTAACGAGGCGACAGCAGTAACGCCGAGCAGTTCCGCAGAGTTAAGACTCGGGGTTTTTACCCTGACTCTGGAAAGCGGAAGGCGTGAAGTTAATTGAAGTGCTGTCAGGTCAACGCCGCTGATGCCAAAACGTGAACAGGCGTGACGGCCCGGAGAGACGGGCACTAAACCAAACTAAGGAGGAAAACGATGCCAAAAAGAGAATTATCGGGCGATGAGATGGAAGCTTTGAAAAACCAGTTCACCTATCACGCGCCGCAGGGCGATCAGGTCGAGCGGTACGCGTTGATCAACGACGCGGCTTTCAAGTTCGCGCAAACGGTTCTCGAATGCACGCCCCGCTGCGCCGACCAGTCGGCCGCGATCCGGCAGATTCGCGAGGCCCGGATGACGGCCAACTCGGCGATCGCGTGCAACGAGTAAACCAGATTTTCGAACAAGGGGTAGGTTCTTTCTTGCCATAGACAGGGGCGGTCGGGTGATCGCCCCGCTTATAAAAAAAGATGAAAGACGAAATGAACAACGTGCCGGCGGAAGAGGCCGGAAAGAAAATCGACGAGTTTATTAAAGAATGCGAGGTCACGTACGGCAAACACGAAAATGCAATGGGCCTCGATTTCAAGGACGGCCGCCGCTGCGGGATCATCTCGTTTGAAAACGGCTTCATCGTCCGGCTGTTTAACCCGAAAAACAAACCCGAAGAATACGGCGTCCAGATCAATCTCTCGCGTGAAGCCTTCGCGGCGATCGAGGCGCTTTACTTCTTCGTCAACGCCGCGCGCGGGTCGCGGGACGACGATCTGCTCCGCGAGCACCTGATCGACGAGCACCGGGAGGCGCTCGATCTTTTCACCGAGACCGTGACGGCGCAGATCGCCGAAGCGAGGGCGAAGGAATCCATTTCCTGAACCCGCCCGAATCCGCGGGCCGGGCAAACGACCAGCGAGCAGAAAAAACGCTGGGGGCTTTTTTGAGCAAAAGGGTCGTTTGTCCCGCCGGTCGATTCGGACCGAAACCGAAAGGTAAATTCTACAAATTAGGAGGTAATGAAGGAGGGTTTTTTAATCGAATTTTACGGAAGACCGGGCGGGGGGGGATTGACCTTCGGCCCGCCCGGTCTTAAAAACCAAAAGCCTTCGGAAAATGGAATGGATACTTTCGGAATATCGCTCGATCAGAGAATTCGGACGGCCATCAGGCAGGGCAACGGGACCTGCACGTTGATCGCTTCGCACGCCGACGCCCGGCTCGAAGACGTCTACCGCGAGCTGCAGCGGATGATCTGCGACGGCGAGATCCAGAAGGGGAAATCCGGCGCTCTGACGATTTACGAATTTGCCGCGAAGGGAAACCCGCTCAATACTCCCGAAACGAAGGAAAAGATACTGAACGCGATCCGCGCCGGCTTCAAATCGCTGCCGGGAATCAAGCGGCACGCCGGGTTCGAGCGATCCGACGATCTGACGGACGCACTCGAAGATCTGCAGCACGATTCCGTGATCAGAAAGTTCACAAATTCGGAGCTTTCGGCTTATTTCGAAAGCCCTGATAAACCGCGCCATTTCTGGCAGGAGACGGACGGCACGGTCGGCGCGGAGATGGAAGAGATTTTAGACGAACCGGACGAGGATCCGGAGGAGGAGGAAGAAACGAAAGTGAATACTACAACACCGAAACCGGCGAAGCCTGCGCTGGCACAAAAACCGAAATACAGACCTAAAAAGATTGGCATCGATCTTGAAAAACTTCGGGAACTGGCTAAACAGGGACGGTCACAGGTAAAGATCGCGGAGGCTCTGGGTCTTAAATCCGCTACTTTTGCCAGCCGGTTGGGCCGCGAGCCCGAGCTTCGAAAGATTCTGGAGGAGGCCGCCAAAGCGGGCGGCCACGAGAAATTCGACTGGTCTCCCAAAACGATCGAGAAAATTGCTGCCGAGGTCGGCGAGGTTGAAGCCGCGGCAAAAGTAATCGGCGTGTCGATAAGCGCGGTTTATATGCGGCTCAAAAGATTTCCCGAGCTTCGCGCCGCGTGGGATCGCGGTCTCGCCAAATTCACCAAACCCGAAACACCGAAAAAGGAGAAAACCAAAAAAATGAAATCAGCCGCCAAAACATCACCCGAAACCACGGTCGAGCACAAAATCGCGTTCGACGATCACGCCGCCGGTGATTACGCCGGCTCGACGGTCGAGCCCGAGCCGCTCGAAATTCCTCCTCCTCCTCCGGCCGAACCGTCGAATCAGGTCGAGGAGCCGCTTTTTATCCCGAGCGACGAGCCGTTCGTCGAGCCGGTGTTTGTTCCGTTCGACGACGCCGAGCCGGTCGTCGAACCGCGCTTCGAGCACACGATCGATCACTTGTCGGAAAAAAGCGAAGCGAGCCGGAACGGGTTCGAGGCGAAACGGCAGGAGCTCGCGCACGTCGCTTCGAACGGTCACGGCTACGCCTCGAACGGTTACGCTCGCGCATCGGCCGACGTCGCTGTCGCCGCCAGTCACCGGACGGTAAATCTCGAAACCGGCGCGGCGCAGATTTTAATCGGATTCACCGGCAACGTCTTCGATATGAGCCGGCGCGATCGCGATTATCTCAACCGCTTTATCGATCTCGCGCAGGAGTACCGGGAGGAGAAATGAGCGATTTTCTCAAGGAATTCGGAAACTCGCTCGCCGCGGTCGTCACGGCGGAGGTTATGAAAAACCTTCGCCGTGAGCTCGCGGAGATCAAAAGCGAGGGCGTCAGGCTCTGCTATTCGGAAAAGGAGGCGGCGAATCTGTTGGGCTGCAGCTCGCAGACGCTTTACCGAAAGCGCGTCGCCGGGGAAATCTCGTTCTCGACTTCTCCCGGCGGCAGGATCGTCTACACGCCGGAGCAGCTTTCCGATTATCTCCGGAAGACGGAGATCGTGCGCGTCGGCGGCAAGCGTTCCGAACCCGGCACGAGGATCCTCGATTTTCCGCGCGTCGCCTGATTCGAATTTGTTGAAACCCGGTGAAACGCACCGACTTGTTATTAGTTTCGGATGACACTCCCGACCCGCGTTTTGCCTGCAGTTTTGCCTTCTCCGCAGCGTTTCACCGGATTTGAGCAAATTCGAATAAAGGAGACCCGAAGTTTATGCACACGCGAAAAACATTCACGCACCGTCCGAAAGCGCGCACGGAGATGTTTTACCGCTTCGAGAAAATCGAGCGCGAGATCAAGGTCAGACTGCGGCGCTTCGAGAAACTGGCGGCCAGAGGACGGCTGAAAACGGAGCATTGATGACGCTCCTCAAACCGCCGCAAGCGCCCGATAAAAGGTGGCCGCGCCCGAAACGAAACGACCGCGCCGGGATCCTCCATCTGATCGATCTGACGTACGCGTCGAACGACTGGGGCCGGAACGAGCGGAGCGCGAACGCCCGGCTTTTAGGGCTCGAACCGAAACCGCTTGCCGAAAGGACGACCGAAGAACTTTGGATCATTTTGGACGATCTGATCCGCTACAAGATGATTCTGATTTTAGACGAAGGAGAAAAAGAAAGTGATTACTGAAAATATTAAAAAAGGGACGGGTTTGGGGCACGACGCCGCGCTCCGGGTCGATCTCGCCGAGCGCAAGGCGAAATACGAGGAATCCGGCCATAAATTCAACCACGACGAGGTTTTTGGATGGGAAGCGAGAACCGACGAGCAGTTTTTCGGGACGTTCGAGCGGCTGGAGCAGCTGCTCGATCATTTGGACGGGCTGAAGGCGGAGGCGGCGGTCGAACCGGTCGAATCCGAACCCGCTGCGCCGGCGGACGCGAAATCTATCGAAGACCGCGCCGTCGAGATCCTCGTCCGGGAATATTTTTCCGAAAGGGAAATCGCGGACGTCGCAGGTCTTCCGGTGAACGACGCGAAAAAGGCTTTGACGAAAGCCGCGACGCAGGATCATCGGGGCAGCAGCGGCCCGGACTACCACTTCTCGACTTCGAAGGGCACGATCGGCTTCTGGTTCGGCAACAAGATGCGCCCGGAGGCCGACGTCGAAATCAAAGTCGCCCGGATCGCGTCGCTCGTCGTCGAAAAACAGCGCGAGGCCGCGCCGGCGGATGACGATCTGACCAGGATGGAAAAGATCGCGAAAGACAGTCTCGAAGCGCTCGGGTGGAAGTTTGAGAAAAATTCTGCCGATCTTTGGGCCGCTCTGTCGCCGGACGGGTTTCTCGAAATGTTTCCCACGCTTCGCGAAGCCGTCAGATGGGCAAAAAACAAAGAAGCCGATCTTCAGGAAGAAAAGCCGGTCGACAAATCGGCGGCCGATGTCTGTCTCGCGCTCGGCGTCGAGCATTTGACGGCCTTCAAATCGGCTGAAAAATGGGCGAAAGAAGAAGCCGTCGAACTGCAAAAAAAGGGATGGAATTTTGTGCCGGTCGACGATGGTTTGACCTTCTCCTTCGAAGGCATCACATTCGGCCCGCATCCGGATCTGGAGCGCTGCGTCCAGGGGGCGCGGTCGCTCGATTCTCTTCGCGCGGCGGGCAATATGGAGGAGCTGAAGCAAATCGCTTTCGAGCGGGCTGTCGAGCGGCTCTGCGTTTTGCAGTTCAAAATGCACCGGGCGGACGACGCGCTGACTATGACGGACGCGCAGTCCGGCTCGGGCGCGCTGATTGAACTACAAAAAAAAGTGAACGAGGCCGCCGCCGCCTATCAAAAAGCACTTGAGGCGACATCTTCCGATGTTTGGACGAAAGCCGACGGGCTTCTTCTTGAGCTTTACCAGCGGATTTCTTTCGGATGGGAAATCGATCTCGACTCGACAGGCTGGTCGGCGGCGAGAAAATCCGAAACCGGCGACTCTTACGAGGACGGCGTGAGCGGCGTCAACTCGCTCGAACGGCTGATCGGCTTTTGCGATCGGATGGACGAGGAGGCGGCGGAGGCGGCAGCCGAAACCTCCCCGATTAAGCTTGAGATCAAAGAAGAGCCGGTCAGGGCGGAGGAGGAGGCCGAAACGGGCGCCGATGAAGACGCCGCGCCTGAAGCCGAGGAGGCCGCGCCGGCCGGCCAGATGACGCTCGACGAGATCGAAGAAGTCGAGGACTTCCTCACGAACGGCTGGGCGATCCGCAAAAAGGAATCCGGCGCGTATTGGGCGCACAAGGTTATCAACGGCAAGCCCGTCACGATCGAGGAACGGGTTCTCGACGATCTCATCGTTCGGATGGAGGAATTCGACCCGCCGAAAGACGTCCGCCCGGCCGAAACTCTCCCGACGTCGGAAATCAAAAAGGTTCGGTTCCAGCTGACCGACGAGGACGTGAAGATGAAAACCGATTCGCTCCTCGAAGTGATGACCGTCATCGACACCAAAAAGACGGCGCTCGCCGACATCAAAAAAGACTATAAAAAGGCGCTCGACAAGCTTCAGGAAGAGCAGGACGAGCTCGCCGATCAGATCCGCTCGCGCGTCGAATACCGTCCGATCGAGTGCCTGATCGAATACGACCTCAACCGGGGCGAGAAGATCTACTACCGGCCCGACACGCAGGAACAGATCGACCGCGTTTCGATGTCGAAGGACGAATTGCGGATCGCTCTCGCGAACCAGAATCAGGCGAACCTCAAACACGGGCAGAAGGATTTATTTTAACGGTTTGGAGACCGTGCGGGCGTGGAGTGTCTCTTCCTCCGCGCTTCAGGATAGAGACGACCAAGGGCCGTATTGCTTAAACAGCAGGGAGGAATTCTCCAGATTGATTGTGATTTGTTTGTCGATGCAAACAGCAGTTCCCGGCGGTCTCCAATTTATAAATTTATGGAAAGCGAAATCAAAAAAGGAATCGAATCTTTAAGAGCGGATGTTTTGCGGGACGCGAACAGCGAGCCGAAATACTCCCGCAATAAAAACCATAACGGCGCCGAGGATTGCCCCTGCGCTTACTGCCGGCATTTCCGCTGGGCGCTCGACCGGGCGGCCCATTATGCGGAAAAGCTCGGAACGACCGTTGAGGCCGTGATGGAAGCGTGGGAAACCGACCGGAGCTACTGGTATATGAACTACTATCAGGACTCGAACCAGCCTTTGATCGAAGGCGACGACGTGCGGGTTTTCGATACGCCCGAAGATTTCAGGAAAGCGGTAACAAAAGAATTCCGCTGCCCGAGATGCGGAAAGGTTTCGACCGACCCGCAGGAATGTACCCAGACCGATTGCGACTGGAAGGCCTACGGGCTCCTTCGAACGCTCGGGAAAGGCGTCACGGTGCTCTCCCGGAATCCGATCGCAAAGGTTCATATTTTTATGCCCGTGGCGTGGGAACAAGTTGAAGGGGCAGCATAAACCGATATGAAAACTGAAACTGCAGAAACGACACCCGAACAGGACATCATCCAGTGCAAAAACTGCGGCCGCGTGACGGCGATCGTCGCCGGTGTGAACGGCCCCGAATGCTCGGACTGCGGAGAGCTGATCTGCGTCAGGTGCGGCTGTACGGAATCGGCGGCCTGCGACGACGGATTCGGAGGGGGCTGCGGATGGGCGGCGTCGGGCGTTTGTACGGAGTGTGTATGACACCAAAAATCAAAACCATCGAATTGTCGCGCGCGATCAAGCGAAAACTCGAAAAAAACTCTATGAGCCAGCGACAGGCGGCGTTTGAGTGCGGCGTGAGCAGTTCAACGCTGTCGCGGATAATCAGCGCCAAAGGCCTGCCGGACTTCGAGAATATCGCCAAAGTGTGCGACTGGCTGAATATGCCGTACGCGAATTTTTTGGAGGCGACCGAGGACTGCGTTGTCTTTTATGAAGATCAGGACAAACTCGAGATCATCGTCGCTCTGATCAATGGGGACGAAAACCTTGCGCCGGAAGACAGGCGGAAGCTGATCGACATCTTTATTGCCGCTTACGACGGCTTTGCGAGGGTTCAAAATGCGGCAACAAAGGTATAGCTCCGATCCGGCAAGACAGGCGCGAATCGATTACGAAAACGAATTGGAGCAGATGCTGGAAAAACACGAAGCCGAACTCGCCCGGCGTCCGGTTCGTCCGATCGAGGCCATCAGGATCTCGCGCGATTACGGCAAAACGTGGATGCTCGTCGCGATTTGTGACGAATGCCGCGCCGGGATCGAGCCGCCGGTCCAGCGCCGTCGCGAAGGAGTGGCCGGCGTCCGGTACTGCGATTGGTGCGGGCGCGGAATGAGATTTTTAAGGGAAAGAAATAAAACAGATTTTGGTAGAAGGAGATTGATTATGGACGCATTAGACGAACGCGAAAAAGAAATTATCAAGGAAGCCCGGCGCAAACTGAAAGAAGCTCAGGATCAACTCAGGCACGCGATCGATGTTTCTCAAAATATCCCGGCGCTCGACAAATTTGCTTCGATTTATGAAGCAATCGGCAAGCAAACAGGCAGGCTTAACAAACTGCTGAACGAAAAATGAAAAGACGCTTCGAACAAATGCCGCACGAGATTCAGGCGCGGATGAAAATTCCGGCCGGCTACGTCGTCGTCAAGGGCTCGCGGCCGCCGCTCCCGGACGATCTCGTCTGGTCGGTTTATTCCTACGAGTACCTTCGCGCTGATTCGCCCGAATGGCTCCGGTCGCCGCTCCTCGATCCGATCGACGACTGCCTGTGCGTCGTGCGGCGGGCAAACCGGACGGAATTCGTGAGGAATGTTCCGGCGACGAGAGTTTACAAGATGCAGCAGGGAGGACTTTTCGAATGAACGAAAAACAATATCAAATGATCGGCGTCATTGAGGCGCAAAGAGCGGAAGGAAAGAACAAAATCAACGTTTATTCCTGCCTCGGGTGCGCCCGTCAAACTATCACAATCGACCGTGACAGCGGCGTGACGCCTTTTAATATATCCTGCCCGTCGTGCGGCAAAACGGCAATGTCGGCAATCTACCGCGTTTCGCAGGATTTGACGCCGACACACGAATTTTACAGGCCGAGTTTTGCCTACTACCAAAACATTCCAAGCCGCGAGATGCGGCGGCACATTGAAAATGGCGGGTTGATGTTTCGAAAGTTAGGGAACCTTAAATGATATGAAATTAATCTACTTACTCGCTCAACTCATCGGCTTTATCTTCCCCAAACCGGCCCCGCCGAAGGAGGAGGAGGTCGAACCAATCGCGTTTGAGCCCGCGGCGCCGAAACCCGAGATCGATCCGCGCATCCGGGAACTGCGGGACGTTTTCGTTCCCGACGTCTTCTACGGCCGCTGGACGGCCCGGGAGCACTCGTCACCGCACATCGAGGTTTTGCTCGACAACTGGGCAAAACGGGCGGCGCGCGACCGTGCTCACCTTCACCGGATGACCGGCGCGCTTCTGCCGGCGGCGGAAATGCACGGGGTGGCCTTTACGGCCGGGCGCTGCGAGTTCTTTTCGTGCCGGTTCGACTTCCGGGACCTGAATTCCGAAACGGCGCTCGCGATCCCGTGCGGTAAGGACGTCGAGCGGCTTCTGGATCTCGATAAAAGACTCAAGAGGTTTTTGAACTAAAAAGGAGAAAATTGTGGAAAGCGAACAACCAAAAGAAAACGACAATCTGCGGGATGTGGTACGAACCCTGTCCGAGGCTCTGAAAAACGATCCTGAGCTGTTCTACGCCTATCAGGCCAATATCGCGATGGCCTTCAAGGACAATGTCCGCTGGTACAAACAGAAGACCGGCAAAAAGTCGCTCTCGATGGGGGATCTTCACGAGATCGCCAACGATGCGGCGAAGTATTTTCTGAACCAGTTTTGTAAATAGAGGAAATTATATGAAAGCACTTATCCAAAAATTTACGGGCGATCTCGAAGGCCGTCCTTGGTTTTATCATTCGGGCGAAGGATCGTTTCGCCTTTTTACGTGGATCTCGGGCCAGCTTGTCTGGTGGGGAATGAAATACGGGCGCGGGCGGCACGGGTGGTGCAAGCCCGCGATCGGTCTCGATTTTTACTGCGGCGACAGAAATCTTGATTTTCGCTTCCATATCGGCCTGATCTTTTTCACGTTCTACCTGACGTTCGAGGACGTTCTGCCGCGCCGTTTCCAGCCGGGATATATTTCAACCTACGACAAAAAGACGAGGCTCGCGAGCAAGCGCGAATTCAGGCTCTATTACCTCGACCGGGCGATCTGGCTGAACCTGTGGGACAACGAGGACGAACACACCGCCAAACAAAAATGGATCAACCGGATGCACGTCTTCCGTTTCCCGTGGAATTACGACTGGATCCGCACGTCGAAGCTGCTCGCCGACGGCTCCTGGTATCACGACACGTATAAAAATCGCCTGCCGTGGAAAGAAAAAAACGCAATTGAAAAGACGCTCGATTTTTTCAAAGAAACTCACCCTTACCGGTATGTTTTGCGGTCGGGCGAGGCGCAGGACGTTTCGGCGACGATCGGCGTGACCGAACAGGAATGGCGCTGGCGCTCGCGCCTTTTCAAATGGCTCGGGTGGCCGAAAAAGGTGCGCCGGACGATCTCGGTCGAATTCTCGGACGAAGTCGGCGAAGAGCGCGGTTCGTGGAAAGGCGGGACGGTCGGGTGCGGCTATGAGCTAAAAGACGACGAGACGCCCCTTGAATGCTTAAGGCGGATGGAACGGGAGAGGAGGTTCGAACGGTGACGGAAGAAGAAAACACGATCGAGGAAGGCGTTTTGTTTGCCGAAAGCCTGTTCGGGTTTCATACCCGGAAGCCGCTCGTCCGGATCTCTTACGGGATCACGTTCGAGGTGATGACGTCGCCGGCCGAAGCCCGGCGGTTCGCGCTTTCCGTTCTGGAGGCGGCGGAAGCGGCCGAATCCGACGCTTTTCTCTGCAACTGGATGAAAAACAGGATCGGCATCACGGACGACGAAAAGCTTGTTCAGATCCTGCGCGATTTTCGCAGTGAGCGGATCAAAAACTCCGAAGAAGACAAGGCGGAAAACTACGATCCGATGCCGCCCGCGATCCGCAAAGCTTACGAGAAACAAAAGATCATCTGCCGGTGTGGCCATTCGATCCTCAGTCACGGCGATTTCGAGGAAGAGGGCCGCGAGGGCTGCAAGCTCATCGGCTGCCGGTGCGCTCGGTTTGAGAAACGGGAAAAATAAATGCCCTGCGAAACCGTCAAAATCGGCGATTCCTACGCCATTGTCTGCTCACGCGGGCGGCGGCGGAAAACCTGCTTATACTGCTCGCGCGAGCACGAGTTTCTGTGCGATTTCCCGGTCGGCAAAACGAAGGGCGGAAAGACGAAAACGTGCGACCGGCCGCTCTGCAGAAAACACTCGCTCAAGGGAGTTTCAGAGGGCGTCGATTTTTGCCGGGAGCATTACCCGATCGCCAAGGCCGCCTACGAGCGGCGAATGGCGGCATTTAAGAACGATTAAGAACGATTAAGAAAAATTTATATGAGTAAAGAAAATTTCGAACAATTAATGGAATCATTCGGCAGCGAAGCCGGCGAAAATTACGGAAACTGTTCCGCGACGCCGACACCTTGCGAACCGGCAAGCCCGTCGCGCGAGCGTCTTTTCGATCCGACCGGCGAGCGGAAATGGCAGTGTCTCTCGGACGGAGCTTTCCGGCCCTGCGGCGAGACGGTGGCGGAACTGCCGGCGCAGGCCTTCCGGATCGTGCTCGACGAATTCAATAACCCGGTTTTCAAAATTCTCGACCTGCAGACGGACGATCTTTTTTGTCTGCCGGACTCGCAGACCGATCGTGTTCTTCGGTCGATCGAAAAGTTCTGGGATTCGAAGGAAAAATTCGTCCGGCGCGGTTTTCTCTACAAGCGCGGGATCCTGCTGACGGGCGCGCCGGGCGGCGGGAAAACGACCTGCATCCAATTACTCGTCGCGCAGCTCCTCGAAAGGCGGGGAATCGTCGTTCTCGGCGAAAATCCGTACGCGACAGGCAAGGCGCTCGAATCGCTTCGCAAGATCGAGCCGGAGCGGCCGCTGATCGTGATCCTCGAAGATCTCGACGAACTCGTCCGGCGCTACAGTGAGGCCGAATGGCTCGCGCTCCTCGACGGCGAAAACCAGATCAACAACATCATTTTTATCGGGACGACCAATTACCCGGAGAAGCTCGACCGGCGTTTCGTCAACCGGCCTTCGCGCTTTGACGAGATCATCGAGATCCCGATGCCGACTGCCGAGGCGCGCCGCGCCTATCTCGAAAAGAAACTCCTGCCGGCGGATTTGATCGCGCTCGACCTCGAACGATGGGTCAGGGACTCCGAAGGCTTCAGCGTCGCCCATTTGCGCGAGCTGTATGTCTCGGTACTTTGTCTCGGTCGCGATTACGAGGAAGTGATCGAACGCCTGAAGGTGATGCAGAAGGTCAAATTTCGGGAATTCGGAAAAGAAGACATCGGCTTCGGGGCGAAAAGATGAAAAAACGTTACGCCATCGGCATCGACGCAGGCCTCACGACCGGGGTTTGCGTGTACGACCGGACGACCCGAAAGATCGCCGCGCTCTTCTCCTCGTCGTTCTGGGAGGCGTACGGGCTGATCCTGCGCGATTACACGCCCGAAGACACGCTGATCGTCGTCGAGAATCCGCGAAAGAATTTCGTCTACAACCGGAACAGCCGGCAGAAAACGGAAGTTTTAACGAAGATCGCTTTCAACGCCGGCGAGAACAACCGCGAGGCGACGCTTCTGATCGAAGGCTTCGGGAAAGCCGGCTTCGAGGTCAGAACCCAAACGCCTGAAGGCGAGAAATGGAACGCCGCGTATTTTCAGACGATCACGCGCTGCGATCTTCGGACCAACGCTCATGAACGTGATGCGGCCCGGCTCGTCTTCGGGCTTTAGGAAGCAATTATGAACAGATTTGATTATTACGCATATCGATACGGCTACCCGGTAATTAAACAACCACCGCCGCTTATTTTAACGACGGTGGAGACCGCGCCGATCAAATACGAGCCTGAGCCGCCGAAACAGTTTATCTCAAGGATGCTCGGGCTTTATCGGCGCAAGGGCTACCCCTTAGGCAAAACCCGGCGCGGCTTTAAGAAATGGCTCAAGCGCATGATCTTAAAAGCGGTCGGCTGCAAATCGATCAGGGCGGCGAAACGAAAGTACAAAATTTAGAACGGTTTAGAAAATTTAAGAACGATTTATATGAGTTTAGAAAACGCAACACCGATGGAGAAATTCCGCAACAGCTGCGGCTTTCAGTTTAATTTCGTCTTTCACTCGGGCCTTCCGGTCGAGGAGGCGATCGATCACATCTGCGAGCGCGCGGAAGATTACCGGCGGGCGATGGCGGAGGAGGAGGCGGCGAAAACGCTCGTTTTGAGCGGCGACGGGCTGATCACGGCGTTTCAGACGGCCGACCCGCAGAACCCTTTAACGCGGCTGTCCTTCTGGCGTTCGATGGAGGACTTTAAGGCGCAAACGCCGCCCGTTCTCGAGATCAACTTCGGATCAGCTGAAGCTTTACGCGATTACTGGATTTTGAACCTGAACGCGTTGGCGCAAATCTGGTTCGAGGTGTTCAAGGAGCCGATCATCCCGCAGGAGGGGGCGGAGGGTTAAACGTGAAAAACAAAACCCGCTACAACGTCGATCTGACTGTCTCGGATCTTTACCCGGACCGGGCGGACGGGCTCTGCCGGCGATGCCGCAAAGCCTTGACCGGCCGCCAGACGAAATGGTGCTCGACGGCATGCTCTTACGCCGCGTTCGACGAAATGATGATCGCCAAAGGATCCTCGACCTACATCCGAAAGGCGCTCCTCGCGCGCGACAAAGGCGTCTGCGCGCTTTGCGGGTGCGATACCGAGAAAATGCAGAGAATCCGCAAGCACGCCCAGAGCTCGTCCTGGCGCTGGCGAACCGACGAAGGGATTTATGTCAATTCTTTTACGGAGAATGAGGAGATTTTTCGCCGTCACGAGCGAAACGGGAGCCTCTGGGAGGCCGATCACATTCTGGAGGTCGTAAACGGCGGAAAACACGCTCTGGATAATCTTCAGACGCTCTGCGTGCCGTGCCATAAGGAAAAGACGAAAGGGATGAAACGGAATAAAAAATGATTGAAGCAAAATTGATTTTTAACAGGACCAGAGGCGGCGCTCCGCTTTTCGGCTGCGAAGTCGAAAAGCGGGTGATCTATTTTACGCCGGTCAAACGCACCTACGAGGAAGGGGCGACATTCGCCCGGGATCTGACTCTTGGATCGGATATCCTTCATATCTCGCCGGAAAGCCTGCCGCTCGTTAAAGCCGTCTACTACGAGAACAAGGAATTCGTCCAGGGCTTTTTCGATTCGCTCGTATACGGGTCGTCTTATCCGCAAATCAAATACCTGACCCGCTACGCCGCGCTTCGGCTTAACAGCAGAGAACAAGAACGTCTCGATCTTGCGAAGTCGCGGATAACTAACGTTTATCTGATCCGGGACAAAGCGACCGGGTACGTCAAGATCGGACGAAGCCGCGATCCGGAGGCGCGTTTCAGGCAGCTCGTCAAGCAGGACACGTTGATGCCGAAACCGAACGAGTTCGAACTGCTTTTCTTCTGGCCGGCATATGCGCTGACCGAACAGATCCTTCACGACGCTTACGCGGAAAAGCGAATCCGCGGAGAATGGTTCGAGCTGACCGACGCCGCCGTCGAGGAAATCAAAAAAAATTACTTCAATCAGGATTAAACAATGGCGATCGTGCCCGGCGAATCGATAAAGGAATTCACTTCATTGAAACCATCGACGGTGGTGGTCTGGTGTCTGCTCTGCGAAGTAAAGCAGGGCGAAACGGTTTATTTGGAGCTCGAAAAGGCCGAGAAATACGGAGTCAAAAAGAGCGCTTTTTATCACGCCTTTAATGAACTGGTAGGTAGAGGGTGGCTCGAACTGGCGGGAAATTTCGACGGCCGGAAGTGGTGGAGACCGGTCAAAGGGTTCCGGAGAGATTCCGCAAACGCGGAAAACTTGTCCGCAAACGTGGAAAGTTTTTCCGCAAACGCGGAATCTCGCAAGGAAACACCGGCTCAAAATTCCGCAAACGTGGAAAATTTTTCCGCAAACGTGGAAAAACCGCCCGAAAAAGAGCTTGATAATTCCGCAAACGTGGAAAATTCCATAAACGCGGAAAAAATCGGAAAAGAAAATTCCGCAAACGTGGAATCTCCTTTTCCTTATATAAAACCCCCTTTAAAGCCTCAAGAGACTATCGTCTCTTTCGGCGGAGGAGGAGAGGCGCGCGCGCCAAAACCGCCGCCTCCGCCGCCGCCGCCGGAACGGGAGAGAAAAAAATCGGCGCCGAAAAAATTCCGGCTGCCGGCGGACTACCCGCTTTCGGACGAGATGATCGACTGGGCGAAAAGGGAGCTGCCGGGGATCAAATTGATCGAAGCGCACGAGAATTTCGTCGAACACTGGTCGAACCGGACGGACGACAAAGCCGAGCGTTTCGACTGGGATCTGACGTGGCGCAAAGGGATGCGGCTCGCCTACCAGTGGCAGCTCGAAGACGAAGAAAAAGCGAAAAGAAAGGAGGAGAAAAATGCAGCGATTAAAAATGCCGAAGCTGAACGTGCCGGACGAAGAACCAACTACGAGATCGGCCGCGACCGCGACTACTCGGCCTTCGAAGGTCTCGACCCTGCAAAAGCTTTCAAAGCCTGAAATCAATGCCGGCTCGATCGTCGGCGACCTGATCGACCGGTTCCGGCGGCAGGCGGGATGGAACCTTGCGGACGAGCAGACCGAAGAGGCCAAAAAAGACCGGCAGGAGCTGATTCTGGTCTTTCTCGAAGTCCTCGGAGCGGCGGGAGCACCGCGCGAGCGCTACGAGCAGCTTTACCGGCGGGCGATGCGGACCCGCGCCTCGCGCCGCGCGAACGGCGAGCGCCTCCCCTTCCACATCACCGCCGAGGAGATGGCGGCCGAATGGTTTCCGCTCGAAAAAGAGCTCCGCGAGGCACCGGCGGAAAAACCCGAAGAGCTCTGCGGCTTCCGGGCGAATCACGAGAACGGCGAGCGGATCGTCACGTATTTCCCGTACGGCGAGCCGATGGTTTTGCCGTGTCACGAATGCCGGCCCGCCGCGCACGCCGCCCGCAAAGCCTATCTGATCGAGGTCAGAAACAAATCTTTCGCGAACCGGCGGCTGGCGGCGGCTCCTTTGACGCCGGCGGAAGCCGTCCACGAGGCCTTCAGGCCGCCGAAAGAGACGTTTCTGGATCCGGCGGCGGCAAAAGAGATCCGGGACGAATACAACGAGCTCGTCCGGCTCCTGGTCGAAGACGAAACGGCGCGCAATCGCCTGTTCGTGATCTTCGACGAGGGGGCGAATGTGTTCCGTCATCCGGAGCGGGTCGACGTGGTTTACTCGGAAAAGGTGATGCGCGACAAGATCGAGCGGTACCGGCAAGTTTTGGAGGAACGGAATGGAAAATAATCTCAATCGATGGATCCACGAAAATATTTTCGGGCTGAAATGCGGCGAGCAATTCTGGGTCGTCAATAAAGACGGAAGCGTCGATGTCACAGTTCCTTTCAAGGCGCAAAGCCGCGACCACGCCGAGAAATGGCTGAAACAAGGAGTCGAGCCGTATTACCTTGATCACGAAATCGAAATCCGACCCGACTGCCCGAATTACTCCGGCGATATCGCCGAAGCGTGGAAGGTGATCGAAAAGATGCGCGAGCAGGGTTTCGGATATGAGTGCTATCGGCGCGTTTTGGACGCGCAGCACACGGCGGTTTTTTCGAAAGACGAAATAACCAGATTTTATATTTTTGCTGAAAACTTGCCGGAAGCGATCTGCCTTGCCGCGAAACTGGCAATTGAACATCAGAAGGAGTGGAAAAATGTTTGACTCGTGGATTTGCGGCAAATGCGGCCGAAGGTGGAAATTTTCCGAACCGGTTTCGCTTGAAAGGCTCTATAACGCAACGGCGAAACTCAAGAATTCTGGAAGATGCTCGCCCGAATGCGCCGCGATCCGGCCGCCAAAACAGCCCGAATACGTCTATTTTCCGCCCGAAAAATGGACTTATCCGGTGTTGGCGGTAATGCCGTCCCGAAAAAACCAGCGGCGGCGGCTGACGGCGGCGGCGATGTCCGCGACGTCGGCGGTTTTATTCGCGCATTCGGGAGATCTCGTTTTCTCGCTCGCGATGCTGTTTCTTTCGAGCTGGTTTTATCTCAGATACTGGCGCTTTAAGAATCTGCGGGTGATGGATGATGACGGCGTGAGGCCGGAGGAGGCGGAAAATGGCTGAAAATTATTTTATTTTGCAGGGCGGCGCGGAGCTGCTCGACTGGTTTAGAAAATACGCGAAATGGATCGGGACGACGCAGCAGTTTTTCTGGACGTGCCCGAAGACGGCGAAAAAGGGCGACAAGGCTTTTATTTACCTGTGCGCGCCGGAATCGAGGATCGTCGCCTCGGTGGATCTCGTCGCCGAACCGTTCCAAAACGTCGGCAATATGTTCGAAAACAAAATTATGCAGGACAAATGGTGCGTCGAGATCGGCAGCGCCGTTTATTTCGAGCCGCGCCGCAACCTGGCTATGAAAGGGCTGCGCGAGCTGTTCGCCGTGGACTGGCCGTGGCTTCGGTACCCGCGCGGAAATACCAAAATACCGGCCGATCTGATCGAGCCGTTTCTGGAGTTGATAAATCAAAAATAAATGGAGGGATATTTTTATGGGATGGTCAATCGGGTATGACGACAATTGGAATCGCGACATCGGCTACGGTGTGCCGGCCGTTTGCGACAAGCCGGGATGTACGACAAAGATCGATCGAGGGCTTGCTTATGTTTGCGGCTCCGATCCTTACGGCGGACAAAACGGCTGCGGGCTTTATTTCTGCGCGGAGCACCTAGATTTTAAGGACCTCAAGAATAATCGGACGATCCGGCTTCCGGGCGAGGACGAGATCACTGTACAGCTTTGCTCAAAATGCTGCAACGGAAAACCGCCTTACGAACCAAAGCCCGACATCGCCGAATGGATCGAATGGAAACTGACCGACGAAAGCTGGTCGGTTTGGCGAGAGGAAAATCCGGAAGAGGTCAAAAAATTAAGTGAGGATTTGCAAAAAGAGAAATCCGATTGAGGAGGAGGCCGAAGCCTCCCTACTCGATCACGTCCGCCTGTAAAATCTCGTCCTCGCGATTCCAGTTGACGCGCCGGACGAATTTCCGCATCCGACGTTCCTTTCGCCGCTCGGCTTTTTCCAGAACTTCGAAGACTCGCCGGTCGTCCGCCTTTTTCCATAAAGCGGAAAGCCGGTCACAAAGATTCAGGGATTGCATCATCAGTTTTGTTTCTTTCATAAAATTAAATCCTATTAATGAAATGACCGAAACGCGCCAAGATCGGAAGCGAAATATTAAAAAATTAAATAAAAATTATTTCGTTTTCTCGACCCACTCCTCAATCGCTTTCCGGGCTACGAAGGAGATCGAAACGCCGGTGGATTTCGATTTTTCCCGCGCTTTTTCGAGTAAAGGCTTCGGAAGCTTCAGCGAGATACTGGCGTCCATTTCTTTTTTGTTGTCTGTTTTTTCGTCGGTTCTGTCCATATCTGAAATATATTTCAAAAAGTATATACCTGTCAATACAAATTATCACTTTTGCGCTTGCATCGTATATAAAAGTATAGTAAAGTATATACAGATTGAGAAATCAATAAACGAAAGGAGAATTCACGAAATGCTAAACATTACCAACCAAAAACTGCTGAAAGCGATCGCCGCCGAAAGCGTTCGGATGACGCACTACACGTCGATTTCTGAAACCCTGCGCGATAAATGGATCCGCGCGATCGCCAAAGGCACTGCAATGCTCGAAGGCGACACGACCTTTATGCACTGGGATCGGACAAACAAAACTCTTTTGTTCTGGTCGGACGGCTCAAACGAAATCTACACGATCGGCAAAGAGTGCCAGTGCAAGGCCTTCGCGAACGGCGTGCCCTGCTATCACCGGGCGATGCGGCGGCTCGTCGAGCAGTATTACGACCGGCTCGAAAAGTTCAGCCGGGTTTCGCAGCCGTCGCGGGCCGCGAAAAAAGAAGCTGCTTTGGTTTGAGGATTCGGAAAGGGGCGCGGCTTTATACGCGCGATTTAATTTATGGACGACAAAGTTATCGAAATTCCTTTGACTCTCGGCAAGGTGGCGCTGATCGATGCGGCGGACGCTCCGTTGGTCTGCGCGTACAAATGGACGGCAATGAAAATCTACCGGCGCAAGCGCGAAATGTTTTACGCCCGGCGCAGCGTATTGAGGGGCGGCAAAATGAAGACGATTCTTCTTCATCGTTTTATTCTCGACGCGCCGGCCGGTCTGGAGGTCGATCACAAAAACGGCGACGGGCTCGACTGCCGGCGCGCGAACATCCGGCTCGCCACCAGAAGCCAGAACCGAGTGAACGGTCAGCAGATCAACAGCAGCACAGGCTATCGGGGCGTCTGTTTCGACGGCCGCAAGAAAAGCAAGCCCTTTTACGCCAAGCTTACGTTCGAGCATAAAACTTATCGTTTGGGGTATTTCGAAACGGCGGCCGAAGGTGCGGCGGCGTATGACGCGAAGGCGCGGGAAATCTGCGGGGAGTTCGCATCGTTGAATTTTCCGCCCGACCCGACCAAAGAGGAAGTCGAACAGGTCGAGAAAGAGGCGGCGGCGGACTTCGAGGCGTGGTGTTATCTCAATGAGGTGGTTTAGCAATGGGCGCTTTCAAAAACTTTTATTTTAACCAGATTGGTTTGATGGAGGAGGAGGAGGAAAACCCGCGCAACTTCTTCGATTCATTGGAGGACGAGGACGAAACATCGGTCGATTGGTTTCCCGACCGGCGGATCGATTTCAAAGGCTACGAGGAATTCGACTGCTCATTCTGCGGCAAGCCGAACACTGTCGATAAGCTTCACCGGGAATGCGAGGACGAGGAGCGGGCGATCGGCGACGCCTCCGACGAATGGTGGTGGGAACGGCGGAGCTGGTAAAAACGGAAAAGCCGGCGTCGAGGATCTGCAAATCTTCGAGTCGGCTTTTCCAGTAAACGAAAGTGAATTACTTCACGGTTTCAGATTATAAGGGAAAAAGCGGGAACTGAAAAGGGCGTCCGATAATACCGGATCAATTCTATCGGACAAACCGGGCCGAATGGGTAATTGAAAATAGGCGGATATCGAAACGATATCGAAATCGTATCGGTTTTATATGGGTTTCATATCAACCAAAAATTGTTGAATGTCCGGTAGATGTCGGATAGAATGGCGAATAGAATTATGAAAAAACAAATCGCATTGTCAGCTGTATTAACTCTGGGATTATTAGAGCAAATGGAAGCAAAGCAGAAGATTTTAGGAATACCGGTAATTACCGATCCGGCCTGCCCGAAAGGCAGTGTTTGTCTTGTGCCGTCCGTCTGGCCGGACGGCGAGCCGGCAAAGCTGCTTCTTGTCGAGGACGAGCTGCACCGGTACGAGCCGGGAGAGCGGTCGACGCAGCCTTTGAACGACGAGGAAAAGAAAAGTTTTGCGATGATCAAGAATCTGGGCTGCGAAATGAAATGAGTGACAAACCTTTGAAACTTATTCAGAACAAACCGATTGATTTTGCGTCGATGGAGGACGCAATCGCTTTTTCGAACGGCGAGATCTCGCGCGAAGAGGCTGTCGAGCGTGCGGCTGCCGCGCGCGCCGGGAAACCGGCCGATTCCAGCGTCAGGTATGCGATCGAGCAAAAAGAAGGCGGCGCGGTCACGATTCAGGCTGTTGCCGTCGCGCCGGCGGATTTATTTTTTCGGAAATTTCGAACTGCAAAATAACAGCCAACCCGCCTAGAAAAACCTAGAATTTTGAGACGCCGCGTCCCTTACGCGGCGTTTTCTCGTTTAAACTCCGCCATTTACGAAAAGAGGAAACGCGCCCGCGTCTCCTAACTTGAGATTTCTATTGATTTATTCCGAAAATGGTTTTATCCTAAAAGCGAAATTTACCTATGAATATCACGATTGATCAAATCAAAAAACAGTACGAAAAGGTGAAAAGCCGCGGCTGGATGCCGTGGTTCGAGACGGAAGCGCAGCGTGCCGGGACGACCTGCGCGCATCTGCTCGGAATCGGCTCGCGCGAGACTAATTTGGAGAACATCCGCGGAGATTTCAGAGGCGGCGTCTACCACGGCTACGGCGTTCTGCAGGTGGATATCGGCACGTTTCCTGCCGCTCCGCGCGTCTGGTCGCCGGCGAACGCGAAGCCGTTTATCGAGAAAGGCGTCGGGATCTATCTCGGCAAGGTCAACGACACCGTTGCCTGCGTCGGAAAGCGCGTCAACGTGCGCCGGACGTCGTTCGTCGGGAAAGCGGTCGACGCCGACGATCTCCGGAGGGTCGCGACGGCCGCCTACAACTGCGGGCGCTGGGCGCATTATCATTTCTCGCGCGGCGAGAACGTCGATTCGACGACGACCGGCGGCAACTACTCGCGCGACGTCTACGACCGCGCCGTCGAGTTCGCCAAATTGAGAGAAGCCGACGGCGAACGGGACGCTTTGCGCCGCGAGATCGCCCTGCAGGGCAAATACGCGCGCGAATCTGCCAAACAGGCCGCCGGGTTCGATCCGACGGAGCGCGTAAAATTCCCGCCTGCTCTGGCGCAGGTGGTGCTGACGGAACTGAACCGGGCGGATTTCGAAAGAAGCGACGGCGATCCCGCCGACATCCCTTCCGAACTCGTTCCGACTATCCCAAACCCGACCGACGAATCCGCTCTTTGACCCGCCAGACTTAGCCGGGCAGACCTTCGGAATTCAATCGGTTCATAAACGCCCGCAAGGGCAAAACTCGAAAAGGAGAATAAAAAGTGAAAACCATTACGAATAAAATCCTGTGTACGATCGTCGCGATCTGCATCCTGGCTTTTTCCGCTTTTGCGCTCGCGCCGCCGGGCAATCTGCCGGCCGGTGAGAAAACGGTCAAATCGAAAACCGTCAAAAGCGATCCGGCCGGAAAGGTCTATAAAGTCACCGTTGAAACGCCCGTTGAGGCGGCGGAGGCGGCGGCTGAAACCGACATCATCAAAAGCGCCGCGAGGGAACCGGTCATCTTCCGGGCCGCGGCCATTTACGAAACCGTTCAATACGCCGACAGGGACAAAAAACCGGATATCGTGTTAAGTCGCTCGGCAGTGAATAAACGAACCGGACACACCAAAGCCTTCGTCGGATTCGGGGCCGACAACAACGCCCGCGCTAAAATCTAACCGCGCGTTTTCGGTCCGATGGATATAAATATTTTCTTTCCGAATTTTGGGCCGCTCGTCGTCGTCGATAAGCGGCCCCTTTTTTTAAGCGAGGGATTTTCAACAATGTGGAAAACGATTTTAACCTGGGTTCTGCCGATGGTTAAGGCCGCCGGCGAGGCGAAAAAGGCCGAGGATGCGAACGATACGGGCCGGGACGACGCGATCGGCGTCAGTCTTGTTTACGCCGCCGATCTTCTGACGGCGATCATCAACAACAAGGAGCTGCCGAAAGCGCCCGACGTTCTGAAATAAAAACAAAAAGGAGCGGAGAAAGCAAAAGGCCTGAAACTTGTTGCTTTCCCCTGACACTTACGCCGACAGCGGCGGCGCAAATGCTGAAAGAGATTATATTTCTCCCGACGGATTAGCGCAAATATATGAAAGCGACAATGAAAACGGTTCCTGTGACACCTATGGACATACTCCTGAACAAAATCACCGGCGTGCTGCTGCCGGCCGCGCTCCTTGCGGCGGCTCCTATTTTTCTGCCCGGACGCATTCTGATCATCGCCGGCGTTATTTTCGGCGCGGCGCTGACATCCGTCGCATGGCCGCTGGGCTTCGGCGCTTTGTCGGGCGCGGTCGGCGCCGCGGCCGTCCATCCCGAAAAACATTCGGCGGCGCAGGTCGGAAAGATTTTTGTCGGCGCGCTTCTCGGCATCGGGCTTGCCGCGCCGCTTTCGAAGTATTTTGATGTCGACGCGTGGGAATACCTTCTGGGGCTCTCGACGCTTTGCGGGCTGGTCGGGCGGATCATCGCCCGGGCCGTCTACCGGGTCTTCGAGCGCCGGACGGAGCCCGCTCTGGAAGCGCAGGCCGACAAATATTTAGGAAAACCCGACAAACCCGACAAACCCGATAAATAAAAACGAGCAAGGAGCCGATCTTTGAGTACTCCCGAATTCTCCGATCAATTAAAACTGTGGTGCGTCAATCACTTTTTCAAAGCCGGCGGCCTGCTGATCTCCGCGACGCTGACGGTCGGATTTCTGATCGGATATTCGGCGAACCGCGGTTTAGAGAGCCGGGTCGTCACGCTCGAAGCGGAATTGAACGGCACGCGGGACGATCTGCGGATCATCGAGAACACGATGCAGGCCGTCAAAGCGATCACGACGGCGCGCGGCGATCGGGAAATTCAGGAGCTATTGCAGGAAAATAAACGACTGTTGGAGGAGAGAAGAAAAAAATGACGCGAAACGATTTTTCGAAAAAGAAATCCTGCTGCGGCGGGTTTTTGGCGCAGCGGCTCGCCGTCTACGAGCCGGATCAGGACCAGACCGACCAGTTCGTGACGGCGGCGACCGACTATATCGGCAAAGCTTCGTCACGGCTTGCCGGGGCGGGACTCGACGCCGAGATCCCGGTGCCCGTTCCCGAGAACGCCGACAACCGGCAGATCTGTCTCGTTTATTTGGGCTCGGCGCTCGACGCGATGGGCCGAATGCTCGGGATGGACGTCCCGTTTCCGGACGACGAGTTCTGTCTGGCGCTGACCAATGCTGAGGAAAACATACTGCATTAATGCCCGTACCTTCCAAACCAAAAAGAAAACCGACGCCCCGGCAGAAGAAATTCGTCGAGGCGATGGCCGATCCGAAAACGAAATCGGCCAGACAGGCCGCCTTAAAAGCCGGGTATGCTGAAACGACAGCCTCGGTCGACGCCTACCGGATGCTGCAGAAACCGCATATCTCGGAGGCGATCGAAGCGAGAATCAAACGGGCGATCGCTCACTCGACCGTTACGCCCGAAGAAGTCTTGGGCTCGGCGGTCTTCAATATGCGCGGCTCGGTAAACGATCTGATGGACGAGGACGGTTTTTTTGATTTGAAGAAGGCCCGCGAGACCGGCGCGATCGATCTGGTCAAAGAGATCGAATTTATCGAGACGACCGATATCGAAACAAATAAGCGCGAGGTCAAGCACAAGGTCAAGCTTGAATCGATCGCCGCCGCCCGGAAAGAAGTCGCGAACTACATCGGCCTCGAGAACTTCGGCGACGACCAGTCGGGCCGGCTCGCCGATTTCAAAAGGATCTGCAACCGCATCGCCGAGGAAGCGATCCTGCAGAAAGTTTCCGAGCGCGAGATGGCCGAATTCTTCCTCTCCGACGAGCGCGCCGGGCGGCTCGACGGGCAGCTCGTCCGGATGATTGCCGAAAGATACTTAAAAGCTGATGAACCGGAGGAGGAGGAGGCGAAAAAGCCGGTTAAAAAAGCGCCGGCAAGGAAAACGAAAGCGCCGGCGAAGCGGACGAAACCGGCTAATAAAATCAGCGGGAAAGGACAAAAAGAGGCGGCGAAAAAGAAATGAATAGAGATTTGGACGCGGAAATCGTCGAAAAAATATTTAATTGGAAGCCGTTTCAGGTCGGCCCCGATGCTGACGGCGAAAACGCCTGCGAAATCCTGACCGAAGACGGCAAACTGCCCGATGGCTACCAACTGCCGGGCAAGGGGCTTCTCGGGCGCGGATTTATGGCGCCGAGGTTTTCCATCGATTGGATCGAGGCCTTGAAACTTGCAAAGCATATCAAGATGCCTCTCGACGTATCGGAGATCGACTTTAATGACTGGCAATTTCCGGAAAAGCTTTCGCGGCGGTGTCTCGAGTTTTGGAAGAATAAAAATAAAAATGACTGAATTAATTCTGCATCTTCTCGGAGACTACGTTCTCCAATCGGACTGGATGGCGCAGGGCAAAGTGAAAAGCTTCGTGCCGGCGCTCACGCACGCGCTCGTGTATTCGCTGCCGTTTCTGTTTCTGACGCGATCCCCTCTCGCTCTCTTCGTGATCTGCTCGACGCATTTTCTGATCGACCGGTACCGGCTCGCGAAATATGTCGTCTACGCGAAAAACTTTCTCGCGCCGGCGTCGGCCCGGAATGAAGTGATCGGCCCCGGCGATGACGGAAGCTGGACGCATTACAAGTTCGGATGGGGCAACTGCTTTGCAACAGGTTATCCATCCGAGACGCCGCCGTGGCTCGCGGTGTGGCTTTTGATAATTGCTGATAACAGTATTCACCTTTTGATAAACCATCTTTCATTGAGGTTTTTATGAGCGACATCAAAATAATCTGGGAAAAATTGTTGTGCGAGTCCGTTCCGCGGCCGAAATTAGACAGCATCACCAAAACCGCGCGAAGCCCGCATACTTGTCCGGTCTGCAAGGGACGCGGCGAAGTCGGCCCCGGCTTTTATTCGGGACAAACCACGTTCGGCAGTCAGTTCGTAAAGGAATCGTGCCGGTCGTGTGCCGGCACAGGGGTAGTTTGGGCTAATAAGTAACTTGAGAATCAACCCGGCCACATTCAGAGACGACGACTTTCCGGCTGCCGACGGCGGCGGGGCGACAGCTTTGCAGGACACTCAGCCGAAGCCGTTTATCACCGAGATCCCGCTCGTCGAAGTGTTCGAGCGTTTGAAAAGAGTCAAAGCGGACGTCTGGCAAAAAGACTTTTGCGACCGGCTGCAGAAAGCGACCGAAAACCGTCACGAAAAAGGGACGCGGGCTTTGATTCACGCCCAGCCCCAGCTCGGCAAATCCGTTATCTTAGCCCAGGCTTTTCCCGTCTGGCTTTTGGGGCACGATCCCGCGCATCGTTTCGCGCTCGCGACCTACAACATCAAACGGAGCCAGCGGCACGCCAAAGTCGTCATCCGGATGATGCTGCTGCCGGATTACAAAGATATGTTTACGAACCGATTGTCGCATATCCCGGAATCGACGAGCCCCGATAATTTTTTTACTTTCGGCCGGTTCGAGCTCAACGACGGGCAGGCTTCGTTCAATCCGATGGGTTTGCAGTCCGGCTTTGTCGGATCGGGCGCGGACACGCTGGCGATGGACGACCCGTACAAAAATTCCGATGAAGCGAAATCCGAAACAATTCGCGAGAACATCGAGGCCTTCGCCGACGAGGTGGCCGACGTCCGTTTGACCGAATACGCCAACTGGTTCGGGATGTTTCACCGCTACCATCAGGCGGATCTCGCCGGGTATCTTTTATCGAAAGGAGAATTCGACTACTGGCGCTATGCGTCGGAAGCCGACGGCGATTACATCGACGACGAAACCGGCCTTGTTTATCGCGATCCGCTCGAACGAAAAAACGGCGAATTCATTTCGACGCGTTTTTCCGCCGCCTATTACGAAAAACAAAAGAAAAACCCGAAAACGTGGTATTCGCAGTTTCAGGGAAAGCCCACCGGCGAAGAGGGTTCGACATTCAACGTTAAAAAAATCGAAATTCTCGATCCCGTCACGGACGCCGAAAGAATCGAAGAAATGCGGGCGCGCTGCCTGCATTGGGCGCGCGCGTGGGACAACGCGGCGACCGAAGAAGGCGGCGCGTATTCCGCCGGCGTTCGGATGGGGATCATGCCGGACGAGGGAATTCTGATCGACGACGTTAAAAGAGAACGCGTCAACACTGCCGAACGCTACGATCTGCAATTGGAAACGGCCGAGGACGACGGCTTCCTCGTCCCGGTTCTTGTTCCGCAGGATCCGGGCTCGGCCGGCAAAGATACGGCTTTCCAGACCAAACAGATGCTGGAAAACAAGCGGTACACCTGCTATACGGAGGTCGTGTCGGGCTCGAAGGAACTGCGCGCCAATCCTTTTTCTTTGGCGGTCAACGCCGGCCGCGCGGCGGTCGCTTTGACCGAACCGGTCCGGCGCGAATTTTTCAAGGAGCTTAAAAATTTTCCGCTCTCGACCTTCAAGGATCAGGTCGACGCTTCTTCCGACGCTTACCGGCATCTTTACCGGCTTCTCAAATCCGGCACGGTGATCAAAAACTACAAGGAATCCCGAAACGATGTGGACCGGCTCGTCTTCGCGGCTAAATACGGCGAAGGTGTGCCGGCGAACTGGAAGATTTACGCCGCCTGTTTTATCTCCGACGACGCTTCGAAGCCGTCGGGCGCGGTTATCGCCGCGCACGCCGCCGAAAACTCCGGTCTAAAAGACACGCTTTTTATTTTGGACGAATTCAAGCAGTTTTCGGGCGATCATTACCAAATCTTCAACTGGATTCAAAAAAGCGGTTACCGGATTCCGAACGTTTATCTTAAAACGGGGGCCGAATCGATCGTCAACGCCGCCCGAACCAAGCTTAAAATCCCGGTATCGATATTTCAGGGCGACGACACGGACGGAATCGCCGAATTGAACTGGCATTTTCTGCCCCGCAACGAGCCGCATCCGTTTAACCCGGGCGAGCGGGCGGCGGGAATTTACTTTTTGAAGGAAAAAGACGATTCGCTTCTTGCCGCGCGGCAGGAATCCGTCCTCTGGAAGTTCAACGAGAAGGGCGAGCCGCAACCTTTCGGCGGGGTCGTTATGAACTGCGTCCGGATGATCACATTTGCGTTTCGGACGTTTGCCGGGAGGCTGACAAACGAGGAACGGGAAGAAAAATCGCTTCCCGCCACGTTCCGGCTCGATCAAATCAACGCTCAGAAAGACGAGATAACCGAACAGGAATACGGCCAAATGCTGATCACCAGACAGGCAAAGCTCAATATTCCAAAAATCCTCGGGGGAAAAAAGAAAATGCAGACCGGAATCGGGAGGTTTAAGAAATAATTATGATTTTAGGCTTAATCGCGGGTTTTTTTATGGGGGCGAGCGTCATTTTGTCGCTCTGGCTCTATTTCGAATTTCAATACATCGGGGCTCTGGATCACGAGCGCCGGCTTTTCATCAATAAAACGCTCGTCCGGGACGGCCAGTCGAAGATCTTCGGTGACGCCGCGGTGCCGGACGCCGTTCCGAAGCCCGCGGCGCCGCTCAAAACGCCGTTTCAAGCGGGGCTCAACAGACTGAAGGAAACAGTCCAAACCGAGAAAGCCAAAGAAGCCGGCTCATATCTGCCGGACGAAATAAAACAGGCCATTTTGAGGGCCAAACAGGAGGCCGGCAATGAATAAAGCCACACAGTCGCAGGCGATCGGCGCGCTGCCGCCGGGGGCCGACGCCCGGGCGCTCGTCCCGGTCGACGGGGAGATGCCCGATTCCGAGTACAAATCGCTCGTCAAATGCGAGGATTTCGCCAAATGGATGAACCGGATCGCCGATTACGCGGACGCGCAGAGCAACAGCCCGCTCAACTGGGAGCGCCGCCGCAAAACCGTCAAACTTCGTAAGCAGTGGCTCGGCTATTATTACGGGATCTTCGACAAGCAGCGCGGTTTCGTGAGCGGCAAGGAAGAAGGCGACGGGATTTATTTCGAGCCGCAGATCGCCACCTTTTTAGAGACGATCCTCGCGCCGCTCGTCAAAACGAAACCGGTCAAGGAATGCGCGCCGACGCAGGTCGACTCGATCTCGGCCCGCGAGGCCGCCCGCGTCGCGCAAAGTCTTCTCAGGCTCGACGACGAGCGGTCCTTCACGCCGAAAAAGCAGCAGCGCGAGTGGAAATGGAACCTGTTGGCCGGCGGCGAAACGTACCGCATCACTTATTTCAACCCGTCGAAAACCGGCGCGGGCGTCGCCGAGGAAGTCTACGAAGAGCAGGTCATCGAAGGCGGCGACAAGGCCTCGTACTGTCCTTTGTGCTCGGGAACGGCGACGGACGAGCACGAGAACTGCCTGAATTGCGGCAATCCGCAGATGGATGTCGTCGAGGCCGTCAGCTCGACGATTACCGTCAAAAAAGGGCTGAAATTTAAACAGATCGGCGACGTCGACGACGACGTGCCGGATTGTCTGGAGATGACCGTGATCGGCGAAACCGACAATATCGCGGAGGCTCTCGTCGTGATGCGCGATCGAATGATCCCGCGGTGCGTGCTCGAGGACGCTCTGGGGATCGACGATCTGCCGTCGACCGATACGCCGCAGTCTTTGAACTACAAGCAGCTTTTCACGGACGACCGCGTCGTGCGCGATCAGAACGTCAGGGAGTTCGAGCTTCTGCATTATCAGGAGCTCTGGATCAGCCCGGCCGTCTACACGGCCTACAAGTTTCCGACCGACACGAAGACCGAAAGCGCCGTCATTCCCGCCGGCACGCGCGCGAAAGACCTGTTCCCGCAGGGGCTGTATTTCTCGCGCGTCAAAAAGAGGATCTGCGAGCTTTTCCCGCAGGGAGCCGGCGAATGCCTGTCGCACGCCGTCAATTCGGTCGGCGAGGGCTTTCACGGTCAGGGCGAGTGGGATTTATCCGAGCAGCAGGACCAGCTCACCGAAGCCCATTCGATGAAAATGAATTCGATGCTGCTCGATTCGACGCAGCCCCTGCTCGTCCGCGAAGGCATCATCGACACCGAAAACTTCGAAAACAAATTCGGCCTGATCGTCCCGGTCTCGCAGGACTTTCCGATGGAGCAGCCGCTCGAAAACCTGATGATGCGAACCAAACCCGCGACGCCGCCGCAGGAAGCCTACCAGATCGGCGAGGAGATCCGCGGCTCGATGCAGCAGAGGGTCGGCGCGTTCTCCACGCAGTCGAACGCGCCGGACGTCGAGGCGATGGGCACGGCGACCGGCGTCGCGACGATCACGCAGCAGACTCTGGAGCGCCGCGCGCCCGCGCTCCAGCTCTACGCGCAGATGGAAGTCGAGCAGGCCTACCAAAAGCTCGAGCTTCGCCAGAAAAACTGGTGCAAAAAAATGTACGCGGAAGTCGCCAGGGATCTCGGTGACGACGCGATCAAATGGTTCATGCAGTGCAACATCCGGCAGGACATCCGGATCACGGTCGCGCCGGATTCGTGGATGCCGCGCCTCGAGCAGCAGAAACAGGCCGATTTTGGCACGTTTATGCGGATGTGCGGCGAGATGATCGCTCTTAAGAACGATCCGAAGATGATCGACGACGTTCTCCGGAAAGCGAACGAGATCTTCGGCGGCGGGATCGATTTCAACGACTACGAGCAGGAGGCCACCGAAGCGCAGCTCCGACTCGACGCGCTCAAGGAGGTCGCCGCGTTCGTCGAAAAAACGTTCGGCCCGAAAATCTACCTGCAGGGCCAAATCGCGCCGCAGGCTTCCGAGGTCGCGCTGACGCAGACCGCCGAGATGCTGAGGCTCCGCCACCCGCAGTCGGGGGACGTCGATATGTTCTCGGATCTTCCGCTCGACGCGATGTTCGACACGCACTCGGAATTTACCGAAGCCTACACGGACTGGCTCAAATCGGCGGAAGGCCGCGCCGCCGGCGAGTTTCTCCGCACGCTCGTCTGGGAGCTCGCCGATTATCACAATCAGGCCGAAGGCTACCGGCAGATGAAATTGAAAGAATACGCGCTCGTCGCGCAGAAACCGGATCTCGAGGCCGCTTTGATCGAAAAACAGGCAATGGAAGGAGGAGGAGGCGAACCCGCCCCGCCGCCCGAGCCGCCGCCGGTCGACCCGAACCGGCAGATGGAGCTTGAGCGGCAGTCGGCGGACGCGGAAGCCGAAAGAGCGCATCAGCTCGAAATCCAGCAGCGCGAAGCCGCCGAGAACGAAAGCGCCCGCGAGCACGCCCGCGAGACCGCGCAAATGGAGGCCGACGAGGCCCAAAAGCAGCGCGATCACGAGGCGCAGATGAACCGGGAAAGCGCGCCGGCCTCCGCGCCTGCGCCGCCCGCCAAACAGGAGGCTCAAAATTATTGACACACGAAAGGTCTCTCTTATATACTTTTCGTGACATTTTGTGAAAGATGTCGAAAACCGACGCCGAGAAACAGGCGGAAAAATTGAAAGAAGCGGCACGATTGATGAACGGTCAGCACGACCGGACCATCAATCTGCTGGTCGAAACGGTGGTCAGGCTCTGCGAGGAAGTCGCCGAGCTTAAAGCCGCTTCGATACGAAAGGTCTACAGGGCGCAGAACGCGCCCGATTGACAAAAATTTTAACCCGACTTTCGGAACAGAAGTTTACGCGTTAAACCTGTTCAACAAGCAAAGCCGAACCGTGACGGAAAAGCCGTCCGGTTCGGCTTTTTTTATTTGCTCAAAACCCGACTTGCACGGGTAAATGCACAGTAATTTATGAGTGAAATGATCGATGCCGGAGGAGTTCAGGGGGCGGTCCAGACGGACGCGCCGCCAATCGATTCCTTTTCGGCTTCCGAAGCGAGCGCGCCGGATTTCAGTTTCGGCGACGCCGACTACGACACAATCTTTAATCTGCCGCCCGAAACCGGTCAATCGGACGGCGCAAGCGATGACAAGGAGGCCCCGGCTTCCGAAACGGTAACTGACCCGCCCGGCACTCATCAAGCCGCAGAGGTTCTGAACAAAGAAGAGGAGGCCCCGGCCGATTCTTCGAGCGCAAAGACCGACACGCCCGCAAAACCCGACGGACTTCGGTTCAACGAAAAGCTGAACTGGGACGACGACAAGGTGCCGTTCCGCGCCGAGTATAAGGCCCTCAAAGCCGAATATCTCGCACTGAAAGACGCCGACCCGATGTCGAATTACGTCAACAATCCGAGCGAATTTGCGGGAATCCTGAAGGAAACGAGCCCGACTTCCTACGCGGAGTTAGGCACGAGACTGGCAACCGAGAGCGCCGAGGCGAACCCTCGGGGCTGGATCGATTACTTTCTCGAGACGCAGCCCGACCTTCTCGCCGAGATGGTCAGCGGGCGTCAGGGAATGACGGCTTCGCGCCTTAAGGCGGAGCTCGAATTCGTCCTCGACGACGACGCGGTTCCCGAAAAGGAAGAACCATTGCCGGCGTCGGAGACAGCCGAGCAGAAAGAGATCCGGGAGCTCAAAGAGTGGAAGGCCAAACAGGACGCCGAGGCTCACGCCCGGCAACTTGAAGGTGTCCGCAATGCCGTATTCACGCCGATCCACGAAGCGGTCGACGTCCTCGTTTCCGGCGCCGGGTTGGGAATCGACCCCGCGGCTCTGCAGGGCAAGGACTTTGCCGCCCTCGACGACGACACAAAATTCAAGATGGTCGTAAACGAGCTGATGCCCGTTTACGTCGCGAACCGGATCCAATCGGATGAAAAGCTGCGCAGTCTGGAAGCGCGCCTGACCGAGTTTATCGAGAAAGGCGACGAGAAAAGCGCGAAGGCTCTTCTTCACCCGGCGAAGATCGCGGTCACGAATTTCGCCAGCGAATTTCTGTCGATCATGACGGGGCAGAAGGCCAAAACCGTCAA
This sequence comes from Acidobacteriota bacterium, assembly GCA_018269075.1. Taxonomy (GTDB): domain Bacteria; phylum Acidobacteriota; class Blastocatellia; order Pyrinomonadales; family Pyrinomonadaceae; genus JAFDVJ01. The sequence continues at coordinate 86,722 of JAFDVJ010000013.1, forward strand.
AGCCGAGACCAGAGTTCCCGACCAGAAAAAAAGAATACCCGTTAAATCGTCCGGGCTTGCCGCCGGCGCAATCGATCTGACGAGCGCGCCCGACTGGACGGCCGAGGGCTTTGTGTAACGGGTCGCGAGGAACTAAAAGAAAATGGGAGATACCGTAACTACATTAAATGCTTTGATGGGCGAAAAGTTCTCGAAGAACGTCGTCCGCTCTTTCCATAACGAGCCGATCCTGCTGAATATGTTCGACAAGATCACGCCCGAAGAGATCAACCAGCGCGCTGCCCGGCTTCCCGTCGAGACGCGCCGCCAGGGATCGTTTCAGGGCGGCTCGGAAAACCAGTCGATGCCGACTGCCGTCAACCCGGAATGGAAGTACTGGACGCCGTCCTTGAAGGCCGTCTATTCCACCGGCGAATTTTCGGGCTTCGCGCACTGGCAGACCAACGTCGAGACCGTCGACGGCCGGGCCAACAAGCTCAAACTCGGCGGGATGCTCGGCGAAAAGGTCGCGTCGCACCTCGAGTCGTTCAAGTTCTATCTCGATCAGGCGTGTTTTCGCGACGGCAAGGGCAAAATGGCCGACGCGATCGCGGCCCGTGTGACCGGCGCGGCCGGCACGGCGACCGTTACGCCGTCGTCGGCGAATTTCACGGTCGACGATATCCCGATCGGCGCGCGCTGCAACTTCTACTCGTCGGCTGGTACGATCCACAACACGGCGGCGTCCGTTTCGACCGTCACGGCCGTCAACGAATCGACCGGCGTCGTCACGTTCGACTCCGTTCCGACCGACGCGGCCGTCGGCGATTTCATCGTCTGGGAAGGCTCGTGGGATCTTCTGCTGAACGGCCTGACAGGTCTCGTGCAGGACCAGTCGATCACCTTTCAGGGCGTCGACGTCACGAACTACCCGAATCTCAAGGCGAACACGTATTCGGCCGGCGCGGCGTTCGACATCAAGTTCGTCAACCGCATGCAGACCCGGTCGAAGAAACGCCTCGGCGTGCAGCGTCCGCGCAACGACTACGTCATCCTGACGCATCCGAAGCAGGTCGATGCCTACCGCAACGCCGGTTACGCCCTGAACACGATCATTTCGGCGGACTCGAACCGCGAATCGAAAGTTCTGGACCTCGCTTACAGCAAAGTCCAGATCTCGGGGATGGACATTTACGAGTCGAACTCCTGCGGCGAAACGGATCTGTTCGGCCTGCGGATGAACGCGTTCAAACGGTACGAATTGTTCGCTCCGAACCTTCTGCCTTTGGGCGACGGCGAGAGCCAGTACCTGCTGCCGGTGCCCGGAACGAGCACCTACAAGCACCAGTACCAGTTCTACTTCGCGTTCTACGGCAACCTGCTTAACCTGCAGCCGGCCGCGAACTTCCGCATTTACGCGCTCGACAAAAGTAATTTGGGCTAGTTAAGTGCTTTGTTTGATATCATTTGCGGTGTGTAGGTGGTATAATAAAACAGAAGGGAAAAAGAACTCGACATTCCTTTTCCCTTCTTAACCAAAAATCAATTTCTGTATAGGAGAAATCAATATGGCTAACGAAAGTGTAGCAAAAAAGAAAGCTCTTTCAAAATTTTGTTCGGTCGAGGGCTGCGAGAGAAAATCAAGCGCCCGGACTTACTGCACGATGCATTATCACAGGTGGCAGCGTTACGGCGATCCGACGATTGTCAAAGGCTCGAACGGCGTGATCGGCGAAACGCCCGAAGAAAGGTTCTGGGCGCAGGTTGATAAAAATGCGCCGAACGGCTGCTGGGAATGGCGCGGCAGCGTGAATTCGGTCTGGGGCTACGGCCGGTATCTTTTTAAGGGCACAGTCAAAAAGCCGCACCGGCTCGCGTGGTTTTTAATCAAGGGCAAATGGCCGCAGATGTTGCTGCTTCATTCGTGCGACAACCGGATATGCGTCAATCCCGATCATCTTCGGGAGGGAACGCAGAAAGAAAACGTGGCCGATGCGGTCGAGCGAAACCGCAATCCGAAAGGCGAAACGCACGGTCAGGCGAAAATAACGGAGGAGGACGTGAAGGAAATCAGGCAAAGATATCAGCGGTACAACCGCAAAGGCGGCGACACGCAGGCCAGTCTTGCCAGAGAATTCGGAGTCAGCCAGTCCGTCATCAGCAAGATTATTTTGAGGGAATCGTGGAAACACGTTTGAGATTTTAGGGGTACTCCCACACCCGCTTTATTTATGGGACAAAACGTCGCTCAGACTTTTTACGAGGAATTCACCGACGACCCGCGCACGTACCGCGTCGGGCGTCCCTGTTTCGATCTGGAAGATTTCCAGAAAAAACTTTCGACGGCCGGCGGAAGCGCTTTCGGCAAAGACCGTCTCCGGATCAGGTGGGGCGGCGACTGCGAGGAGTATATTCTCGAAGTTTTCGAAACGCAGACCGGCTGGGTCTACCGCGAAGACGGGCAGGAAAAATTCGTCGACATCAAAAATACTTCCTTCGAATTTCCCGACGACGCGATGGTCGGCGCGTTTTTCGAAACGCTGACGGTTTACGTGCCGCGCTTCGTCGTCGAGGAGCTCGCCGCGGACGGGAATTATTACCGGGCGTGGTGGGTCGAAACGACTTCCGAAACGCTGACGGAATCGGGCCGCGTCGACATCGTGTCGCGCTACCGCGAGCCGTCGAACCGCGATCTCCTGATGGCCGCGCATTTAAAATTCCTGCGCGAAAACCTGACGAAATTCGACATCGAAAAAGGCCTTGCGGCCCGAAAAGAGCTCGAAGAGCGCCGGCGCGCGCTCTCCCGCGAGGAGCTCGTCGACGAGATGGCCGAAGAGTTCACGCAGGCTTTGACCGACGGCATCAAGCCGGCAAAGGAGATCGATTTTACGAAAGAATTTTCTCCCCAGTACATCAGGGAATACACAGAGGCGCTGATCGAAGCACATAACGGATAATTTAGAGATAATTTATGGAAAATTACACGAGTTTCGAAGAAATGATGGCGGCTGAGGAGGAGGAGGGGAATTTCTCCGGGCGGACGAGCCTTCGATCGGGAGCGGCGGGGAATCTCGAGGATACCCGCAAAATCCCGGTCGGCGAGAACCCGCACGCGATCCGCTGGCTGTTCAATCCGTTCGAGGTGATCGATCTTCGGAATGAGCCGACGTCCTGCGGAATGCTTTATCTTGAAAACATCGTTTTCAACCGCGTCAAAAGCCTCGACGTGCAGGTCGGAAAAAGTTTCGAGGACACGGCGCAGATGCCCGGCACGGCGCACAACCCGCAAAACTACAGCCAGTTCGCCCGCACGGCTTATATGATCTCGCGCGAGCTTTGCGGAAAGCACGGCGACAAGGGCGTGATCGAGATCTCGGAGCTGACCGGCTACGACGACGACACGCCGGCGAATCTCAACACGCTGCTCTTCGGCGACGAGATCGAATGCGCGGTCGATCTCAACAACCCGGACTTTCCGGTGCCGAATCTGCCGAACCTGCTCGAAGTTCTCGAGGCGAACGCCGCCGGCTTCAAACGCCTCGACGCCGGAACGCGGGAGATCGTCACGGTGATCGCCCGGAACGTCCGCCAGTCGATCGCGCTGGCGATCCGCTACGCCCGCGCGCGGATCGACGAAGCGCAAAAACGGCTGCTCGACGAGAAAAACCCGAACCGGACCCTGAGCGCGGCCGAAAAACGCTGCTATCTGGCTTTGGGCGAGGAAATCCCGAACCAGATGCCGTTTTTGACGAAATCGAAGACGAATCCCGAGAATCTCGTCGCCACGGCCGTCGCCGCCGGCATGCAGGCCGCGCTCGCCGTGCTCCCGCAGGACTACCGGAACGCGCCGACCGCGCCCGAACCGGAGAATTTCGCGCCGGCTGCGCCCGCAACGGCCCCGGACTTCTCGGTCGACGAAGGGGATGTCGAGCAAGCGGAAAAAACGGTCAAAACGACCGTCAAAACAGGTAAAAAATAATGTTTACAGCCGGAGACGTACGCCGCGAGGCGCTGGATTTGTGGCAGAACCCGCCAGTGACGGAGCTGCCGCCCGAAACCGTGATGGACGCTTTTAACCGGGCGCTCTCGCGGCGGTTTCTCGATCTCGATCTGACGCCGAACGCGTCGTTTCTGGCGCAGCGCTCGAAGCCTTTCACCTTTTCGAGCCCGGACGCGCGGGAAAAGAACATTTCGTCGATCGGCGATCTGTCGCGCATCCTGAGGGTCGAATCAAGAGCCCTGTCGTCCGTTTCCGACGACGACTGGATCGAGGAGCGGATCACGGATTTCGAGAACTGGAACGACACGATGGAGCGAACGGACGGGAATTTCGTCGCCTTTTACGGCACGCCGCCCGTTTTGACGATGATCGTCTCGGGCGACGTGTCGGCGTATGAATTCCGGATCGTCTACGAGCAGCAGCAGGCGGCCGTCACATCGGACACGGCGGACATCCTGCTGCCGGACAATTTCAAGCCGCTTCTCGTCTACGATCTCGCGCTGGAATTCGGGGAACTGATCGACAATCAGTCAATGGAGTTCGCCGTCAAAAAGAAATCGAAGATGGTTTATTTGCTTGAACGGCAAAGCGAGGCCAAAGCGCAGATCGACCGCTGGCGAAAGGCGCAGAAAGGCACTTCCATTACGACCCGGCGCGGATTCAACGACCGGCAAACGACGTTCAACACGCGCCGCCGCCGGTTCTCGATAACTTACTGAAATGGCATTCGATCTCGACACGGTAAAAAAACAGGCGATCGCGCTGATGAATCTTTCGACGCGGAATCTCGACGGCACTCCCGTCTATTCGACGGCTTTGGGCGATACGTCCTACGGCGCGAGCGAGATCGCGCGCGGCGCTCAAAACGCCGCGACCTCTATTATGCGGGCGATCTGCGAGACGGACGGCCACCCGCACCGGTACTTTTTCGATACGATTTTAACCTTAACGCATCAGGAGAAAATCCCCGATCACTACGGGTCGATCGGCGTGCCGCGGATCACGCCGTATTCGGGAGCGGGTTATGCGCTGACGGGCAAAAGAAAATCCGTCGAGGAAATTCTTTCCTACCGCGCCAATCCGAATTATTATTATTCGAAAATCGCGCACGACGCCGCCGGCTCGAAGCTTGCGGGCTATTACGCGATCGAGAACAACATTTTTTATTTTACGGGCTTTTCGGCCGACGCCGCCGGCGCGGTCTTTACCGAGAGCTCGTACACCGCGCTCCCCGATTCCTATTACCCTTTGGCGATCGAGCTGACGATCGCGGCCTTGAAAAAGGACGGCGATCTGTCGGACATCTTCGCCTATTACGAGCGGCGTTCGATGGAAGGGCTGCAGGTCGTCCGGGCGCAGGGCACGGACCAGCCGAGCCCGAAGAAAACCATCGGGCGGCGCGATTCAGGAGATAAATAATGTCAAAAAAGAAAGAACCGGTCGAACCGGTCGAAACCAAAGAACCCGAAGCGACCGCGGTCGAACCGGCCGCCGAGCTGATCGAGCCGTATCCGCTCCAAACGCTGCCTTTGGACGAGGCGATCGCTCTCGGCAAAGAAAACCTCGACAGGATTCTCGAAGCGGCAATAACGAACGGCGCACCGCATCGCGAGCTTATCTGCCGCGCGATCAAGCACGAGCCCGGCACGATCGGGGACGGCCAAGAATTCGATTACTACATCACGGGCTTTCCGGACGGAACGACGGGGGCGGAGCTCGTTTGACGCCCGAATTCCTGCAATTACCGGAGGCACTGCTCGAAGCCGACAAACGGCGGCAGGACGCCCTGCGACGCAAGTTCAACGCGCGCGTCCGGATGAGCCCGGCCGAAATGGAGACGGCGCGCAGCCTGATCCTCGAGAAAGAACTGCGCGCCGAATTCGAAAGAAACCCGGACGATCACACGGCGAACCGGCTCGCCGAGCAGCTGTCTTTCCAGGGGCGGTTCGAGGAGGCGGCGAAGGTCGCCCGCGACCCTGACTGGATCCGGTTTTACCAAATGGCGGCCGCCGCGATCGAGGCCGAACCGTGCGACTGCCCGAATGGTTACGCGGCCGTCGGGCAGGAACGGATAAAACTGCCGCGTCTTCGCGCGATCAAACAGATCTACTCCCGAAAACACGGCGCTCACGGCTACCTTGTCGAATGCGCCGACGGACACCGATTTTTTTCAAATGCTGCGCCAACCGCTGATTGAATTCAACCCCGTCGAGTACGAGTCCTCGGGAATCGAATCCGCCGTCAAGCCCTATATTATGGCGGACGGGTCGAGAAACGTCCTCGTGACCGGCAATCTCAAACCGCAGGCCTACAAGGGAAGTCTTCTTCAGGTCGGGAAACTCGGCTCACGCTTTATGACGCAGGCCGGCGACGGCTTTGCCGGTTTGGGAGCGTTCGGAGATTTGGAGGGCATCGGCTCGGTCGCCCGCGTGATGGCCGGCCTCTTTTTCTCCGGCGCCGGCACTCTTTACTACAACGGCGTTTCGCAGGCCGCCTCGGCTTCGTCGATCCTGCAGCTCAAATTACTGGCCTCCGGCGCGTTCGGCGCGACCTATCAGGCCGGGCTTTCGCAGCCGTCCGCGCCGACGATCGCGACCCGCACCTCTTTGGGCGTCGGGATGAGCGGGAAACTCAAAAACGGGACCTACAGCATAAAAATCTACAAGATCCGCTCGGCGACGGGCGCGCGCTCGGTCGCAAGCGAGGCCTCGAACCTCGCCGTCGCGGTCGAAACGGACGGCGTCGGCCAATCTTTGCGAGTCACTTTTCCGGCCGCCGACACGAACGGCGGCGATCGCTGGGGCGTCTGCGTGACGCCGCGCTCTTTCGGGTCGACCGGCCCGTATTTTTTATACAAGGAAATAGACGAAGCGGATCTCGGGACGGTCGATTCGGTCGCCCGCAGCGTCGAGATCGAATGGTCGGACGGCGATCTCGTCGATCAGCCGCTTGCGCCGGTCGACTCCTACCCGCCGCCCGCGTGCGTGTTTTGCGGCGCTTTGGGCAACTCCGTTTTCGTCGACGGGGCTTACGGCGATACCGTCGACGGCGTCTCCGCGTCGAATCCCGGCACGGTCATCGCGTCGAGCCTGCCTTTGCGGCCCGAGGAATTCCCGCTCGACTGGCTCTCTTTTCCGCCCGACGCGCCGACGGCTCTGCTCAGGGGCGGCGACGGCTTTTACTACCGGTTCGGCCGCAATTCCTTAGGCGTCATCTCCTATACGGGCGGCGAGCCCGCGATCACTTATCAGCTCTACTGGGGCACGACCGGCGTCGCCTACCCGCACAACGCAGTCGTCGCCGAGGGCGGCAGGCTTTACGCCAAAACCGGCACGAAAGGACTGGTCAGGATCGGCGCGGGCGGCGAGCCCGACGCGGCGTGGGCCGTGCCGGTGCTCGACGATCTCGAAAACCTGTCGGACGCGGAAACCGTTTTGGGCTGGGACGAGAACAACCAGACCGTCTGCGTGATGAACGGGACGACCGTCTGGCCGTTCAATTCGACTTTGGAGAAATGGGGCGCGCCGCTCGACCTGTCGGGAGAGGTGACGGGGAGGATCCTGTCGGCGGCGACATATCAGGGCGCTTTGTATTTCTCGTGTCTCGACGCGGCGTCGATCAATCTGTACAAATTCAACGCCGGGACGGGCTCGGTGATGAAGGTCTTTACGGACTGGTCGGTGTCGGCCGACAAGAACGATTATATTCGCCAGATCCTGATTTATATGAGGGCGGATTCGACGAATCCCGTGACGGTCCGGGTCTTTAAAAACGAGGACGCCGTGACTCCGGTTTTCGAAAAGCAGCTGACGCCGGAAATCGGCAAACCGTCGATCCTGCCGGTCATCGATACTTTGATCCCGGACCTGAACACCTACTGCGTTTATCTCGAACAGGAAACCGCCGGCGGCGACGCCGGGTTCGAAAGGGTCGTCGTCAAAGGATATTCGAAGCTCAAATAAGAGTGGAGAGTGGAGAGTGGAGAGTAGAGAGTAGAGAGTAGAGAGTAGGGAGTGGAGAGTAAAAGAAATAAAATGCCCCGGACTCTCCACTCTCCACTCTCCACTCTCCACTAAAAAAATTATGATTTCGTCGAACAGAAATCCGGACATTCAAAGGGGGCAGATCCAAATGCTGCTCAATACGGCGCGGGTTCCGAACGACGGGCCGACCGGCGTGCCGATCCTGCCGTACGATCCGGCGAACGCGCCGGACGACGATACGACGATCCAGATCCTCGCGCCGAACTGGCTCGATAATTCCGATTTCGATTACTCCAAGGACGGCTACGTCAACAATCCGACCGTCGGCGGCGACGTATCGGAAGAATGCTACAATCTTTACCGCCAAAGATTCGTGATGGTGACGGATCTCGCGACCACCTCCGGCAGTCCTACCGTGACGAGCGCGTCGAATCCCTTCAACGCCGCCTACACGTACCCGATGGATTTCATCCTTTTGAACGGGAACGGCTCGGGCGCGGGCGTGACGGGAACGCTGACGAGAGTTTCGGACGGAACGGCGACGCTGTCGGTGAACGCCGGCGCGACCTTGACGAACGCGATCCTCTGGTTCGGCACCGCGCTTGCAGAAACGAGCGCGAACGCCCTCAAATCTTCGGGCCATTCGACGTTCGCGGCGAACGAGGGCACGAACACCGTGATCCCGCGCTGGGACAAAACGAACGGCTGGATGGAAATGGGCGCGACCGGTTCCGACACGTTCGACATCGCGACGCCGCTGCCGCTCAATTTCGTCCGCTCGGGCCTGACCCTGTGGTTCCGCTGCATCGTCGCTTTGAATACCGGCGGGACGCCCGCGCCGGTCAGAATATTTGCCGGCATCTGGGACGCCACGAGCTCGCAGAAAAGATTTTTGGAATCGACGAATTTCGATCTCGCGGCCACGGTCGTCGGCGGTACCGGCGCGACCTCTTATACCTACAAGGTGATCGCTGATCTCGACGACGGCCGCACGATCGAATCGGATGCGGTGACGATCGCGAACGGACCGGCGTCTTTGTCCGCCTCGAACTACATCCGTTTGACCTGGACGAACGCTTCGGGGATCTTGAATTTCCGGATCTACCGCACAAAAGGCGGCACGACCTCGCGGGTTTTTACAATCCGCAACGGCGCGCGCGACTACAACGATTACGGGACGAACGAAGAGACCGGCATTTCGATGCCGTCGGCGTCCGCGCTGAGGCCTCAGGCCTACGGCGTGTCACAGGTTTTCACGCCGGCCGGCGAAAATATCTGGGAAAGCGTCCTTATCCCCGTCTATATCCCGGCGACCTACGACACGAGCGCGACGACCGGCAAACAGTGGCTTCGCTTCGGCATCGTCGGCGCGGCCGGGTCGGCGCGAATGCTCCTCCTCGACCGGATTCTTCTGTCGACGTCGAACGGCGGGTGGCAGCGGTCGGCGCGCGACCAGAACAAGATCCTGAATCAGAACCCGACGTCTTCCCCGACCTCGTCGACGCAGGGCGGAACGGGAATCGTGCCGACCTGCTTTACGCTCGACACTCCGGTTTTCGTCTGCGATGAAGACGGCCGAAACGTTCGAATAGCCCCGATCGGCGAGATCGAGCCGGGAGACTACGTTTTGACCGGCACTTCGAAGATCTCGCGCGTCGTCAAGGCGACCGACAGCCTTTCGGAGACCGTTTACAGCGTCCTTTTGACGAACGGGGTCGGATTCCGGTGCTCGCCGTCGGAACGGTTCATTACTTCCAGAGCGGACAAGACCGGCACGAGGATCGACGAGCTGACTTTAGGCGACGACATCCTCTGCTGGAGCGCGGAGGGCGTCGAAAAGGCGCAGATCGCGGCCTACGGGATCGGCCACGTGCCGGAACCCGTCAGGACGCTCTCTTTGAAGGGGCTCAAAACCTTCGTCGCCGGCGTGAACGAGGAGGGAAAGGGCGCGATCGCGCATAATCGCAAGGCGGATCCCGGAATATGATCGTCAAGGAGCTCAAACCGGAGAAATGGGAGCGTCTCAAAGAGATCTTCGAGCAGGAATTCGATTCCGATCTTCCGAAGCCGGAAAATTCGCGCATTTTGGCCTGTTTCGAGGATGGGAAAATGGTCGGGTTCGTATTGGCCGAACAGGTGCTGATGATCGGACAGATTTACGTCGTACCGCCGCGCCGCGAAAAGTCTGGCGAAATCGTCAGATCTCTGCTATCATACATTCGGGAAAAAATCGCGCCCCGGAACGTTGTCGGCGCGGTCGCATCCGAAAAACGGTTCGAGGCGCTTTACCGGGCTTTCGGAATGCAGAAGATCGAGGGGAAATTTTACAGAAAGAATTTTTAAGCTTTTGGAAAACGGTTAAATTTTAATCTTTTCCGCAAGTCCCGAAGGGGGATAAAGCCGAACGATGAAAAATCGTTCGGCTTTTTATATTTTATGGGTACAGGAAGAGGAAAAGACAGACAACAGGAGCAAAGCCTGCTTCAAAACGCGCAAAATGCGCAGAACGCGATGCAGGCCGACCCTCTGGAAACCGCGCAGCGCGCGCGCGTGCAGGGTTTTCTGGACGATATGAAAGCCGGCAAAGACGTCCGGGATATGGAGTACGTCAGGCCGTATTTTAATCTCTACAACAGCGCGATCAACCGCCAAACGGACGAAAAAGGCGTCGGAACTCTCGGGTTCAACGCGCTGTCGGGGGGCGGCGGCGGCAAGATGGCGGGGTTGATCGGCGAGCAGCTGAAGGCCAGACGCGATCAGGACGCCTCGGGCCAGCTCTACAACTCGTTCAACGCAGCGCAGGCGGACGCGACCAACAACCAGCTCCCGTTTTTGATCGGCACGGAACAATCCAGAATGGCCAATAAGGCCAATATGGCGACCGGGCTTTATTCGACTTATCTGAACCGGCCGCAGCGCCAGTCGATCTGGGAGCGCATTCTGCTTGCGGGCATTCAGGGCGGCTCGCAGATCGCGGCCGCGGCGGTATAAAAACTTATGGCAAAATACGGCGGAACTTTAGTTGCAAATACGAATACTCCGGTCGCGACCGCGGACGGCAACCGGATGGCGGTCGCGATCCAGAATCTGGACGCGGCGTCGGCGATCAAGGTCGAATTCGGCGCGGCGGCCGACACGGCGGCCGGCTCGTCGAGCTGGCATCTCGCGCCGAGCGGCTCGCTTGTCTTAGCGCGCAAGGATTTTCCGGAAATCGCGCTGTCGATCAATCTGAAATCGACGGGCACGCCGGCCTACGTCGTGCGCGATCACACGATCTAAAGCCTATTCCGGCGAAATTCAGGAGGTTTATATGGCGGATTCTATTATTTCATCGCCCGGCACGCCGAGTCTTTCCGATCAGGGGACGAAGCTCTCGACGAGCGTTCCGATCGTCGGCAAAGGCACGTTTTCTTCGACGGTGCCGGCTTTTACGTTTCAGGGGGCGGAAAATCTGGGTTTAACCCAGTCTTCCAATAACGCGTTGTACTTTGTCTACAACGGCACGACGATGACGATGAATTTCGGACTGTCACAGTTCATTATTCCATCGGCTTTCATCTTCGGCATTTCGCCATCCGACCCGTCGAGCGCGGCGGCGGACGTTGGGCTCGGGCGCGGCGCTGCGAACGTCTTCAAGATCACCAACGGCTCGACGGGCGGCGGAACCATTTCGACGCCCGCGACGACGCCGACGACGCTCGCGGCGAACCAGAACGACTACGCTTTGGCGGGCGGCACGGGAAAATCTTATTTCATCCGGCTCGCGGCATCCGGCGCGGTCAACATCACCGGTCTTTCCATCTCGCAGGTGGACGGACAGGAGCATTTTCTGGTCAACACCGGCGCGAACAACATCACTTTGACGCATCAGGATGCGTTATCGGCGGCGGGGAACCGTTTTTTGTGCTCGACCGGCGCAAATATCGTGCTTAGCCCGAATCAAGGAGCCGATTTGCTGTTCGACGCGACACAAAACCGGTGGCTTGTTTTTAAGAGGAACTAATGTCCAGCGCAATTATTACAGCACATACCGCGATCTGGCCGCACGGCGGGACGGCGGCCTATCTTTATATCTTTGCCGACGATACTTTTCGCCCGGCCGGCGACGCGGTAACGGTTCTCGGCGGCAATTTTAACACCGGCGTCTACGCCAAAAAGATCACCTGCTCGGTCGCTTCCGGCATACTGACGATCCCGTCTTTTACGCTTTACGCGACGACCGACGCCGTTCCGGACGATGTGCGCTATACGGCGTGGCTTTACGACGAGAACGACAACCGAAAAGAGGTTTTCTTGGCGGATTTCGACGTTCGGTCGACCGATACGACGTGGGACACGATCATTGCCTATAATTCCGCGCACCGTTTTCGGAGCAAAACTTCGGAATTTTACGACAAAGATCAGATCGACACCAAGCTCGCCGCGCTCGCGCTCGCCCCGCTTGCGAGCGACGTGCAGATCGGGCGGTCTCGTCTTTCTGAACTGCCGTCGTCGCTCACGGATCCGGTCTCGATAGCGGACAACGACAAACGCGTCGGCGCGCGATACGACGCGGCCGGCTCTTTGCAGGCGACGGTGACGGCCATCGCCGGGGCCGGCGGAGGAATTATCGACGTGCATAAGTCTTTCACGCTGTCCTCAGCCGTGACGGTTCCGTCAACGGTATATCTGAGACAGCAGAACGGGGCGGTGATTACCAAATCCGGTTCCGGTGCGATCACGTTTCAGGGCGTCGGTCTTACCGACCCGGAATCGCCGCTTCCGTTCTTCAAATCCTTTGCGGCCGGCGACATCCTTTTTACGGGATCGGTCTGGCCGCGCCGAATCTCGACCGAATTGTTCGACACCGGCAACTCATCGCTTTCCGACCGCCTGAGCCGGCTTAATTCCGCGTTCGGCACGAAACAGGTCTGTTTTTTGTGTTTTCCGCGCACGATTACCGCGCGGGTCGATTTTAATCCGAATAAGGAATTTTATTTTCTTCCCGGGGATTACCCGAACACGTCGAGCGCAAGCGGGTATTCCGTGTTCGGCCTTGAATCCAACACTGTGTTTCACGGAACGAGGGCGGCGCGGATTTATGAGTCCCCGAACGCTTACGGGATGCGGATCATCGGCATCGCCGCCAACGATCTTTACGGGTCAAAGACGGACATCGTAATCGAAAACCTGACCTTTATGGGGGATCCGGCTGCGGTGTACGACGGCACGAGCAGCACGATTATTTTGGGAAATGTTACGCGCGGGGCCGTACGCAATTGCTCGATGTACCAAACTCACGCTTACGGAGTGATCCTTGGCGGCTACGGCGACACGGGCAATTACACACAGGACTCTGAGGTTACCGGCAACATCTTCACCGACATCGGCACGCAGGTTATCGCAATTATCAACGGTTACGGGAAAATCTCCCGAAATTATATCGATGTTCGACACGCCACCTCGGCAGGCGCTTTAATCGATGTCGAGCCGAACAACGTGACCGATTTGGTCGGCAGCATCGAAGTATCCGATAACTGGATAGATTGTTCCGGCGCGGTCGACGGCCTTTATTTTGGCGGAATCGATGTACAGGCAGCAGGCGGGGTCTCGACTTTGCTTACCGCCTCAATTCGAAATAACGTCATTTTAGGACGCGAGCTTGATCCTTCAATCTCCGATTCAGGACGATTGTCCGGCGGCATTATTGCAATCGGCATCAATAATCTGACAATGGAAAACAATCTCGTTCGCTCCGCCAACGGCCGCGGTTATCACGTTTGGGACTGCCGTTACGCGGTCATTCAAAATAATGTCGCGGTCGGATGTGTGGATAATTCCGGTAATTCGTCCTCGCTCGAGCTTCTTTCAACAGCGGATTCGGTTGTTAGAAATAATACGTTTCTCGAAACGTTTAATAGTTATACGCAGAGCTCCGGCATTCACGAAGCGGAGGTGTTTCATACTGCCACGTCGAGCGGGTCGGTTATAACAAAAACCACAACCGCCGGGATTCCGCGCCTTTATTCGCACCATAAAGGACTGTCGGTTTTTTTTAACGGCAGCACTTATTTGATCTCGTCGGTTAATACGACCACCCAAGCGCTGACGCTGAGCTCGGCAGTCGGTACGGTCGCCGTGAAAACGTGCGCGAGCGCGACGGACATCAATACCGGCACCGATACGATCACGATCAACTCGCACGGCTACTCAAACGGCTGTATTTTGCAATACACAGCCGGCACGGGCGCGATTGGCGGCCTGACGAGCGGATCTTACTACTACGTCGTTTCGGCGGCGGCGAATACCTTTAAACTGGCCTCGACTTTGGGCGGCACTGCTATCGACTTAACGAGTACGGGGACGGGCACGCAAACCTTTACACCGGCTTTTGAGACGCGATTTTCAAACAATCTCTTTATCGGAAATAACGCGCCTGACGGGACGTTCCTTTGCTCGACCGGCACGAGTGTCATTAAATCCGACGGTCTGCGGGAGGTCGCGGACACCGCTGCGCCGGCGCAAATTACCTCGAACCAGAACAACTACAATCCGGGTCAGCAGGCCTACCGGATCGATCTTCAGACGGACGCGAGCCGGGACGTCACAGGCCTTGTTTTTACGTCGCCCGCGCAAATCAACGGCGAAAAGCACCTGATCTACAACGCCGGCGCACAGAACATCGTGCTGAAGAATCAGTCGGCTTCGAGCACGGCCGCGAACCGCTTCGCCTGCTCGACCGGCGCGGACATCACTTTGGCGGCGGGGCAGGCCGCCGATATCGAATACATCGGCTCGGCGCAGCGCTGGGCGGTTTTTAAGAGGAACTGACTATGTTCGAAACGCAATCGGGAGGCGGCGGATTGTTCGGCCGCAAAAAAAGACGCTACGGGTACGGCGACGACGACGGATCGACGCCGCTTTCCGCCGCCGATCACGACGCTCTGGCCGCCGCTTTCGACGCGACGCCGGTCGACCAGATCCCGCAGAAGCGGGATTTCACGCTTTTTCAGCCGGTCGAAGCGCCGCAGTTTTCTCCGCAGATGCCGAAAGACGTCGACGATCCGCCTTCGCCGGCCGATCCCGCCCAGACGGAAACCGTTACTTTCTTCCCGCAGATGCCTAAAAAGCAGGATTTTACCAATGACAATCAGGACGCTTTGCTGAAGTACGGCGAAACGCAGGATCGGCCGCAGCAGGCTTTAATGACGGACACCGGAGGAGGAGGAAATTTTGCTCCCGTCGTGCCGCAGCTCCGAATGAACGAGACCGTCGAAACCGCGCCGCCGATTGCACCGACCGCACCGACCGCACCGGCTCCGGTGTACGGCCCGCGCGACCGCGTCCGGCAGGCCGAAGACCGGCTTTCCGAAATCCAGAACCGCGAGTACGGCTTCAAAAAATACCGTCAGGGCGATCAATTGGAGCCCGGCCAGACGGTCGATAAAAAAGGCTACATCCGGGACGCCGACGGCAAGAAGATCCCGGGCAAAGACCGCGATAAAACGCACAATTTCTGGGACTTTCTGCGCGCTGCGGGCCTCGGCGCTCTGGGCGGCCTGCAGGCGGGCGGGCTCGGCGGCGCGATCGTCGGGGCCGGCATCGGCGGGGTCGGCGGCATTATCGACCGGAACTTCGACGATAAACTCAAAGACAAAATGTTCGGCATTCCGAAGGCGCAGCGCCAACTGGAACAGGCGCGGCAGGCGGAGGAGGCGGATACCAGGCAGCGCGTGACGGACGCTCAGGTGCGGAACATCGACGCCGACAACCAGTACCAGCGGGACAAAATGAGACAGGACGCGGACAGCAAACAGGCGCAGCAGTTGGAGCAGAAACGCAAAAACTGGTACGCCAGAAATAAATATTTCGATCCTGCCAAAGCGACCGAAGCGCAACGGCGCGAGCTGGCCGAATTCGGCGAAACGCCCGAATCGGTCGGAAAATTCGATATGACGAAGCCGGAATTTAAGCAGATCGCGGGCCAAACCTTTAAATGGAGTCCGACCGAACAGGCTTTCGTCGACACGAATTTGCCGGCGGATAAATCCAAGTCAATGACGGAAATTACCGTCAAAGACCCGACCGACGGCAAGAGTTACACGTTCGTCACGACATCCGACCGTGCCGCCGGAATGCTCAACTCGCGACAGGTCGCGGGGCTTCAGATCGAAGCGGCGAAAGACCGGCAGATTTCCCAGCAGACGTGGCAGTCGCAGGAAAATGAAAAAAACCGGCAGCAGGCCGCCGCACTTGCCCGCGAACGAATGGAAATTTCGCGGCAGTCGCTCGCGCAGGCAAAAGCTCGATGGGAAGACGCCGTACAGCGCAATGACGAGAAAGCAAAGCGGCAGGCCGAAAAGGAACTGCGGGACGAAAAAGCTCGCGCTTTGCGGCTTAAAACGTTCATCAAGAGCAACAAATACACGAAGAACGACACCGACCTTCTGGACGAACTCGACGATTTGGATCAATAAATGGACGGATTCAGAGAAGATTTAGATCTGATTATGGCGGGCAAAAAGCCCAAAAAACGGGAGGCCGCGCCGCCGCCGGCGACGACGGACGTGTCTTCGATTCTCGACCGGATGCGCGGCGGCGAATCGATTCAGGAATCCGGCGGCCGAACCGGGATCGTCAACCCCGATTCCGGAGCCCTCGGCGAGTTTCAGGTAATGCCCGGCAACGTCAGGGACTGGACGCGCCGGCATTATAAACAAACCCTTACACCCGAACAGTTTCGCACCAATCCGGAAGCGCAGCGCGCGGTCTTTGACGGCGAAATGGGCGATTATTTGCGAAAAGCCCTTGCCCGTACCGGCGGGGACGAAGATAAAGCGATCCGGATGGCCGCCGCCGCCTGGTATGGCGGAAAAGGTTCGATGGGCCGTTACGACGATCCGACACCGCAGTATTACAAGGGTAAAAAATACCCGTCGTTTCGCGATTACACAAACGGCGTTTTAGGCCGCACGAAAGGACAAAAACCGAATAAAGACGGATTCGCCGACTTTCTCAAAGGACTCGATTCGATCGTGCCGGCAAAATCCGCAACGACGAACGGAATCGACGATTTTAAAAAAGGGCTCGATCAGGCGGCCGGCATCGGCCCGCCGCCCACAAATCCGCAGAACGCCGCAACGCCGCCTGTTGCGGTCAAAGCGCCCGTATTTAACAAAGAAGGCAATCAGGTGCCGGTTATCGGCGGCGAAGAACCCGTCCCGCAAACCGTTCCCCGGATCGCGCCACAAGTGCGAACGCTCGAACCCCAACAAACTCCAATCAACTACATTCCGACGCCGGCGATCGACACTCCGCCGCAGCCGACCGCGCCGACCCTTGCCGTCCGCCCGCGCGTCGTGCCGGCGACGCAGGTCGACCAATCCGCACCAGTCGCTCAAAACCAGCAGCCCGCGCCGCCGCAAACCGCTGTTCCCGGTCTTTCGGAAGAGGATACGATCGCCGTCCTCAAATACAAAAATTTACCCGACACGCCTGAAAACCGCGCGATCGTGCAAAAAGAAGCGAGCCAAAATGCGGATTTCGGTAAAGGCGTGGAAGTCAAAGCGACGGTCGACGCGCCGGCGCTTCGGGCGCAGAACGTCAGCCAAACGGCTCCGCCGGCAGTCATTCCGCCCGATGCCGTACAGGAAATCCAGTCCCCGAACGTTAAAACGTATAAAAACGTGCAGGAATCGCTCGACTCGTCGGCGGGAAGCTACCGTGTCGATTTGTCGAAAAAACCTGCGGGGATGAATTTGCGGGATTATATCTTTCGCGCCACCTTTGCGCCCGTCGCCGCCCGCTACGGCCTCAGCGTGGACGACGCGATGCGGAAGATGCAAGCCGGGCAGGGCGGCCTTTTGCAGCAGAACGACGCGGAACTCGCCGCGATGGGCGACAAGGAAACCGCCGAATATATCCGAACGCACGGCAATAACTACACCGTGTCCTACAGCCGCGGGCTCGTCAACTGGCTTTTGGGCGGAACGCCGGACGATCCGGCCGAACCGCTCAAAAAGGAATTTAGCGAACGGCAGACGGATTCTTCGATGAATGCGGCGCTGCGCGATCCGATGCAAATCGATCCGCAGAACCAGAACGAGCTCGACGCGCGGTTTCGCACGGACGACTATCAGCGCGAAGCGGCGAAAAAACAAGACCTGATTAATCGCGGCATCGACCCGGATCTTTACGCCAAAGCCGAAGAATACGTCCGCACCTCGCCGACGGCGGGCGGAACACAAGCCGACATCGACAAGCAGTATCGATTGCTCAGGGACGCTCAGGTTTCCGAGGAGGGGCGAAAGCAGCTTGAAGATATGGGCGCCGCGATGCGCGACCCTTCGAATTCATACGGCGAGCTGACCGGTTCGTTTCTCGGCACGCTCGCCGAAAACGTCGGCGACTACGGCGCGGGCGCGGCCCGCATTTTTTCCAATTTGACCGGTTACGGCGACGGCGCTTTCACGAATCTTCAAAAACTCGGCAACGGGGCGCGCATCTTCGAGGCGAACGCCGCGAACCCCGACTTGATCGGACAAATCAACCGTTTTGCCGGTTCCGGTCTTGTCGAAGTGCCGAAATATATGGCCTTGTCCGCGCTTCCCGGCGGCGCGGTCGTCGGCTTCGGCGTCGATTCGGGCCTTCGGTCGGCCGGACAGGGTAAAAACCCGCTCGAAGTCGGAAAAGACACGGCGAAAGGGATGCTTTTGGGCGGCCTGTTTTCCGCCGCGCCGAAAATCGAAGCTCTGGCCGAAAAAGGATTCACGCGGGCACTGGTCAATCCCGTGTTCGATGCCGGTAGGACGGCGGGGCCGGACATCGTGCTGGCGTCGAAACTGTTCGGCACGGGCGCGCGCATCGGCACGATCGGCGTCGGCGGATTCACCATCGAAAAAGGGTTCGGCGCGTCAAACGCCGACGCCGCGAAAAGCGCGATCCTGCTTGCTTTGACCGACGTGTTGATGGACGGCCGGCGGTTCGGGGAAATGAAAGACCTCGCCGGCAAAATCTTCAGATTCGGCAACCGCAGAACCGGTGAAACGGTCAATGCGACGGTCAACAAAGACGGCAGCGTCGAACTGCTGAACGGCGAAGTTCCGCCCGCTGCCGTCGATGCCGAATTCGATCTTTCGAACGTTAAAGATGTGACGCCGGACGCCGACGGCGTTTATCGCGTCGCCGGCGACGGGGAGCCCGTCCGCGCGAAAGAAACCCGCAAAGCGCTCCCCGAAGCCCCGCAGGACGCGGCAAAGACCGAAACCGTTCAGCCCGAACCGCCGAAACCTTCAGGCGGCGAAGATATCGTCAAAACCTTAGACGAGTCGGACGTTTCGGTTACGTTCAAATCGCTGACCGAAGCCGGTTACTCGCCGGTCGAGGCCGGCAATCTGATCGAAAATGAGATGGCGAACCGCAGAAACGCGGATGCCGCGCCGAAGAAAACACTCGAAGTTAAAGATGCAAAAAATCCTGAACAAACCGCACCCGAAAGCACGAACGACGTTCTGCCGCAAACAAAATCCGCCTCATCCGAAACGACAGTGGCGGACAGAAATACGGTCGCCGACGATTTAAACAAGTTCGACACGGAAAGTCGGCAGACGGGCGGCGCGCTTGAGAAAAAAGCGCCGACGAACCTTTCGCGCAATTTTCGCGCAGGCACGAACGACGCCACGCTGACGTTCGATTCCGAAGCGCAGCGCGACCTTTACGACTACTACGCCAACGAAAAGAAGGCGATGCGCGGCGGCGGCCAGCGCGCGGGAGATTCGCGCGTCAAGGATTTGTCGGCAATGCGCGACGATCTGGCAAAGCGCCTCAACGTCGAACCGGGCGCGATCTACGGCATCGCCAAACAGGTCGCCGAGGACGTCAAGGCGCAGATGAAGGGCGTCAGGCATCTCGAAGAACGAAAAGTCGCGGACAATGTTCTGACGAAGCGGTTTAAACAAACGAATCTGGCGGCGGGCGAGAATTCCGTTGCCGCCCCCGCGACGGCTCCGACTGAGGGGGCAAACGGCGCGGAAAATATGCAGAATAATATTCCGCCGGATGTACAAACCGCGCCCGAACCGGTGCAAGCGGAACCTGTAAAAGCGCCGGAAACGCCGAAAACTGAGCCTAACGCGCCTGTACAAGCGCCGGTCGAGATGTTCAAAAAGATCGACTCTCTCGCTCAAATGCCGAAAGAAGAGCGTCAGGCCGCGCTCAAACAGATGAAATCCGATTACGACGGCTCCGGTTTCGAGCGCGCGCGCCGGATCAACGGCAACATCGCGGAGATTGTCCGGAGAATGGAAGAAAAAGGAATTTTGGAGAAAATATGCGATTAAAATCACTACTCGGCGCGGACGCGCGGAAACTCGTCCAGAAGGCGGTCTACTTCGAACTGTTTGCCTCGCATCTTTACCGTCAGATCGCGGCCTGCATGCAGAGCGCCGGCTTTTTCGGCGTTCAAAAATGGTTCGAGCAGGAGGCGGCGGACGAGCTCGTGCATTTCGGGATCTGGCGCGATTACCTGAACGACCGGTCGGATATGGCCGAGATCCCGCAGCTTCCTCTGATCAAGGAACGGCCCGAAACTTTGGGCGATGCGCTTCAGCTCGCCTTTAAGACCGAAAAAGATCTCGGCGACTTCTATGCTGATATGTACGATCGGCTCGAAGACGATATCCGCGACATTACGACGGCGACGAGGGTGCTGAAATTCATCGAGATCCAGACGGAATCGATCGGCGAATACGGCGATTATCTGGCGCGGCTCGAACGCTGCGCGGGCGACGCGGCGGCGATCCTTGCTCTGGATCAATTTATCGGCGATAAGGCGAACGGCTAAAGTAAAATGAATAATTGCAGGTTTTACCCGTTAATCGACGGCAAAAAAGAAGAAATGGATTTCGACCGGTTTCGCGCGTGGCTTCACGCGGGCGGCTTGGAAAAGATGCTGCCGGACTATCGTCTTCCGGGTAAAATATCAAGGGCAAAAGAAACCGCGCCGGCGGCGGAGGAGGAGGAGGCAAACCCGTTCGTGTCCGTCGAAGCCCCGAAAGAGTCTCGCGCGACGGCTGTCAAAGAACCGAGCCTTGCGGACGAGCTCAACAAATTCGATGCGGAAAGCCGGCAAAGAGCCGAATCGCCCGCAAAACCTGCAAACCACACGCAGCGCGCCGCGCTGCGCCGCTCGGGCGACGAGGCGGATCTTGCCGAGCACGGAATCGAACCGCTCGGGCCGAAGGGCGAATACGGTCAGACGTCGTTCCATCTGCGCCGCGCGATGCTTGGCCGCGATTCGTCCTTGCTCGACTCTTTCGGCCGTGGTTTCGGTCTCGATCTCGATCAGAAAGACCGCGCCAATTCCGTCAATGCCGTGATGGATCATCTGGCGAGTCTCGGCGGCAAAAGCCGTTCGTCGAACCTTTCGCCGGAAGATTACGACGGTATTTTGAAAAATCACGCCGACCGGCTGCCGGACGACGCGATCGACGCGCTCGTCGCGGCGATGAATCACCAGACCGAATGGTTCGCCGACCGGAACGCTTTCACGGACGCTTTGACGCCGATCTTAGAAAAAATAGATTATAATTCGGTCAAATCATTAAAGGACGTGCCGATTTCTTTAAGGCGCGAAATATTCGACTTAAGTAAAAAATATGAAAAACTCGGCCAAACCGCCGTCAAAAACGCATTCGACGAAGCCTTCCGAAATTTTCAAAGAAGAACTGAGGAAAGCGCTGCTCGCGCCGAAAGTCGCGCCGATCAGGGAGCGATACAAAAAAATAGCGAAGGCGAGACGCAAAAGGAATCCGGCGCTGATCGACGATTACCCGGCGAATCTGGAATAGCTTTTGCAAAAGCCAGTCCGGATGACGCCTTTTATCCGCCGGATTTTTACGAGCATGAGGCGTCGTGGTTTCGCGCGGTCGATAACTTCGTCAAAGACGGGGACTGGGCGCAGCCTAAAAGGGTTCTCGGTCATACGCCGCAGGTTTTAATAAAACTCGGGTTTACCGACAGGTTGATTACGATTACGCCGTCGATTATAGCCAAAGCGATGCGCGACCACGATTTGAGCCCGGCGATCATGAAACAGATCCCGCGCCAGATCGCAAGCCCCGTGATGGTTTTCGAATCCGCCAAGCAAAACGGCTCGAAAGTCGTCGTAACCTCGCTTTTCGATAACCGCGGCCGGCCGGTGACGGTCGTCTTGATGCCCGACGGCAAAATCGAGCACATCGACGTCAACCCGATACTGAGCGCATACGGACGAAACGATAAAGCGGATTTTAAGAGATGGTTTGAAAAAGGACTGCTGAGGTATGCTAACAAAGAAAAAAGCCGGAAGTGGTTTCAGTCTGCCGGGCTACAATTGCCCATAGAGAAAACCGTTGCCTCCGGTACTTCCAGAATACTAAATGAGCAGGATATTGTCAAAAAATCCGGGCCACAGATGGCCGCCGCCAAAGATAAAGCGGAAAGCATCGAATCGAAACGCTTCGATGCCGACGCCGCGCGGGCGTTCGAGGCGCTCGACCGGCTCGCCAAGGCGCGCGTTCGCGATCTGGCGCGCAACGCGACCTTTTCGGTCGCGGACGGTCTTTTTACGGCAAACCCCGAAGGGATGACGCTTTTCCGGCTGGCGATTATGAAGGTGCAGGGCGAAGACCCGTCGATGTTTTACGGATTTTACGCCGACCCGGAAAGAAAAGAACTGATCGGGCGCGAGCTCGACCGGTTCGCCGGGGAGCTCGCGCGCCTGAGCCCGCCGCTCGGCCGCCGGATGGCTAAATTCAGCGAGGCGTGGAATGGCGCAGGAAGCGACGCGGCGGCCGTGCTCGGAGGTTTCGGGCGCGTCACGAAATACGCGACGCAGGAAGAACTCCTGCACCGGGCGGACTTTCGCGTCAGAAATCACACGAACCGGAGCCTCAAGCCCTACGTGGCGCTTGACTCGTACAATAAAGCGTTTCAGAATCTAAAAGAAGGCGCGTACCGGGACGGATCGGCCTATACCATTCATAACGAGATCATCGGAAAACTAGGACGCGACGATGCTGCGGAGGAATTGGGCATCAGTTGGAATGAGGTTGACGAAATCGAAGCGCTTCATCATGAGCAGCTTGCCAAGCACGAAGTAAGCCCCGAAGATTATCGCGAGCGGTATCAGGACATCAGCGAACGCGCCGATAAAGGAATCGAAAAATATGAACGAATTTCTGGAAAACTTGACGCCCGCAATGGAGAAAATGACGCCATCACAGGTGGATCGGACGGTGCTTTTGATGAAGGTTCGGGAGCAGTTGGGCCCGGAAGCTCTGAAACCCGCGCAGATTCTACTTCGCGAAACTCCGATTTCCTCCCCGCAGTTCGACGAGGCGGCGTTCTGGACGGAAGTGGAAAAAGCACTGAAATAGCTTTCGCCAAAGCGACCGCGACGCGCAAAATTCTGGATGCTCTCGACAAAACGCTCGCCAAATCGACGAATCTCTCGCCGACGCGCGCGCTGGAGAACGTCGTCAACAAGAACCTCCAGCAGCTCCGTCACGCCGACGAAGACGCCTACAACGCCGTCCTGAAGCTCGCCGGCGAGCAGGCCCAGTTGACCGCGCATCTTTTGACCGGTCTCGACCCGTCGCAGACCACGGCCGCCGGCAAAACCCCGCAGGAGATCGCCGAAGCGATCCACGCCCGCAATCTCGTCGACACGGTGAACGCTCTTCAAGTCGCGGGCCTGATTGTCCCTGTTACGAAAAGCGCGCCGACGCCGACCGCGATCGGCGGCAAAACCGCCGGCGTGATGCGGATCGCCGGCGTCCCGTACGCCGCCCCGCTGTGGCTCAAAAAAGAGCTCACGCCGGTTTTCGAAGGAACGCCCGATCCGAACGCCGTTCAAAAGGTCGTCCGCGTCCTTAACCGCGTCGGCGCGGCCGGCATCTTCGACGCCGTTTTTCACTCGGCGAACGTGATCGGGTCGGTCATCGGCACGACGCCCTACGTCGGCAAAGACATCGCGAGCCGCACGATCGGCAATACGCCGGCGACGAAATGGCTGACGACGCTCCTGCATCTCGCCTTTACAAATCCTGAAAAGGTCGATCCCGCCATCTTGCGGGAGATGGCCGACGCGGGCGTGATCCCGGCGCGTTACGGGCGGGAAACTTACTCGAAGAAACTCGCCGCGCGGCTCGGCGCGCACCGGAAAATGACGAGTCTCGGCCCGGCGATCAGCGGCCCGAAAGGTCTGGACATCCGGGCACGAATCGTGATGTGGAAAATCGGAAAGCACATCAACCCGAAAGCCTCGAATTCCGAGATGGCGGATTTCGTCAACCAGCTCGGGATTTATTCCCGCGCGATGGAATCGCAGTTGTCGCGTTCGCTGAAGCGTTCGGACATCGCGCCGTTCTTTACGGCCGGCTCGCAGATGTGGAAAAACGGCGTTCTGATGTGGCTCGGCAAAACGCCGATGCCGAACGAGGATCTGCCGCTCGCAAATCGAATCGCCGCCCGGCTTCAGCAGCAGTTCGGCGCGGGCGTTCTCGGGCTTGTCGCGATGTGGATCGCCCTGTCTTTGCTTTACCGGCAAAAACTGCCGTGGGATGACAAGGATTCGCGGTTTATGCAAATTCCTTTGAATGACGACGACCGAAAATCCGACCTGGCTAAAAAGATTTTCGGCGATAACGAAAAAACCGCCTATGTCGGTCTCGGCTTTTTCTCGCCGCTCGTCGAGCGCGGCGGCCGCGCGCTCGGCCTGACCGGAATTTACGATACGGCCGTTTTGGGCGGAACTAAAACGCAAATGGCGGAGGAAGGGGAAAAAGATGCCATCAACTCGCTGCTGCATCCGATCACGACCGGCCCGGCCGTCCACGCCGGCTTTATCGGTCTGACCGGCCGCGAGCCGCAAATTAAGGCGATGCGCGAAAGCAACGGCGAGTTCGGCGCCACGTTCTGGAAAGCGGAACTTCCGAAGGGAGCCGGCGCGGGCCGGTCGCTTCTCGAAGGCGCGCTCGAACTTAACCCGATGGCCGGCGATATTCTTCATAACCTCGGCGTCAACCGCGACCAGAAGGACAAACCGACCGAAGGGGAGGCAAACGTCTACTTGAGATCGGTGATGGATATGTCGTTCCCGCGGCTTTTCAAAGGCCCGGTCGACCGGGACAAGGCGCGCGCGCGGATGGCGGACGATACGCCGCCGGCCGGCGCAGGGGTCGGTCCGGCGATTCGCAGGGGGCTCAAAAGAAAAAAATAAAACCTCTTGCTGCGGGTATTTCTGTT
Source organism: Acidobacteriota bacterium (assembly GCA_018269075.1). GTDB lineage: Bacteria > Acidobacteriota > Blastocatellia > Pyrinomonadales > Pyrinomonadaceae > JAFDVJ01. The sequence continues at coordinate 111,949 of JAFDVJ010000013.1, forward strand.
TTTGATTTTCTGATACTATGATTTCTCAAAACTATAAAATCGGAAACGGAGCATTTTTTGTGGCGAAATACAATAAATTCGAAGACATCAGACTCAAGGTGAAAAACTGGGCACTCGAAGGCAAATGCGCGATCCGGGAGATTCAGAACCCGGGCGACGCGTGGGTTCTGAATATCGCCCCCGACGCATCTTACGGCGTCGCCGTCAGTATGAAGCTCGACACGCCGGATCTTATCAGTTTCGGAACGACTCTCCAATTAAATGAATATTCGTCCTCGATCGGTTCGATGACCCACAAAGAGCGAAAATCTCTGGTGCTGGGCATAAGGCTTTACCTCGCTTCTTTCGAAAGATTCGGCTTCGACGTGCCGGACGATCTTTCTTACGTAAACATCAATTATTTTCTTTTTCTTGACGAGTTGACGAAGGCCCGCTTCTGGACTGCCCTTTACGGGATCGATAAAATGCTTTCGGCTTCGACTTGGATGATCGATAAAAAGCTGCTTTCGGCAAACGAATAGCGCGCGCGAATCGTCCGAAACGCTTCCTGAGCACATCGAAACGAACGCTCCGATTTTTCGTCAAAAAATACCGGTGAAAAAGGATAAAAAGCGATAAAACGGAAAATTCGCGGCGGATACGCCGACAAAGGCCGTAAAAACGAATAATTTCAGATATAAAAACCAGACGCAAAAGCGTTCGAAAGTGAGTCGGGGGTGCATAAGCAAAAGCTTAACAAACCCGCGAACGTTCGGCAACGGTTTTCTCGTTTTTCGGCAAAATTTCGTCATTTTTTCAAGCTCTCAGTACAATTCTTAGGTAAAAGTGGATTTTAAGCAGTTTTGACGACCTTGTTTTAGTCCTTATTTTATAAGGGTTTTAGAGATTTGAGAATGTCAGAGCTTTTCCGTATCAGGGAAAAGACCTGCGATATCTGGCCGAGTTTCTCGATCATCTCGAATATCTTTCGGCACTGATGATCAGGAAAAAGGACGAGACCGAATTGTTCGACCATTATTTCGGCGGCATCTGCGAAAAGTTCGACTGCCGCGAGCTCGCCGAGCGAAACGATTGAGTCTCGAAGTCCAGTGATCAGGCGGCGGCCGGTTTCGGCGCGGTCGGCCGGAAAAAGGCGAGCGTCCAGAAGATCGAGAACAGCGAAACGGCCGCGACCGCGAACAGCAGGGCCGACGGCTGATAGATTTCGCTGAAGACGACGACCGCCGCGGCCGTCGCGAGACTGCGGAGCGTTTCCGAAATCCGGACCCACGATTTGGCTTCGAGGATGCCGCTCCAGTTGACGATCTGCCACCACAAAAGCCCGGCGCCGAGCCATTTTTCGCCGGCGCTCCAGTGATAGACGTTGGCGATCACGCCGATCATCAGCGCGATGCCGAGCGCGACTTGCAGCGTCAGGTAGATTTTCGCGCCGGCGAACGCTTCGGGGCGGAACTTGACCTGATTGGCGGCCGTGATGTCGGGCTTCTCGGGTTTTTCGAGCCCGCGCGGGACCCAGCCGGCGGGCATCAGCCAGATCCTCAGCTTGTCCCACCAGAACGGCGCGGCGACCGCGTATCTCCACAAAACGATGTAGAAATGAAAATTGATGTAGATCGGATTCCACGTTTGCGGGTGATCGAGAATGCCGTAAGCGACCTTTTCGTCCTCGACCTCGAACGTGCCGAAAAGCCGGTCCCAGATGATCAGAAACTCGCCGTAGTTCTTGTCGAGATACTGCCGGTTGACGCCGTGATGAACGCGGTGATGCGAGGGCGTCGTGAACAGAAACTCGATCGGCCGCCAGAGCTTCGGGACGAACTCCGTGTGGTGCAGAAACGCGATGAAGAGATGGATCGCGACGACCGTGTAGATATGCGCCGGCTCGAAGCCGACGATCGTCAGCACCCAGAAAAACAGAAACGAGCAGAGCCGCTGCGTGACGCTCGCGCGCAGGGCGACAAAGAAGTTCATCTCTTCGGCCGAATGATGCGGCGAATGCGCGGCCCACAAAATGTTGATCTCGTGGCCCCAGCGATGCACCCAGTAGAAAACGAAATCGACGCCGAGCAGCAGCAGGATCGAGCTCCACCAGTTGACCGGGATCGTGAAGATGCGGAAATGCTCCCACAAATAGCCGTAGACGTAATAAACGCCGATCATCACGAGCACGTTGGTCGTCTGGTTGCCGAGCTGCGTGCCGAAGTTCGCGACCGCTTCGGTAAACGTGATGTAGCGGCGCCTGAAGACGAGACAGGCGGCGATTTCGAGCAGCAGAAAGATCAGCGCGACGGGCGTGATGTAAAAATAGACGTTCGTTTCCTGCATAACGGTTCTGATTGTCGATTCGGAATTCAGAGCCAATATAATGCAGAAAAGCGTGAAATTGCAAAAATCGACCGGACGAACGGCGGATTCCGCGCGGACAGCCGCCGTTCGCTCTCGATTTCGAAGCGCCGATTCCGCCGTCGATCCGTCGATGACCGAACAGCCGAATACCTGCCTTATTTTATAGACGACGTTCGCCGCGTTCCGTCCGGCGGAAGAAACGACGCTTCGAAAACGATCCTGTTCGATTCGGCCCGCCGGCGCGCGCGGCCTCCGGTTCGAGCGCCCGCAGAATCCGCGAAAAGCCGCGAAAAGAAATGGATTCGAAGATTTCTCGACTCTTTTCGCATCCTTCGCCGGATTTTGCGGCCCGCCTTTCCCGAAGCCCGCCGGCCGGCCGGCGGAATCGGTTTATTTCCGAACGGACGTCTTCATCGAATAACAAATCCCGCTTTTCGTCGAAATTTACGTCGGAAAGCGAAATCCGAAATCCGAAATCCGAAATCCGAAATCAGTTTGCCGCGTTCGCCTTTTGCTTGTCGGTCAGCGCGATGCCCATTTTTTCGAGCGTCGTCTGATTGAGCGTGCCGGTCGCCTTGAGGCCGTTCGCTTCCTGAAAGGCTTTCAAAGCGGCGCGCGTCGACGAGTCGAGCGTGCCGGTCGGTTCGCTCGCGAACAGGTTTTTTTCGCGAAGCAGCCGCTGGGCGGCGACGATCTGATCCTTCGTCGCCTTGAAGACCGGCCCGCGTTTGGCTTTCGGTTTGTTGTCGTCGGCCGTCGCGAAGGACTTCGGATCGACCGGGATCGTCTTCTGGCGGTCGGTCAGCGGGATGCTCATCTTTTCGAGCGTCGCGCGGTTGAGCGAGCCGGTCGCCTTGAGGCCGTTGGCCGATTGATATTTCTTCACGGCGTCGCGAAAGACGTCGTCCATTTTGCCGGTTTCGGGCGACTGCAGCATCTTTTGGGCCTGCGTGATTTGTTCCTTGGTGGCGCGGAAAACCGTTCTTTTCGTGGTTTCGGTTTTCGGTAAAGTGGTCGTCGTGGTCGTTTGAGCATAAAGAGAAACGCTCAAAAAGATGGTCGTCAAGACCAGAATGATAAGGTTTTTCATTTTTTTATTCTCCGTTTAGTGTGTTTGTGAGTTTTAGAACGGGAATCCGATTCGGACAAGAAACTGGAGACGTGAGTATTTTTTGAGGCGTCCTTAATTCTTGAGGAAATGATCCACGTTCTTGTGTTGCAACGAAAGCATTATAAACCCGTTTTCCGGGTTGTCAACCATTTTTTTCGGCCCCGACAAAAAATTATTGCGCGGCGCCCGGTCCCGCTCGCGTCCCGACTTTTCGAATGACAGCCGGCGGCGCGCTGCGGTAAAATATCGTTAAGTGGAGTCTTGAGTCTGAAGTCTTGAGTCTTGAGTCATCGATTTGACTCAAGACTCAAGACTTCAGACTTCAGACTGAAAAACCGTATGTCGCTCGAAAAACTGCTCGACGAGCAGATCAAAAACGCGATCGCCGAGGGCAAGTTCGACAATCTCAAAAACGCCGGCAAGCCGCTCGATCTCGACGATTACTTCGCCGCGCCGGCCGAGATCCGCGCCGGTTATCAAATGCTCAAGGATCACGAGTTCGTGCCCGAAGAGGTCGGGCTGCTCAAAGAAATCGGCGCGCTCCGCGAAAAAATAAGACTTTCCGCGGACGACGCCGAAAAAACGCTGCTCAACAAAAAGCTCAACGAGCGCAATCTGGCGCTGGCGTTGATTCTCGAACGCAACCGCCGGAAATCCGGAAGATAATGCCGGACAATATTTTACGACATAATTTAGGTTGAAATCGGGCGCCTCTTTAAGGTATTATTGAATGTGGCCGCTGCGGCCCGTCCCTGTTATTTTCTTCTTCAAACCCCTATAAAAAGCCCAAACCGAAGTCCGAGTCTTAACACGAAAGCTTTTATCGAGGAATGTCGAATCCATTGAATTTTTATGTAATTTATCTTATTTTTGCGATCATCGTCTCGACCTTTATCAACCTTTACGCGTGGCGCAATCCGCAGACGCGCGGAAGCCGGGCCTTTATGGCGGCGAGCGTGATTTCGATAACCTGGCTGCTGGGCGACGTCGTTTGTCGTTTGAGTACGACTATGGCCGGCAAATGGGCGGGCGAGGAGATTCGTTATCTCGGGATCGTGCTGCTGCCGGTCAGTCTGCTCGTGTTCACGTTTCAATACTGCGGCAAGCACATCGGCCGCCGGAAGCTCGCGCTGCTGCTCGTCGTGCCGTGCGCGACGTGGCTGACGATGGTCACGAATTCGTGGCATCAATTGTTTTTCCGGAGCATCGAATTCCGGTTCGACGATCTGCCGAAGGTCGAATACGGCCCTTATTTCTGGTTCGTTCACCTGCCTTACTGCTACGGCGTGATGCTGACGGTGCTCGGCACGATCCTGATGGAGTTCAGCCGCGCGTCGCGCAATTACCGCAAACAGATTCTGCTGCTTTTCGTCTCGTTTTCGATCCCGCTGGTCGTCAACGTGATCGGCGTTTTCAAGCTTTTCGGCGACGTCAGCTACACGCCGCTGAGCATCCCGATCTTTTTTTCGGTCGTCGCCTACGCGGTCTTTCGCTACCAGTTTCTGGGCAGCAATCCGATCGGCTACGAGGCCGTTTTTCAGACGATCCGCGACGGCGTGCTGATCCTCGATCAAAGGGACGTGATCCGCGACATCAACCCGGCGGCCGCGAAAGGGCTCGCCAAAGATCCGGTCGAGGTCATCGGCCTCCACGTTCGCGAGGCGTTCGGCCCGTGGCCGTCGGCGATCGAGCTCTACGAGAAAAATCCGCGGACGCTCGGCGAGATCGAGGTCACGTTGTTCGGCAAGACGCGTTTTCTGGCGATCGATTCGACGCCGATGCATAATCGCGGCGGCCATCTCAAGGGCCGGATCATCACGATCCGCGACATCACCGACCGCTACCAGTATCTGCTGTCGCTCGAATCGCTCGCCTTTCACGATCCGCTGACGCGCGTCGCCAACCGCCGCAAATTTCAGGAAGAGGTCGAGCGCGCGATCGAAAAGGCGCAGGAAACCGGCGACGGCTTCGCGCTGCTCTATATCGATCTCAACCGTTTCAAGGCGGTCAACGACACGCTCGGCCACGAAACCGGCGACGAGCTTTTGAAATACGTCGCGGCGCGGCTCGCGTCGGTCCTCAGAAAGCCCGACACGGTCGCGCGGCTCGGCGGCGACGAGTTCGGGCTGCTGCTCAACAAATGCGACGCGCACGGCGTCGAGATCGTCGTCGAACGGCTGCTCGACAACGTCCAGCGGCCGTTTCAGGTCGGCGCGCACACGCTCGTCGCCGATCTCAGCATCGGCGCGGCCTTTTATCCCGAGGACGGGAAGAATCTGACCGAGCTGCTCCGCGTCGCCGACGTCGCGATGTACCGCGCCAAACAAAACGGCGGCGGCCTTGCTCTGCTCACGACCAAGATCGAAGAGGTTGTTCGTATGCCTATGTAATGCGGCGATTGAAGTTTAATCTGAAAACGACCGGTCTGGTGCCGGTCGTTTTTTTGCGGGCCGGCGGCGATTCCGGGACGATAGGCGAAAAAAATAAAAAAATATTAAAATTTCAAAAAACTATTGACTCGTAAGACGTCTGTTTACTATGATGGGGACACCAAAAAAATAATTCAATTTATGGAGAAACTCCCATGGCAGGTAAAATTTCCCAAAAAATAGAACTCATAACCAATATTGTCATCATTCTGGTCGCAATCTTATTTGCGTATTTTCTGATTCAAAAGTTCCTGCTGCCGGCGTCCGTTCAGCCGGCGCCGATCCGGGAAATCGCCAAAGGCACGAAGATCGATCTGCCCGAGGTCGATTGGCAGGCGAATCGGAAAACGCTTTTGTTGGTGTTGCAAAAGGGCTGTCGTTTCTGTACGGAAAGTATGCCTTTTTATAAAACATTAATACCGAAGGCTTCTGAAAAGGGAGTGAAAGTGATCGCCGTATTACCTAATTCCCCGGAGGAAAGTGGCCGCTATCTCAAGGAAAACGAACTGCCGATCGAAAATGTCCGCAGCGCTTCCCTGAATGCGGTCAACGCGCAGGGAACTCCTACTTTGATGTTAGTCAACGAAAAGGGGGAAGTTTCCGATTCATGGGTTGGTAAATTGCTTCCTGAAAAAGAACAGGACGTGATCGACCGACTGTAACGTTCAACAAAAATCACCTGAAGGAGAACAATATGAAGAAAATAATCACTTCGAAAATTTTTCGCAAAATGCTGATCCTGAGCTTTTTGCTGACCGGGCTGGCATTTATGATTTTCACCAAAACGCCGCCGGTCGCGGCCGCGCCGGGCTGCTGTGTCTGCGCCGAAGCCGAGGCCTGGTGTCTTGAAAACAGCGGCGGCCCGAACGATCCGTACAAGAACGTGCCGGCCTGTATGCGCGATCTGGGACTCGGCAACTGCTGGGCGATCTGCATCCCGGAACCGGGCTGTCCCTAAAAAAGTGACGGTTTGATCAGGCATCAAACCGCTTTCTGAGCTTTAGAATCCGGCGTCGTTGGGAAAATTTTCCGGTGACGCCGCGTTTTTACGTATTTATCGATAAAAAACCGATTTCGCGTCGATTTCTGCGGAGCCGGCTCAAAATCACGATCACCCGGAGTTGAAACCGATGCCTACTCTTTTTCGCAAATATCTGACATTCTTACTGCTTGTTTTATTCAGCGCCGCCGCCGCGCACGCGCAGACGAAGGCCGCCGCCGGAAAAACGATCGATCTTTCGAAGATCAAAAACACGGAAGCGGCCAAAGCCTTCGATGACGCGAAGGAATCCGAAAAGCTCGTCCTGCTCGTGTTCGGGGCCGTCTGGTGCACCTACTGCCGGTATATCGAGGAAGGCGCGATGCAGGACGCGGCCGTCAAACGCACGCTCGACGGCTTCGTCAAGGTCGACATCGACGTCGACGAAAACCCCGACGACGCACAGCTTTTCGACAGCCGGCCGGCGAGCCGCGGCGGCAGCGGCATCCCGGCGATGGTCGTCTTCACGCCCGACGGCCGCGAGCTCGGCCGCCTGCTCGGCTACACGACCGCGCGCCCGTTCAATCTCTTTCTGAAGGGCACGCTCAAAAAGCGGAAATGATAATTCTTCCGGCGGAAAGATCCGTTAAATTTATTGACGGGAGGAATTTTATCAAAGGATTTTCCGGCAAATCAAGATTGACGGTCAGAAATGCCGATTGATATAAGTGTTTTTCCTTGTTCTGATTAGACCAATTTTCGTCGAAGCGTTTCAAATACCTTCGCTTCAATTTTATCCAGCCGGATTTGTCCGGAATACGAACGCAATAATTCCTCGTCCAAAGCCCGATATTCGTCAAGATGACCGACCAGTTTCCCCCTTACTTTTGCAAAACAATGATCGATAGTCCAACCTGTTGCTCCTCCCAAAGCACCGCCAAGCAAAGGGCCGATAGAGGTTTCAGCCCCGGCTATGTTCCCGATGATTCCGCCGCCTATCATGCTGCCAGCTTTAACAATCGGAGTTATATATTGCTCAAGCACCGAGCAATTTCTGGAGTTTTGATTTAAAGCTTTTTTCTCAAGCTTTCCTAGCTCATCACTTAACAGGCATTCTATTTTTTCGCTTATGTTGTCCAGATTCTTATTTCCCGTCATTATTGTCCAGCCCTGATCCGGAGGCGTAATTTGGCGAGTTTTCTTCCAAAACTGCCGGAACAGACGTCCGTAATCATAAAAAATATCGATTGCCGATTCGACGATTCCCCGGGCTCCTAACCGAGGGTTTGCTTTCATTAAAGCAAATAAACCAATCGGCGGAAGCGCAATTGTTATATTGTGGTCTTCTCCGATCTCGCCCGCCATTTGCTCCTTAATTTCTTTACTTACGGTATCGGTATATAGATTTTGAAAATGTTTGCGAACCGTATCGGCAAATGAAATGGCATGAAGCTCGGATAGTTGTTTCCAACGACCCGCCGGGACATATAGACTATTTGCGCCAAAGGACAATTGCCTGACATAAGTGAATCGAAACCGATTAATCAGCGCTCCCGCAGCAGATTCCGCACTTATTTTGTATAGTGTGGGAATTTTAAGGGCCGATTCGATGCCGTCTTTGCCTAACGAGGCAAGTCCGGCAACGCATTTGCTTCCTCGAAACCGACTGTTCAATAAAAAAATTATCTCGTCCTGACTGACTGTTTTATTTTCTTTTTTTGTTATCGAGTTTTTTAGTTCGGTAATTTTTTCAAAGAAGATCCGGGTGCTTTCAGTATCGAGCGGTTTGTCCAAAGAAGGAAAAACCGGAACATTTCGATCGTTTGGAGCGGCGCTATTCGGCAAAACTCCTAAATCATCCAGGGCTTTTAGGGCCGCAGCCTTAATAAATCCGATTTGTTCCTTCTCATTACGAGGCTTAATCGCTCCCCAAAAATCGTTACGGTAAGGTGTTCCACGTATTAGTTTAGTTGTTTCTTTCTCGATGATTAATAAATCTTTGACGGGTAAGGTTCCATCATAGGATAATCTTTTTGAAACGATAATAAGTTCCAATACCCATAAAGCTTCAAGCAAATCCGAAAGTTTTAATTCAGCATCCGGAGACGACTTTTCACTAAAAACTTCACACGCTAATAGAATAGACCGCTGATTCAGACAACTGCTTCCATCAAGACGCTGTTTAAGTCCATCCAACTTTGATTCTTTATTTATAAGCGGTTTCCACATCAAATAGGTCTATTTAAAACTTTCTTAAATTTTGTGTTTGTCGATAATGAAATAAGTAGCAATTTAGACAATTTATTGCTTGAACCAAGTACCAATATTTTTGCAGTATAAGGAAATTTTAAAAAGCCCGATTTATCCGGGTTTTATTTCCAGAGCGCCTGAAAATTATTGGCCGCATACTTAAAATAGTCCGGCTTATTTGATTTTGCAATATTTTTACATCTCATTGATTAAGTCAAGTCTTTCACTTTTCTAAAAAGCGGCTTTAATTCCGTTACAGTTCCTTGCTGAATGAACGCTCATTCATTTATAATCTTTCCAACTCTAAATTCATCTAAAGAGAAGGAAAAAGAATTATGCTGAATATCGGAAAAGCCGCCGTTTTGGGCGCGGGAACAATGGGCGCGGGAATCGCCGCGCATCTGGCGAACGCCGGGATACCGACTCTGCTGCTCGACATCGCGCCGCAGGGCGAGGACGCGAAGGACCACAATCAGATCGTCAAATCGCTTTTCGAGGCCGCGAAAAAGCTGAAGCCGGCGCCGTTTATGCTGGCGTCGAACGCGTCGCTGATCACGCTCGGGAATTTCACCGACGATATGGCGCGTCTTAAAGACTGCGATTTCGTGATCGAGGCGGTCGTCGAACGGCTCGACATCAAGCATAAGGTATTCGCCGAGGTCGAGAAATACCGCAAGGCCGGCTCGGTGATCGCCTCGAACACGAGCGGCATCCCGATCGAGCAGATCGCCGAGCCGTTTTCGGACGATTTCAAAAAGCATTTCGTCGGCATCCATTTTTTCAACCCGCCGCGGTATATGAAGCTCGTCGAGGTGATCCCGACGCCCGACACCGACGGCGAGATCGCCTGCGCGATCTCGGGCTTTCTCGACCAGCGGCTCGGCAAGGGCGTCGTCCCGGCCAAAGACCGGCCGAATTTCATCGCCAACCGCGTCGGCGTTTTTTCGATGATGGCGACGATCAAGGAGATGATCGAGATGGGCCTGACGCCGACCGAGGTCGATCAGATCACCGGCAAGGCGATCGGCCACGCTTCGTCTGCCACGTTCCGGACGTCCGATCTCGTCGGGCTCGACGTCACCGCCCACGTCGTCAACAATCTCTACCCGGCGATTCCCGACGACGAGGACCGCGAAGTCTTCAAGCTGCCGGAAATGATCCAGACTCTTCTGGATAAAAAGATTTTAGGCGACAAGACGAACGGCGGATTCTTCAAGAAATCGAAGGACGAAACCGGCAAGCGCGTGATTCTCGAGCTTGATCTGAACACGTTCGAGTACAAGCCGCAGGCGAAGACGAAGTTCGCCTCGATCGACGCCGCGAAACAGGTCGAAGACCTGCCGTCGCGGATCAAGACGCTCGTCTGGGGCAAGGACAACGTCGCCGAATTTTTGTGGAAGACGACCTCGCGGATCTCGCGCTACGCGGCGAACCGGATCCCGGAAATCGCCGACACGATCGTCGAGATCGACAACGCGATCAAATGGGGCTTCGGCTGGGAGATCGGCGTTTTCGAGACGTGGGACGCGATCGGCGTTCGCGCGTCGGTCGAGCGGATGGAGGCCGAGGGCGCGGCCGTTCCGGAAAACGTCCGGAAAATGCTTGACTCGGGCGCGGAAACGTTCTACAAATACGAGAACGGCACGAAGTCTTTTTACGATCTGGTCAGCGGCGGCTACCGGGAAATCGCCGACAAGCCGGGCGTGATCGTGCTCAAATCGGTCAAGGACCGGACCGGCGTCATCAAGAAAAACAGCGCCGCGTCCCTGATCGACATCGGCGACGGCGTCGCCTGTCTCGAATTTCATTCGAAGATGAATTCTTTGGGCAGCGACACGGTCGCGATGCTCAAATACGCGGTCGAAGAGGTCGAGCGCAATCACGTCGGGCTGGTCGTCGGCAATCAGGGCACCGCTTTTTCGGCCGGCGCGAACATTATGATGATCCTGCTCGCCGCGCAGGAAGAGGAATGGGACGACATCGATCTCGGCGTCCGGCAATTGCAGAACGCCGTGATGCGGCTCCGCTACTCGTCGAAACCGGTCGTCACCGCGCCCTTCGGCCTGACTCTTGGCGGCGGCTGCGAGATCTCGATGCACGGCAACAAGACGCGCGCGGCGGCCGAAACCTACATCGGATTGGTCGAAGTCGGCGTCGGCCTGATTCCGGCCGGCTGCGGTTCGAAAGAGATGACGATGCGCGCGATGGACAAGGCGAAGGCGACGCCCGACGCCGACCCGCTCGCGTTTTTGAAAAAGACGTTCGAGACGATCGCGATGGGCAAGGTCGCGACCAGCGCGCAGGAAGCGCAGAGCTTCGGCCTGATCCGCGAAACGGACGCGATCTCGATGAACGGCGACCGCCTGATCGCCGACGCGAAGGCCGAGGTCATCGCGCTCGCCGAGACCGGCTACGTCCAGCCGGTCGAGCGGACCGACATCTTCGTGATGGGCGAGCCGGCGCAGGCCGCGATCAAGCTCGCGCTCCACACGATGCGGCAGGGAATGTTCATCTCGGACCACGATCAGCTGATCGGCAAAAAGCTCGCCAAAATCCTGAGCGGCGGCGATCTGAATCACGCGTCGTACGTGTCCGAGCGCTATCTGCTCGATCTCGAACGCGAGGCCTTTTTAAGTCTCTGCGGCGAACGCAAAACGCAGGAACGGATCGCGGCGATGCTCAAAACCGGCAAACCGCTGAGAAACTGATATGGATTTCGGATTTCGGATTTCGGATTTCGGATTTGTCTAAAGTGTGAAAAGAATCTTTCACTTTAGGCAAATCCGCGGCCGCAATTTTGGGATTGATTTAATGTGCGAAAAGAATTCTTCGTTGGAGAGCAATCCGAAATCCGAAATCCGAAATCCGAAATCCGAATTCGTTTTGTTATGACGGAAAAATACGAACAACTGCTGGTCGATGCGGAGACTTTCGAGCCGTTCGTGCTGTGTCTCGCGCTCGGGACGCTCGAAGCGATGAAGGCCGGAATCTGGCCGCCGGACGCCGGCATCTGGACGGTCGGCCGGCCGAATTTTCTCGACGAGCTCGAAAAACTGCGGGTTTCCGAGGAGACGATGAACGTCCTCGCGCAGTTCGACGAATTGAGCGCGCTCGAAAAACTGGTCGAATCCGACGCGTTCGAAGAAGAGGTCCGCAAGATCGAACACGCCATCAAACGGCGGCTCGCCGATTTTTCGGACGTTTACTGGAACGCCCGCTGGGCGGGCGCGGTGACCTGAGAAATAAAGGGCAGGCATTTTATGAACGAAATAATCCCCGAACTGCAGACGATTTCCGACGACGCGCGGAAAACCTTCGGCGCGCTGTCGGCCGAACGACTCAACTGGCGGCCGGCGCCCGACGCGTGGAGCGTCGGCCAATGCTTCGAGCATCTGATCAAATCGAACGAGCTGCTTTTCGACGAGATCGACCGCGTCGCGGCCGGCGACCGGCGCAACTCGTTCTGGGAAAACTGGTCGCCGCTGACCGGTTTCGGCGGCGGATTCCTGATCAAATCGCTCAGATCCGACCAGAAAAAATTCAAGATCCCGACGCCGAAAATCGCGCCGCCGAGCGCGGTCGACGCCGCGATCATCGAAAAATTCGCCGATCATCAGGCGGAGCTGATCGGGAAGATCGAACGCTGCGCCAACGTCGACCGGCGGAAAATCGTGGTCACGTCGCCGTTTCTGAAACTGATGACCTACCGGTTCGACGACGGTCTGACGATCATCGTCGAGCACGAAAAACGTCATTTTCGGCAGGCCGAGCGGGTCACGCAAACGGAAAATTTTCCGGCCGCCTGAGCTCCGGTTTTTGACCGGGTTCGGGGCCCGAAGCTCCGAAAAATCTATGAGCGTTTACGTCATCGCGCAGATTTCGATCACCGATCCGGCGGCTTACGGCCGGTATCAGGCGAAGTTTATGGACGTTTTCCGGCAATTTCGCGGCCGGCTTCTGGCGGCCGACGAAAATCCGCGGGTCGTCGAGGGCGAATTCGGCCGCGAAAAAGTCGTCCTGATGGAATTTCCCGATCGCGAAGCGTTCGAGGAATGGGCGTTTTCGCCCGAATACGCGGAAATCGCGAAAGATCGGCGGGCCGGCTCCGAAGGCGTCGTGCTGCTCGTCAATGCCTTCAATTCGTAATATGACGACCGTACTTTTCATCGGCGCTTTATATAATCTGGCCTTTTTCCTCTTTCACCTGCTGTTCTGGAAGATTTTCGGCTGGAAGACGGAGCTGCGCACGCTCGGCCCGATCAATCGCGGCGTGATGCAGATTCTGAATCTGCGGCTGATGTGGGTCTTTCTGGTCTTCGCCTATGTTTCAGCGTTTTACGGGCACGATCTCGTCACGAGCGGGCTCGGCCGGACGCTGCTCGCGGCGATCGCGCTGTTCTGGCTGATGCGGGCGGTCGAACAGATCGTTTTCTTCGGCCTGCGGTCGGCGGTCTCGGTCGGTCTGACGATCGTTTTCCTGATCGGCGCGGCGCTTTATTTTTACCCGCTGACGAGCGCTTTTCCGTTTTGAACGGATCGCTAAATACTTTGGTTTTTAAATTTACAAAGAAATGCGATCTTTGGTCTTTGATCTTTGCTTCATTTTCAAAGGTCAAAGATCAAAGACCAAAGATCGCATATTTACTAAACTAAAATAAACGCAGTACTAAACTCATTATGGCTGAAAGTTTGGCGACCAAAATCGAGCGCTGGAAGTTCAATCTCTTTCCCGCCTACCGCGGCACCGGCGCGCGGGTCGTGTCGATCCGCGACGACTGGCGGCACGTTCGGATCAAGGTTCCGCTTTCGCGGCGGACGCGCAACTACGTCGGGACGATCTACGGCGGCAGCCTCTACGGCGGCGTCGATCCGATCTATATGCTGATCCTCATCAAAAATCTCGGCCGCCAGTACGTCGTCTGGGACAAGGCCGCCCTGATTCGTTTCAAGCGGCCCGGAAAAGAAACGCTCTACGCCGATTTCGAGGTCACCCAGGAAGAGATCACCCAGATCAAGCTCGCGCTGCGAACCCAGAAATCGGTCGATCGCCTCTACACGGTCGAGCTCAAAGACGAATCGGGAACCGTCCACTGCGTGATCGAGAAAACGCTCTACATTGCAAATAAAATTCAGGAAGTCTAGGGCGATTTCGGATTTCGGATTTCGGATTTCGGATTTTTTACGGAGCGAATAATTTGCGGGGGAGAGAAACTTGTAAACAGCAAACTTCCCGAACTTCCCAAACTGATATTGGACAAAACCGGCGGCGGATTCGACAATGGAATTGAAGGAGAAAACGGGGAAGTTAAGATTCTTTTGAAATTTCGATGGTCGATTTTACGAAACGCGCGTTCATTTTCGATATGGACGGCACACTGGTTGACAATATGCGGTTCCACACCGAAGCGTGGGGAAAAATGCTCGCCGAAAACGGCGTCGCGATGAACGCTCACGATTTTCTCGTCAGGACGGCCGGCAAGACGAACCGCGAGATTCTGCCGAACGTCTTCGGCGCGCTTTCCGACGAGCGGATCGAGGAATTGGGAAACCGCAAGGAAACGCTTTATCAGGAGCTTTTTCGGCCGCACCGGCGGCCGGTCGCGGGCGCGGTCGAATTTCTCGAAGAAGCCCGCCGGCTCGGCGTCCGGATGGCGGTCGCGACGGCCGCGCCCGAAGTCAACGTCGAATTCATCCTCGACGGTCTCGACCTGCGAAAATATTTCGCGGCCGTGACGACCGCCGACGACGTCGCGCGCGGCAAGCCCGACCCGGAAATCTTTCTCAAATCGGCCGAAAAGCTCGGCGTCGAACCGGCCGGCTGCATCGTGTTCGAGGACGCGCTCGGCGGCTTCGAGGCCGCCCGCCGCGCCGGGATGACGGCGGTCGGGATCGCGACCGTCAATTCGGTCGAAGAAATTATGCGGCTCGGCTCGGTCGCCGAAGCCCATCCGGATTTTTCCGGTCTCAGCGCGCAAGAACTGATCGCGCGCCGCGTTCCTTTTTCAGCAGTAACAAATTAAAAACGAAGAGGAAGAACAATACCTTCGCCAAAAAGATA
>JAFDVJ010000140.1 GCA_018269075.1 Acidobacteriota bacterium
TGTCGCCCGCTTCGGGGCTTTAATTCACCGGTGCGCGCTTTCTACAGGCTTGCGCCTGTAGCTAAAATCTGCCGCCTGTTCCACAGGCTTTGGTCGGATTTAATTTTCAAAGATCATCAGCTCGTGGCAATTGACCAGAGCATTACTTTTGGTTCACTATCAATAATTTTATTTCGCCGCAAACAGCGGGACGTATTTTTCGCGGTTCGCGTAGGCGACAAAAAGATTGGCGAGCACCAGAAAGACCGCGACCGGCAGGCCCGACCGGTCGACCAGCAGGTGAAACAGAAAGATGTTGACGATGACCGGCGCGATCACGACGCTCGCGAGCGCGACGAACCGGCCGCTGACGAAGGCGATCCCGCAGACGAGCTCCGTGATCTTGATTAGCGGCAGCAGATATCCGGTCGCGTTGACGCCCTCCATAAAAATTCTCACTCTTTCGGGCTGCTCCGGCGGCGGCGGAACGAGATTGAACAAAACCACGACCGACGCGAAGATAAACAACAGACCCATTAAAACACGTACTATGATTACCGTAATTTTCATATATATTTATCGAAAAGTCCGAAAAGGGCGAGCCCTTTCCGGTCCTTTTCACCTTCCCTTAACCTTTCAAACTGTCGTTATCCATATATAACAGGTTCCAGCGGTGGCCGTCCAAATCCTGAAACCCGAATCCGTACATCCAGCCGTCGATCTCCGCCGGTTCGGCGAAGATCGTGCCGCCCGCGTCGAAGACCATCCGGGCCGTTTCGTCGACCTCCGCGCGGCTGCCCGCGCCGACCGAGATCAGGATCTCGGCCCCTTTCCGGGCATCGGCAATTTCGCTTTTGGCGAACTCGCGGAGCCGGGCTTCGGCGAATAACAGGACGGCCGTGTTCTGCTCGCCGAAGACGAAACAGGTCATCTCGGGCGTGTCGCGGTCGCCCTTGTGCCGAAAGCCGATCTTTTCGAAAAACTCCTTCGACCGCGCGACGTCGCGGACCGGCAGGTTGAGCCAAATTTCCCCTTGCATCGATTTTCCTCCGTTTAGTTTTCTTCCGGCGTTTCGGGCTTCGGCGTGTAGTTGATCATCCAGCGGACGCCGAACCGGTCGTTGAGCATCCCGAAATAATCGCCCCAGAAAGCGTCGGCCATCGGCATCTCGACCTTGCCGCCGTCGGACAGGCCGGCGAACAGGCGGTCGGCTTCCTCGCGGCTGTCGGGGCTCAGCGAGAGCGAAAAATTGTTGCCCGGTTTGAGCGTCTGGCCCATCGATTCGATCATATCGGTCGCCATCAGGACGTTGCCGTCGCCGAGCGGCAGCGCGACGTGCATAATCTTGCCCTTATCGGCCTCGCTCAAAGGCATCTCGCTGCAGGCGGCCGTTTCGCCGAACCGCATCAGCGTTGCGAACTCGCCGCCGAAGACCGATTTGTAAAAGTTGAAAGCCTCTTCCGTGTTGCCCGCGAAATTAAGATACGGGTTAATTCTTGCCATTTTTATGATTCTCCTTTATAGTTATTGATGTTTCACAGATGACACATTTTGTCATACACACACTATACCACTTTGAGAATCGATCCGTGCGTGATGAAAGCGGCAAATGTGAGGGTCGATTGCGGCAATTTTCCGGCGGGTTTTGAAGATGAAAAAAATAACGATTCTGGTTCCCGAAAGGGCGGTTCTGGCGGCCGTCGACGATCCGCGTCACGTCTTCGCGATGGTCAATTCGATGTACGAGGCCGAGGGCCGAAATCCGGTTTTCGACATCAGACTGGTCGGTCTCAAAAAGGAGATCCGGCTTCACGGCAGCTCGTTTTCGGTGCATACCGACGCGATTCTTAAGGACGTCCGCGAAACCGACCTGATCTTTATCCCGGCGGTGACCGGCGACCCGGCCGAGGCGCTCGAGATCAACCGCGAATTCATCCCGTGGATCGACAAACAGTACCGGCGGGGCGCCGAGGTCGTGAGTCTCTGCGTCGGCGCGTTTATGCTCGCGCGAACCGGTCTGCTCGACGGCCGGAAATGCTCGACCCACTGGCGCGCGGCCGACGAATTCCGGCGGATGTTTCCGGCGGTCGAGCTCGTCACGGACCGGATCATCACCGAGGATCGGGGCATCTACACGAGCGGCGGCGCGACGAGCTACTGGTATCTTCTTTTATATCTGGTCGAAAAATACACCGACCGCGAAACCGCGATCCGCGCGTCGAAGATCTTCGCGATCGACATCCGGCGCGAGAGCCAGTCGCAGTTCATCATCTTCAAGGGCCAGAAGACGCACGCCGACGAGGAGATCAAAAAGGCCCAGCGGTTCATCGAAAGCAATTTTCACGAACGGATCACCGTCGACGAACTGTCGCAGCGGCTCGCGCTCAGCCGCCGGAGCCTCGAACGCCGCTTCAAAAAGGCGACCAGCAACACGATCGCCGAATACATCCAGCGCGTCAAGATCGAAGCCGCCAAAAAGAGCTTCGAAACGAGCGCCAAGAACATCACCGAAGTGATGTTCGACGTCGGCTACAACGACACCAAGGCCTTTCGCGGCATCTTCAAAAAAATCACCGGGATGACGCCGTTCGATTACCGCAGCCGGTACCAGAAAAACAATTGATTGCGGATTGCGGATTGCGGATTGCGGATTGCGGATTTGTTTATGGTGTCGGGAGAATATACCACTTTCGGCCCTTTCATTTCGGATCGGTTAAAGGCGCAGCGGGAATGCTCCACCATCGACCAATCCGAAATCCGAAATCCGAAATCCGAAGTCCAAATGTCCCGAAACGCCAAAACCGGAGATACGGGGTTTTAGCGTTTCGGGAACCAGCGTACAGTTTGTTGCTTTTTAATATAGCCTCAAATCATCGAAATAATCAACCGAAGAGGCGCTTCATCAGATCGATCCAGCCGTCCGAGAAGCCGAGCCAGACGCGGAACGGGTGCGAGGCGACGAGCAGCAGCGTGCCGGCGGCGAAAATCCAGTTGATCTTCCGGTGCCGGATCGACGTCCAGACGAGCGCGCCGACCGCGAGCACGTCGGGGACGCCGAACGCCCACAGGATCATAAACTGCGGCGGGATGAACGGGATCCGCCCGAGCGGCGCGGCCAGAAAGTTGAGCGCCGTCAGCAGCATCAGCGACTTATGCGTGAGCGGCTGTTTGCGGTAATAAATCGCCCCGCCGAAAAAGACGATGAACAGGACCAGATCCATAATCGGGACGATCAGAAACGTGTAGGGGCTCATTCCCGGCGGCGCGACCTGCCGGACGACGTGCGCGTCGTAGGCCGTCCAGGCGCCGATCACGACGAGCACGATCGCGAGCGCGATGCCGGCCGTTCCGAGACTGATGTGCAGTTTTAAGTTCTTCGTCCGGACGAGCGCGATCTGGAGCGTGAAAAACAGAACCCACAGCGTCATAATCGCGCCGTGCATATAAACGAGCCCGTTGGCGAGCGGAAACGCTTCGAAAAACGGGCGGAAATAAAAGCTTTTGAAATAACCGATCAGAACCAGCAGCGGAAACGTGACCGCCGCCGCGATGTATAAATTGCGATCCGCCGGCCGCCGGATCACGTTCATATTGATTGCCATAAAACAAATCCTCCGCCAACTAACGCGGAAAATTCCGGCAAAGGGTAACACTGCGCTTCAGATTTTTTTTTGTGCGAAAGGCGGGCTGATTATTTCGATGGTTCAATCGCCTTTGCGCCTCTGCGCCTCGGCGTTAAATTTCAAGGTTCGATTTGAAGAACTTCATCGTCGGACTTGAAGTTTAACGCCGAGGTGCAGAGGTGCAGAGGCGCGGAGATTTTCGGACGGTTTCCTTACTTTATCGGTTTTGTCCTATTCGATGTTGAAATACTTCGCTTCCGGATGGTGGACGATGATCGCCGAGGTCGACTGTTCGGGGTGGAGCTGGAATTCCTCCGACAGCTCGACGTCGATCCGTTCGGGCTTCAGCAATTCGAAGATCTTCGTCTGATCCTCGAGTCGCGGGCAGGCCGGATAGCCGAAGCTGTAGCGCGAGCCCTGATAGCCCTGATGAAAGAGCTTGGCGAGCTCCGGCGCGTCCGCCCCGGCGATGCCGAGCTCTTCGCGGATCCGTTTGTGCCACATCTCGGCGAGCGCCTCGGCCGATTCGACCGACAGGCCGTGAAACAGCAGATAATCCGTGTAGTTGTCGGATTTGAAAAGCTCGTGCGAATGCTCGCTCGCGCGGCGGCCCATCGTCACGAGATCGAACGCGACCGTATCGATCCGGCCCGAATCGGCGGGCGCGAAATAATCGGCGAGACAAAGATTTTTCCCGCCGCGCTGATCGAGCGGCTGGCGCGGAAACGTGAACCGGAGCCGTTCGGTTCTGGCGTCGTCTTGGTAAATGATCAGATCGTTGCCCTCGGAATTGCACGGGAAATAGCCGTAGACGAGCTTCGCTTCCAACAGTTTGTCGCGGATCGCCCGCGCCTTGAGCTCGCGGAATTTCGGGTAGACCTCTTTTTCGAGAATCTCGGCGTATTCCTCCTTCGACCGGCGGCCCTGTTTATACTGCCACTGGCCTTTGAAGAGCGCGGTTTCGTTGATGTATGCGAAGACCTTGTTCAGATCGCGGATCTCGACGACCTTCGAGCCGTAGAACGGCGCTTCGGGGATCGGAACGTCGGCCGCGACCTCGCTGCGGGTCGTGTGGCCGGTTCGCTGCTCGTCGTTCGCGGCCCGCTGTTTGACGCGGGCGGCGATCATCCCGAGCTTGGCGTCCTCGCCGACGAGGTCTTCGTTGTCCGAGACGGTCAGAATCTCGTCGCTTGAATCCGACGAACCGGAACCGGCGGCCGCCGATCTGGTCTTTGGATTGTCTTTTGAAGAACCGGTTTCATCCTTCTGCGTCAGCTCGTCCATCGCGTGGAGGCCGTCGAACGCGTCGCGGGCGTAAAAGAGTCGGCCGCGGTAGAGCGGGATCAGATCCTGATCGACGTATTTGCGGTTGAGCGCCGCGCCGCCGAGGATCACCGGCACGTCGATGCCGCGCTCGTTCATAATCTCGAGGTTGTCGCGCATAATCAGCGTCGATTTAACGAGCAGACCGCTCATCCCGATCGCGTCGGCGCCGGTTTCGTCCCAGGCCTTCAAAATCTCGTCGATCGTCTGTTTGATCCCGATGTTATGGACCTTGTAGCCGTTATTGGTGAGGATGATGTCGACGAGATTCTTGCCGATGTCGTGCACGTCGCCCTTGACGGTCGCGAGCACCATCACGCCCTTCGAGGTTTCGCCCGCGACCTTTTCGAGAAACGGTTCGAGAAAGCGGACGGCGGTTTTCATCACCTCGGCCGACTGCAGGACGAACGGCAGCTGCATCCGGCCGCTGCCGAACAGGTCGCCGACGGTCTTCATCCCGTCGAGCAGGATGTCGTTGATGATCGCGAGCGCCGGATATTTTTCGAGCGCTTTTCGGAGATTTTCCTCGAGGCCGATCTTGTCGCCGTCGATGATGTGGTGCTTGAGCTTGTCCTCGACCGACAGATTCGAGGTGTCGACCTTCATCGATTTGGCGGTCTTGCCCTCGAACATCGTCGTAAACTCGGCGAGCGGGTCGTAGACGCAGATCTCGCCGTCGAATTTGCGCCGGTCGTAGATCAGCTCGCGGGCGACGTCGATCTCGTGCTCGTTAAAGCGGTTTAAGGGCAGGATCTTCGACGCGTTGACGATCGCCGAGTTCATCCCGGCCTCGACCGCTTCGTGGAGAAAGATCGAGTTCAGGACGACGCGCGCCGCCGGGTTGAGTCCGAACGAGATGTTCGAGACGCCGAGGATGATGTTCGCCTCCGGCATCTCTTCGTGGATCTGGCGGATCGCTTTGACGGTTTCGGCCGCGTTGGCGCGGTCTTCCTCGATGCCGGTCGAGATCGGCAGCGCGAGCGGGTCGAAAAAGATGTCGTGCGCCTCGATGCCGTGTTCGAGCGCCTGACGGTAGGCGCGCCGCGCGATTTCGAGCTTCTTGTCCGCGGTTCGCGCCATCCCTTCCTCGTCGATCAGCCCGACGACGACGGCCGCGCCGTATTCCCGGGCGAGCTCGATCACGCGCAGAAAACGCGGCTCGCCGTCCTCGTAGTTGGTCGAGTTCAAAATGCATTTGCCGCCGGCGAGTTTTAATCCCGATTCCATCTTTTCCCATTCGGTCGAATCGAGCATTAACGGAATTTTGACGTCGGTGACGAGCCGCGACACCAGATCGTTCATATCGCGGACGCCGTCGCGGCCGACGAAATCGACGTTGACGTCGAGGATATGCGCGCCCTCGCGTTCCTGCTCGCGGGCGAGCTTGACGAGCCCGTCCCAATCCTCGGCCTGCAGCAGATCGCGCATTTTCTTCGAGCCCGAAGCGTTGACGCGCTCGCCGACGATCAGAAACGAATTGTCCTGCGTGTAGGGCTGCGAGAAATAGATCGATGCGGCCGACGGTGCGAATTTGACGTCGCGCTGTTTCGGGGCGACGTTCTGCATCTTCTCGACGACCGCGCGGAGATGCTCGAACGACGTTCCGCAGCAGCCGCCGACGACGTTCGCGCCGAAGTCTTTGGCGAAATGCTCCACTTTCCGCGAAAAGTCCGCAGGCGTTTCGGTATAAAACTGCTGGCCGTCGCGCACTTCGGGCATTCCGGCGTTCGGCAGCACCGAGACCGGAAACGGCGAGTTCTCGCACAGATACCGGACGTTTTCGGTCATCTGATCGGGACCGGTCCCGCAGTTCATCCCGATGATGTCGATCGGAAACGGTTCGAGCGCGGTCAGCGCGGCCGAAATCTCGGTGCCGTTGAGCATCGTCCCGAAGGTCTCGATCGTGACCTGCGCGATGACCGGCAGGCGGACCTTTTGTTTCTCGAAAAACTCGAAGATCGCCCGCAGCGCGGCCTTCGTCTGGAGGATATCCTGACAGGTCTCGACGATAAACAGATCGACGCCGCCGTCAAAGAGGCCGCGGACCTGTTCGCGATACGAATTCTTGAGCGCCTCGTAGGAAATATGCCCGAGCGTCGGCAGCTTCGTGCCCGGCCCCATCGAACCGGCCACGAACCGGCGCTGCGCGGCCGTCGAATAATCGCCGGCGAGCTTTTTCGCGAGCGCGGCCGCGCGCTTGTTGACGTCGTAGGCCCGGTCGGCGATCCCGAATTCGGCGAGCACGACTTCCCCGCCGCCGAAGCTGTTCGTTTCGATCACGTCGACGCCGGCATCGAGAAAGCCGAGATGGACCTTTTCGATCGCTTCGGGTTTGGTGTAAAGCAGATTTTCCGAACAGTTTTCGAACTGCGGCCCGCCCCAGTCGTCGATCGAGAGATTCTGCGCCTGCAGGTTGCTGCCCATCGCGCCGTCGAAGACGACGACTTTTTCTTTTAGTAATTCGAGAAACGATTTCATAAATGTCCGCCTTTGATCTTCGATCTTCGATCTTTGAAACCGATCCTCAAAGATCAAAGATCCAAGACCGAAGCTCATTAAAAAAAACTCCGCGCCGAACGAGCGCAGAGTTTTTTTAAGAAATAAATGACTAAAACTCGCAGCTGTTTAGCAGTTTATTTTTCGTGGTCGCAAGTCGCTATAACTCACCACGGTTAAAGTAAAAATTTTAACTGCTTACGCCGCCGGCGTCAACCGGTTGGCGGCGAATAACGACTTCCGGGCCGCGTTTTTCGGGGGTTCCGGCCGTTATCGAAAGATCGGGACGGCCGCGCGAAGCGACCGTCCCATTTATCTATTTCTTGATCGCGGCCTTGAACTGCCCCTCGAAATAGTTGATCGCGCCGGCGATGTTGTCCTGACCCTTGAATTTTTCGCGGAGCATATTGAAGACCTCCTGCCCGCGCGGGTCGGCGAGCTTGATGACCGCCACCACCGAGGTGAACAAACCGTTGTAATCGGTCTGGTCGAGCGCCGTCTTGAACTGCTTGAAGATCAGCGGATAGGCCCGCTCATCGCCCTTGCCGGTCTCGCCGACGACCTTCAGGGCGGCGATCCGCGCGTTGTAGTCCTTCGTCTTGTCGGTCGCGAATTTATAGCTCGTCTCGAAGGCCTTCTTGTCGCCGAGCGCGGCGAGGCCGTTGAGCCCGGCGGTCTCGATCCGCCCGCGCCACGAGGTACCGGTCGTCAGCCTGGTCAGCGCGTCGAGCGCTTTCGGGCTCTTCGTGTCGCCGAGCGCGACGGCCGCCGCGTCGATCACGCCGTAAGAGCGGTCTTCGAGACTGGCGAGATAAAGATCGGCGTATTTCTGATCGTGCGTCGCGCCGAGCAATGTCAGCGCGGCGGCGCGGATCAGCGACTGTTCGTCCTTGACGGCCTTCATCAGCATCTGCGTCGTCGCCTCGTCGATTTTGGCGGGCGGCGCGGCCATTCCCGGCGGCAGCTGCGGCACGTACACCTCGGTCAGCGTCTCGATCGCGTCGCGGCGGATCAGCCACGAGGCGTCCTTTTCCGCCGTGCTGCGAACCGCGTCGAGGATCTTCGCGCGGTCGGACTGATCCTTCATCCGCTCGGACAGCTCGGTCAGCGCCCAGCGGCGGCCGAGAATGTCCTTGTCGTTGGCGAGCTGGTAAACGAGCTCGTCGGTCGATTTGTCGAATTTCAGCTCCTTGAGCAGCGTCGACTGGTAATCGAAATTGACGAGCTTCGGTTTGGTCGGCGCGTCGAACGTGAAGACGTTATCGGCCTGCGGCTTGAGCCAGACCTGCTCGACGCGGCCGTCGATCTCGACGTCGACCTTCGCCTGAAAATACTCGGTCTGCGGATATTCGTTGAGCGGGTCGGTCTTCTGCGTCTGTTTGACGTCGAGCGTCAGCTTTTTCGAGCCTTCGTCGTATTTTTGGGTGACCTCGAAGATGGGATGACCCATTTTGTAGAGCCACTGGTCGAAAAACCAGTCCATCGATTCGCCCGTCGTCTCCTCGATCGCGATCCGCAGGTCCTCGGTCGACACGGGCTGGTGCGCATTGACGGTCAGATAATGGTTGAGCGCTTTGAAAAACCGCTCGTCGCCGAGATGCTTGCGAAGCATATGAAGCACCGAGCCGCCGCCGGGATAGGCGTAGGTGTCGAACATCGCGTCCTTGTTGGCGTAATATTTCGTCACGATCGGCCGGCGGTTGCCCTGGTTCCAGGTGCCGATCGTCTGCTGCTGGTTGCTGCGGACGTCGCCGTAGAGAAAATAGTCGTGGCCCTTGAATTCCTCGTCCCAGAGCGCCTGAAAATAGGTCGCGAACGATTCGTTGAGCCAGATCTGGCCCCAGTCGCGGCAGGTCACGTAATCGCCGAACCACTGGTGCGCGAGCTCGTGCGACTGGAGCGATTCGCTGTCGGTGTCGAGCAGCTCGCGGTCGTCGTGGATCATCTCCTCGATCTGCGTGGTCGCCGAGATGTTTTCCATCCCGCCGCCGAAATCCTCGACGAAGGTCTGCGAATATTTCGGATAGGCGTATTTGACGCCGGTTTTGTCCGAGAAGAACTTGATCGTCGCCGGCAGGTTCTTCGTCGTCGCCGCAACCTCTTTCGTTTCGGACGGATAACCGTAGGCGACCACCGGCTTGCCGTCGTACTCGCCGTTTTTAACCTCCGCGTATTCGCCGACGACGATCGACGTCAGATAGTTCGAGTACGGGATGTCCATCTTCCAGTCGAAGGTGCGGGTCCCGTCGCCGTTGTCTTTGGTATCGACCAACTGCCCGTTCGAAACGACGAAATACTGCTTCCCGACGGTCGCCCGGAGCTCGGTCGTCCGAAAGTCGTTCGGCGTGTCGTAGGACGGGAACCAGTAGCGGTTAAATTCCGATTCGCCCTGCGACCAGATCTGACGCGGTTTGTTGGGCTCGTCCTCGGTCGGCTTGATGAACCGGAGGCCGCGGCCGAAGCTGCCGATCGCGGTGTCGCCGCTCGCCGTGTTGACGTAATTCGTCCGGTAATCGATTTTAACGGTCACGTCTTCCCCGCTTTTGTAGACGCGGTCGAGCGTGATCCCGAGGTTGTCGTTGTCCTTTTTGCCGTCGTAATCGAATTTGAGATCGGCGCCGCTGGCGAGCTTGACGGAATTGATCGTCATCGCCGCTGCGTCGAGCGTGATCCGGTCGGTGTCGGAGAAGGGCGCGACCGTGATCGTCGTCGTCCCGTAAGCGGATTCCTTGTCCCAGTCGAATTTCAGATCGATCAAAATATGCTTGACGTCGATCTGCCGGCTCCGGATCCAGTTGACGGGCGGGAGTTTCTTGACGTCGTCGCCGACGTCGAAAAACGGGTTTTTAAAGGGCCGCGCCCAAACGAGATTCGATGAAAGCAGCACCAGCATCGTAAATGCCAGCATCCTGCGAGCCAATGGTTTTAAGATCATAAATTTCCTCTAAATTTTTTTATTATTGCCTGCACCATCCAACGGAAAGCGGTTTGTAAAATTAGCTTACGGCAGAAACGCGGTTTTGTTTCAATTTATGATCCGGCCAATATGAGAACACTGGGTTTAGGTTGATCGGCAGGGGAAAAATAAATCGGATGATGATCCTTGAAAAATAAATCCGACAAAAATTCCGAATTGAGCCTGTGGAACAGTCGAAAGAGTATAGCGACAGGCGCGAGCCTGTAGAAAGCTCGCCCAAACGAGTTAAAGCACCGAGGCGGGCGACAGAAAACGAATGCGCCGCGCCGCTCTGTCGCCCGTTTCACGGGCTTTTAAGTTAATCAGAGTCCTGAGTTGAAAAATTAAAGTCTTGAGTCTTGAGTCTTGAGTCTTAAGTCATTTGGCAGCAGCTTCAATTTCGTCATCCGGGCGGGTTTTATCGACAAAATCTTTGCCTGAAACGAAAAAACCGCGAACTCGAAAATGGACTTAAGACTCAAGACTTAAGACTCAGGACTCGGATTATGTTAGGTCTGACGCGGAAAGTAAAACACCTGACGAAATTTGACCTTATTCGGACGCCGTCAGACCTAACTCCGACCCGGTAAAAATTAACTCCGACCGCGTAAGACTTAACTCTGACGCGGTCGGAGCTGAATTTTACCGCGTCCGGAGATCTCCGGACGGCTTTTTATCTTTTAGATCCCCGATTAATAAAATTCGGACCGTCCATCACGAAACCAATCCGAAATCCGAAATCCGAAATCCGAAATCGCCTCATTTTCCCGTCATATATTTGAACGCGATCGAGGCGATGTCGTCCATCGCGCTGCCGTCGTGGTCGCTGTCGAGGAGATTCGTCAGGAAACCGCCCTGCGGCGCCTGCTGGATCTGCTGCTGCTGGTTGCCGAGCATCGCCGAAAGACCGTCGGCGTCGAGATTGTTCTGCTGTTTCTGGCGCGCGAGATAGCCCATCACGAGCGGCGCGAGCAGCATCAGGATCTGCGCGACCTGACCGGCCCCGAGACCGCTCTGGTTGCTGATCTGCTGCGTGACGTTGCCCTGGCTGCCGCCGAGGATGTGGCCGAGAATGCCGCCCGCGTTGAGCTGCGGCGAAGCGGGCTGGCCGCCGCCGAGAATCATTCCGGCGAGACCGCCGAGACCGCCGAGATTATCGAGAATGCCGCCGTCGTGCTGTTCGAGCGCGTTGTTCAGGCTCTGCGCGCCGGACGGCGTCGAAGCGTTGTTGGCGAGGCCGTTGATCAGCGCCGGCAGCGCCATCTGAATCGCCGAATTGACGAGGCTCGGCTCGGCCCCGACCGTCTGGCTGATCTGATCGACGGCCTGCCCGCCCTGCTCCTGTCCTAACAAATCCTGTAACGAAAACATAATTTTTTTCTCCTCTTGTTTTTAGATTTTGGGGCTTTTGGTGATAATAGCAAATAAATTTCGATTTGTCCTTTTAAAATAACGATGCCCGACAGACACTTTAATTCACCGCCTCGGAGCCGCCCGCCACGGTTAAAAAACAGACCGTCAATCGCTTCGGCCGACCGCCGACCGCCGACCGCCGACCGCCGGACTTTTCCATCGAAGATGTTCTGCCTCCTGTTGGTGCTCATCATCGGTCTCGCCGCCGGCTGCCGAAAAAACGAGCTCAAACCCGTTCCGCTCAGCCGCGCGACGACCGTTTCGCCGCTCGCGGAACGGATCGGCGAGCCGTTCGGCGTTGCCGTCAACGGCGGCGGGATCTACGTCTCGGACGGCGAGAGCGGCAAAATCCTGAAGCTCGGGCCGGACGGCCGGACGACCGTCGTTTCCGATAAATTCGACACGCCGTCCGAGATCGCGGTCGACCGGAACGGCGACCTGATCGTCGCCGACAGCGGCACGAACACGATCAAAAGACTCAAACGGACGGGCGAAACGGAAACGCTCGCCGGCGTCGAAAATCAGGCCGGCTTTCAGGACGGCGACGCCCGCACGGCGCTTTTCAACGCGCCGGTCGGCGTCGCCGTCGCCGGCGACCGGATCTTCGTCGCCGACACCTACAACGACCGGATTCGCGTCATCGAAGCCGGCCGGGTGACGACGCTCGCCGGTTCGGTCGAGGGCTTTGCCGACGGACAGGGCGCGGCTGCCCGGTTCGACACGCCGACGGGTCTCGTCGCCGATCCGGACGGACGGCTGCTCGTCGCCGACACCGGCAACCGCCGGATCAGGATCGTCGGCCCCGACGGCGCGACGCAGACGCTCGCGGGAAACGGTTCGTCCGATCTGATCGACGGCCCGCTCGCCGGCGCGGCGTTCGTCCAGCCGGCGGCCGTCGCGGTCGCGCCGAACGGATCGATCTTCATCGCCGACGGCAACGCGCTCCGCGTCATCGAAAACCGTCCGGTTCCGCTGATCAGGACCGTCAACGACGGCCGCCGCGGTTTTGCCGACGGCGATATGAAATCGGCGCGGTTCAACCGGCCGTCGGGGCTCGCCTTCGATCAGAACGGCGATCTGCTGGTCGCCGATTCCGAAAACGGCGTCGTCCGGAGTCTGACGGGCGCGGATTTCGGGAAGGCGCTGAGCCCCGAAGAGATCGAGGCGGCGACCGTCAAAGCCCCCGAATTCCGGCAGGCCGCGCCCGCCCGCTGGCCGTACGACCCGCCCGAAAACCGGCGCGAGATCGCCGGCACGCTCGGCGAGATCCGCGGCGAGATGAAGGACGCTGCCGGCGATCAGGTCTGGTTTCACAACGGCCTCGACATCGTCGGCGGCTACGGCGAAACCGCCCGCGCCGTCCGGACCGAAAAGATCCTCCGGCCGGTTGCCGTCGAGAATTTCGGCACGCTCCGCGAGCTCGTCCGATTTCCGCAGCTCGGCTACATCCATCTGCGGCTCGGGCGCGACCAGACCGAACGCGAATTCGGCGACAAACGGTTTCTGTTCGCCAAAGACACGGCCGGCAAAAACATCGCCGTCCGGATTCCGCGCGGCGCGAAATTCAAAGCCGGTGAACCGCTCGGGACGCTGAACCCGATGAACCACGTCCATCTGATCGCCGGCCGCAGCGGCGGCGAGATGAACGCGCTCGACGCGCTCGTGCTGCCCGGCGTTTCCGACAAGATCGCGCCGGTCATCGAAGCGGTCCGGCTGACGGACGAAAACTGGCACGAAATTGAAACCCCGCCCGGTTCGGCCCGTATAACACTCAACGGAAAAACGCGCGTCGTTCTGAAAGCCTACGACCGGATGGACGGAAATGCGGAAAGACGGCGGCTCGGCGTTTTTCAAATCGGTTATCAAATCCTGAAAGACGGCGGAAATCCTGTGTCCGAACCGAAATGGACGATCCGTTTCGACCGTCTGCCGGAACCCGGCGCCGTCCGGCTCGTTTACGCGGCCGGCAGCAAGTCGGGGGCGACCGGTGAAACGATTTTCAACTACATCGCGACCAACGAAGTGCACGGCAATGTTGCCAGGGAAGATTTTCTCGATGCCGCACAGCTTGAAAAAGGCGATTACGTCCTGCGCGTTTTCGCCGCCGATTATTCCGGCAACACCGCATCCAAAGATGTGGCGATTACCGTTCGATAAATAAATTTGTGAGGTTCAAATGAAGAAATATTTCGCTCTTCTTTCGTTAGTTTCAATTTTCATAACCGTTCCCATAGTTCCGGCGCGCGGCCTGACGCCCGATACGCCCGCGCCCAAAGCGATCATCCAGACGCCGCCCGCGCCGCAGTTTTCGGACGCCGAACGGCAACAGGAATTGGCCGAGCGCCGGGCCCGCGTCTACGCCGAGATGAAGGACGATTCGGTGATGATCCTGTTCAGCGCGACGCCGAAGGTTTACACGAACGACGTCGATTTTCTCTACCGGCAGGAAAACGATCTCTATTACCTGACC
This sequence comes from Acidobacteriota bacterium, assembly GCA_018269075.1. GTDB lineage: Bacteria > Acidobacteriota > Blastocatellia > Pyrinomonadales > Pyrinomonadaceae > JAFDVJ01. The sequence continues at coordinate 14,261 of JAFDVJ010000140.1, forward strand.
AATCTCAAACAGAAGGACGCGACGCTCGTGATGTCGAAAACGGGCAGCAAAACGCAGGAATTCCTGTTTCTGCCGAAACGCGACCCGCAGAACGAGACCTGGAACGGGCATATGTATTCGCCCGCCGAAGCCGCCGACATCTCGGGCGTCAAAACGATTCTCGACGCTTCGGAATTCGAGAATTTCTTCAACCTGCTGAAGAATAAACGGCCCTATTCGGCCAACGGCTTTTCCTTTACGCCGGCGGCCGTCAACCTCTATCTGCTGACGCCGTCGATCGGCTACGAGACCGAAGACACCCGCGAATACCAGCGCGAATGGGAGCTGGCCAAAAGCCTGTCGAAGCCCGAGATCGGCGGCGACATCAATCCGGTCGTTTACCAGAAGACCGGCAGCTACCAGATCGTCAGCGCGTTCCCGATCTTCGAAAAGCTGCGGCTCGTCAAAACGCCTTATGAAATAAAATTGATCCAGCACGCGATCGACATCTCGGTCGAGGCCCATATGCGGGCGATGGCGACCGCCGGACAGGTCAAATGGGAATACGAAACGCAGGCCGAGATCGAGTACGTCTTCCGCCGCCGCAACGCCGATTACTGGGGCTATCCGTCGATCGTCGGCTGCGGCCCGAACGCGACGACGCTCCATTACGAGGAATCGCAGGGCGCGGTCAAACCGGGCGATCTGCTGCTGCAGGACGTCGGCGCGGAATACGAGCATCTGACGGCCGACGTCACGCGGACGTTTCCCGTCAGCGGCAAATTCACCAAAGAACAGGCCGAGATTTACCGGATCGTCTACGACGCGCAGGAAGCCGCCGCAAAGACCATCAAGCCGGGCGCGCGGTTCGGCGAACCGGCGCAGGCCGCCCGGCAGACGATCGAGGCCGGACTGGCGCGGCTCGGGCTGATCACCGCACCCGGCGCGTTCATTCCCGGCACGAACCGTGTGCCGCAGTTTTTCCTCTGGTATATGCACGGCTGGGGCCACTGGCTCGGGATGAACGTCCACGACGTCGGCGGCGGCGGCGCGACCGTTCTCAAGCCCGGAATGATTATGACCAACGAGCCGGGCATCTACATCCGCGAGGACGCGCTCGATTATCTGCCCGACAACCCGGAAACCAAAGCCTGGCTCGAAAAGATCCGGCCGGTTTACGAGAAATACAAGAACATCGGCGTCCGGATCGAGGACGATATGCTCGTCACGCCGACCGGCGTCGAATGGATGACGGGAAAACTGCCGCGCAAACTCGAGGACATCGAATCGTTTATGGCGAGCGCCGCGAACGAGATCAAAGTCTCGCGCAACGAGAACGGCCCGAAGACGCCCGATAACATCATCAACAATCTGGCCTATCGCCGGATCGGCGGTTTCGACCGGACCCGGTAAACAAAAAAACCGGCCGCTCGTCGAGCGCCGGTTTTTAATCATCATAAAAAAGCGCCGTATCGTGGACGGCGCTTTTTTCGTTAACTCTGCATCGAAGCCAGAAACTCCGAGTTGGCCTTAGTTTTCGAAAGTCTTTCGAGGACGACTTCCATCTGCTCGACCGGCGAGAGCGGGTTGAGCACGCGGCGCATCACCCAGATCCGGTTGAGGTCTTCCTTGTTGATCAGCAGCTCTTCCTTGCGCGTTCCCGACCGCTGGAGATCGATCGCCGGGAAGAGGCGTTTGTCGCTCAAACGGCGGTCGAGGTGGATTTCCGAGTTGCCGGTTCCCTTGAACTCTTCGAAAATGACGTCGTCCATGCGCGAGCCGGTGTCGATCAGCGCGGTCGCGATGATCGTCAGGCTGCCGCCTTCCTCGATGTTGCGGGCCGCGCCGAAAAAGCGTTTCGGGCGCTGGAGCGCGTTCGAATCGATACCGCCCGAAAGGATCTTGCCGGACGGCGGAACGACCGCGTTGTGGGCGCGCGCGAGACGCGTGATCGAGTCGAGCAGGATGACGAC
>JAFDVJ010000141.1 GCA_018269075.1 Acidobacteriota bacterium
CTGTCAACCGGCTGACAGCCGATTAATCTTTAGGAAGATCGGGAGGAAGACAATCCACTTCCGAAACTTCCCAAACTTCCCAAACTATTTAATCGTCGTCATTCGGCGGCGACGAAATCGGCGAGGCGGTCTTTGATCTCGTCGCGGACGCGGCGGAAGACGGCGAGGATTTCGGCGTCGCCGCCGGTCGCTTCGGCCGGGTCGTCGAAGCTCCAGTGGATCCGTTTCGTTTTGCCCGGGAAGACCGGACAGTTTTCCTTCGCGTTGTCGCAGACCGTGATCACGTAGTCGAATTCGCGGCCGGCGAATTCGTCGACCGCTTTCGACCGGTGACCGGAAATGTCGATGCCGATTTCCCGCATCGCCTCGATCGCCGGCGGCCGGACGAAGCTTTTGACGACGCCGGCGCTTTCGACCTCGAACCGCCCGCCGCCGAGCGCCCGCAAAAGCCCCTCCGCCATCTGGCTCCGCGCCGAATTGCCCGTACAAAGAATCAGCACTCGTTTTTTATTCAACATAAATCGATTTCGGATTTCGGATTTCGGATTTCGGATTGCTCGAAATCCGGCCGATCCGGTTTTTATAACGGTTGACGGATTCGGGAAATAAAATCCCGAGACCCGATCATTTTCGCGCCTTCGGCGGAAAATTCTCTCAATCCCTTAAACTTTCACTTCTCAATTCCTTCAAATTTAACTTCTCAATTCCTTAAACTTTATTAGAACCCAAATCCTTTTCACCATCGAACAATCCGACATCCGACCTCCGACCTCCGACATCCCGCCAATATCTGTCTCGGAAGCGGAGCGCGACGCGGACGAGGAGGACCAGGACCGGGACTTCGATGAGCGGGCCGATGACCGCCGCGAAGGCCGCGCCGGAATCGATGCCGAAGACGGCGATCGCGACGGCGATGCCGAGTTCGAAATTGTTGCCGGCGGCGGTAAAGGCGAGCGACGCGCTTTTCGCGTAGTCCGCGCCGGCCTTTTTCGCCAGAAAGAACGCGCCGAAGAACATCACCGTGAAATAGGCGACGAGCGGCGCGGCGATCCGCAGCACGTCGAACGGGATCCCCACGATCAGCCGGCCCTTGTAGCTGAACATCACGACGATCGTAAAAAGCAGCGCGATCAGCGTCACCGGGCTGATCCGCGGGATGAAGACGTTCGCGAACCACTCCCGGCCCTTGAGCCTGATCAGCACGAAACGCGAGATCATTCCGGCCAGAAACGGGATGCCGAGATAAATGAAGACGCTTTCGGCGATCTGGCCGATGCCGATATGCACCTCCGCGCCGCGGACGCCGACCAGCGGCGGCAGGATCGTGATAAAGAAATACGCGTAAACGCTGTAGAAAAAGACCTGAAAGAGGCTGTTGAAGGCGACCAGCCCGGCGGCGTACTCGGTGTCGCCGCGCGCCAGATCGTTCCAGACGATGACCATCGCGATGCAGCGCGCGAGCCCGATCATAATCAGCCCGATCATATAATCGGGCTTGTCCGGCAGCATCAGCACGGCGAGAAAAAACATCAGCAGCGGGCCGACGATCCAGTTCTGGACGAGCGACAGCGCGAGGATCTTGGTGTTGCGAAAGACGCCGGGCAGCTCCTCGTATTTGACCTTCGCGAGCGGCGGGTACATCATCAGGATGAGCCCAACGGCGATCGGCAGATTGGTCGTGTTGACCTGAAACCGGCCGATAAACGCGGCCGTCTGCGGCACGAAATACCCGAGCCCGACGCCGGCCGCCATCGCCGCAAAGATCCAGACCGTCAGATACCGATCCAGAAAAGTCAGGGAAGTTTGGGAAGTTTGGGGAGCGATTGTTTCGCCCGGCTTCCCTATCAGGACGTTTTCGGTTTTTTCGACTTTTCGATCTTTCATTAAGTTCCTAAAAGTACAATCGGCTGTCAGCCGGTTGACAGGCGACAGCCTGTCAAAACGCTTCACACCCGCGCGGCGCGGCGGTCGGCTGACAGCCTGCCGTACAAAAAAACTTCCCAAACTTCCCAAACTTCCAAAACTAAATTCCGGGCATTAATCCGTCGGTAGGGAAAAAAGGTGCGGAGAAATACCGCACCGCCGATCGGGTGCGATCGGCAGCCGGGAAACGTCAAAGATACCGTTTATTTCGCTTTAAAAGCAGGGAAGCACAGTCTTTATCGACTGTGCTTCAAACTTTTGGGGATAACTGAAGGAAAGCTCCGGTAGTCATAAAGGCATCGGCAGCAGGCAAAACCGTCAAGTAATACGCCGACAGTGGGGCATAGTTGCAAGCGGTATGCCAGGGGGATTTCGGATTTCGGATTGCGGATTTCGGATTGGTCTGCGCAGGGAAACACAAGTTTTTCGCGGTTCCTTTTTTCTTGCCAAAACTGCTTCACCTGAAATCGAAACCGTCCTCACCGGACAAATCCGAAATCCGAAATCCGAAATCCGAAATCAATCTGTATTTGCGTCCGAGGAGCGAGCGGATGCGCGTCCGGACGGGTTTGCCGTTTTTCCATTCGAGGTCGATCTCGAAGCCGCCGCGCGCGCGCAGGCCGCGGACGCGGCCGTTCGGGAAGGCCTTCGGGAGCGCGGGCAGCAGATGGATCTCGGTCGTCTCGCCGACGAGCCGGTTCTGGACGAGCATCTCGGCGATGCCGTTCGCGCCGCCGAAATTGCCGTCGATCTGGAATGGCGGATGCGCGTCGAACATATTCGGATAGGTTCGTTCGGGCCGGAGCAGGAGCGCGAGTATCTTGTAGGCGCGCTCGGCGTCGCGGAGCCGCGCCCAGAGATTGAGCCGCCACGCGATCGCCCAGCCGGTCGCCTCGTCGCCGCGCAGGTCGAGCGATTTCTTCGCCGCGGCGGCGAGCGCCGGCGTGTCGAAGATGTTGATCTGCCACGACGGAAACGCGCCGTAGAGATGCGAGACGTGGCGGTGATGCGGTTCGGGCGCCTGCAGATCCCAGTCTTCGAGCCATTCCTGGAGCTGTCCGGCCGCGCCAATGCGGTTCGGCGCGAGCCGTGCGCGGGCGGTGTCGAGCCGTTCGCGAAAGTCTCTGTCTTTATTCAAAATTCCGGCGGCGCGGATCGTGTTCGCGAAGAGATCGCGGATGATCTGCTCGTCCATCGTCGGGCCGGCCGTCACGGCGGTGCCGAACGGGTGAACGTTTTCCGGCGAGAGCGAGGGACAGGTGACGAGCCATTTGGTCTTCGGGTCTTCGACGAGCGTGTCGAGAAAAAACTCGGATGCGCCGCGCAGCAGCGGGTAGATCCGCGCCAGATAGCGCGGGTCGCGGGTGTATTCGTAATGGTCCCAGAGCGTCATCGTGAGCCACGCGCCGCCGGTCGGCCACATCCCGTAGCGGGCGGCGTCGATCGGCGCGGCCGCCCGCCAGAGATCGGTGTTGTGATGCGCGACCCAGCCGCCCGCGCCCCATTCGACCCGCGCCGTCCGCGCGCCGGTGACGGCGAGGTCCTCGACCATCTTCGTGACGGGCTCGGTGAGCTCCGAGAGATTGGCCGGCTCGGCGAGCCAGTAGTTCATCTCGGTGTTGATGTTGATCGTGTATTTGCTGTTCCACGGCGGGCTCATCGAATCGTTCCAGAGCCCCTGCAAGGTGGCCGGCTGCGTGCCCGGGCGCGAGCTCGAGATCAGCAGATAGCGCGCAAACTGGAAATAGAGCGCGGCGAGCTGCGGGTCGTCGGTCGCGGCGAATTGTTTGATCCGCTCGTCGGTCGGCCGGCGGGCGGCTTCGGTCGTCCCGAGATCGAGCGCGACGCGGCGGAAGAATTTCCGGTAATCGGCGACGTGCTCGCGGCGAAGCGCGGCGAACGGCCGGCGGGCGGCCCGCTCGAGCGGCGTCCGGGCGCGGGCCGACTCGTCGGCGGAAATATCGTGATAGTTGACGTAGGACGTCGCCGCGCTGATCAGGATCGTCGCCGAATCGGCGTTCGTCACCGACAGGCAGTTGGCGGCGTCGACGGCGAGCGCGCGCGGCTCGAGCTTCGAATCCGAACCGCTGTTCGAAAGCGAAAAGGGCGCGGCGAGCGCCGGATTGTTTTCGCAGACCGAACCGGTCCGGCCGCCGTCAGCCAGCACGCGGACGCGCGCCTCGAACCTGAGTTTTCCCTCGATCCCGCGTTCGCTGCCGCCGGTGCCGCTGAGCACGAGCGTGTCCGCGTTTTCGACCGCGACGGCGGCGCGCTGCGGCGTCTGGAGCGCGGTCTGAAACGAGATCTGCCCGCGGCGGTCGGCGGTTAGGCGGACGACGATGACGCCGGCCGGCGCGCTCGCGAAGATCTCGCGGCGAAAGGTCGTGTCGCCGATCTGATAGGTCACGCGGGCGACGGCGGCGTCGATGTCGAGCTCGCGCCGGTAGCCGGAAACCGCGTCCGCTTTCGGGAACGCGAGCCGCAGATCGCCCAGCGTCTGATACGACATCTGCTTGACGGGCACGGCCATCATCTTCCGGTCGACGAGCGCGGCCGCTTCCCGGTACTGCCCGGCGAAGATCAGCCGCCGGACCTCGGGCAGCGCGGCGAGCGCCTCGGGGTTGTTCGGGTCGTAGGGCGAGCCGGCCCAGAGCGTGTCCTCGTTGAGCTGGAGCCGTTCGCCCTCGACGCCGCCGAAGATCATCGCGCCGAGCCGTCCGTTGCCGACCGGCAGCGCCGCGTTCCAGTCGGCCGCCGGCCGCCGGTACCAGAGCGTCAGCGGTTCGTCCGGCGCCGGCGCGTCGTCGCGAAAAACGCCCGCGAAACCGTCGACGCCCGCCGTCACCCGCCGCTCCTGCGCGAAAACGTTGAAGACGAGAACGAAAAGACAAAAGAATCCGATCGAGATTTTCATTTCGAAAAGATTATCGCTCAAAATTCGAACAAAGCGAACTCGGATTTCGGATCATTGCCGTTAAAGGAATTTAACGAACGTGAATTCGACGTAAGAATCGGCGACGGACGGAGCGCCGGCATCTCGGCCGGCAAACGCCGCGAGAGCGGCGTCAACTCGCTTCATATCCCTTAATATCTTTGAAAATGAAGCGCTGTTTGCGTTTTTCAAACGCATTGCCGGCAAGATGCCGGCGTTCCGTCCTTATGTCGAACTCAGGTTAACGAGAGCCCGCCTCTTGTATTTTCTGCTTAAGATCAAGTCTGAAACCTCGTGACTGAAGCGCGGGCATCCTCGGCCGGTCTGAGCGCGAGAGCGCGAAAATGCTTTTCATCATCGAGCAGCGTCGGGGATTTGAAACGTTTCGACACCGCTCGCGCGGCGGGGCCGGCCGAGGGGACCCGCGCTCCAGTCGGCAATTTTCCGGTTTCCTTTAACCGTCAATCTTTTTAACAGTAATGATTCGGAATTCGAAATGCGGGTTTCGGACGGGCCGAAGGCTGCGGGTTTCAACGTATCGAAAACCCGCAGGCTTCAGTCCGGATTACGCCGCGCCGGTTTCAGAGGAATCCGATTCTCCCGCAGTCGTTGTCAAGGTCGCGGTAAAGGTTCCAGTAGTTGACTTTCGATGGCGTCGATACTGTCCTGATCGGTGATCTTGCCGCCAAGACAGGTCAGACCTTCCGCGAAGTCGGGTGGTGTTTTTTCTGAATGAAGTTTTCCCACATCGCCGATGCGAAATTTTTTTGGAGGGTATATGCCGGGAACGGGGTGAAATTCTTCGATAACGTCGTAAAACATATCCATATCGTTTTGGCCCGGAATCGATTTCTCGCAGTCATTATCGAAAGTCAGCTGGTAGGAAACCTTCTTTTCGGTCGTAAATGGGGTCGGCGTGCCGTTTGGAACGGTGACAGTGCCGTTGTCTCCCGGAAGAATAATCGCCCTAAAAGAATGGATAAGCGACCAGACAGGCTTTTTATCATTGGTTTCAATGTTAACCAAATCCGGTATTTGATGATTTTTGGCGTCATCTTCAAGGAAAGTATTGACCGTCAAATAAGCATTCGGGATCGTCATTACCACAAACTTAATGGGATGTTTCTTTAATTTGACGTGTCCGTGTGTTTCCCCGTGCGAGTAATTTGCATCGGCGGTCAGATTGAAAGCTAAATTCCGGAAGTAGAGCGATTCGCCCGTTTGCGATTCCACTCCGTCGGCTTTGATTTCGACATTTCTCAGCTCGGCGAGCGACTCTTTACAAACAAGGGTCTCATCCTCTTTGAGGGCGCTGAAAAAGAGTTTATGGCATTTTTCCCTTTCGGGTGATTGATCCGTTTCGATCGGAAAGATCACTTTCCATAAATCTCCTTTCCGATAAATGATTGAAATCCCCTTGATGATGATATCGATGGTTGCTGACATTGTGTGTTTCTCCTTTTGATTTTGTGAGTCAATGCCCCGGCCGCGAAAAGCAGTTGCCGATGGCAGGGACTCCGGACTTAAGACTCAAGACTCAGGACTTGAGTAATTTAGAACCCGGCATAACCGCCGTAAACGGCGAATCCCGCCCAGTAATACGGACGGTTGTACGTCCCGCCGGGCGTTTCGAGCAGTTCGAGCTGCGCCTGCCGGAGCGCGCTCGTCGTCGAAAAGTTTTCCTGCCTGCGCAGGTAGTGAAATCGTTTGATGAGCACGGCCGTCGGCTCGGATTCGACCGCCCACTGGCTCGCGACGACGAGCGGCGCGCCGGCCGCGAGAAACGTCCGCGAGAGCCCGACGAGGCCTTCGCCGTTGTAATACTGCTCGACGCCCGTGCGGCAGGCCGAGAGCACGACGAGCCGCGCGCGCGGGAGCTCCGCGCCGATCAGCTCGGCGTTCGTCAGGATGCTGTCGTCGGGCGTCGCGGCGCCGGGCGGAGTCGTCAGGAGCAGGCCCGAGGCGAGCGGCTCGCCGGGCCGGACGATGTAATGACCGGCGAAATGGATGACGTCGGCATCGGCGAGCGCGGCGCGGACGCGCTCGCGGGTCGCTTCCGGGCCGATCAGCAGCCGCGGCGCCGGGCCGTACCACGCGGCGAGCGAGCGCGCTTCCGCGGCGGCCGAGGGCAGGTCCTCGAAATCCTTGAAGGCGCTCCGGTCGAAACGCGGGTTGCCGACGGCGAGCAGCGTTTCCGCGCCGCCGTTCGACTGCTTCCGCCGCGCGTTCGCGGTCGCGAGCAGAAAGGCGTTCGCGCTCGGCGCGTAAAAGAGCGGGAAATCGGCGACGAGCGGCCGTCCGGCGGGCCCGACGAGCGCCGCGAACGGCAGGTGAAACAAAAACTTCTGCGGGACGATGCAGAGCTCCTTCGACGGGTCGAGCAGCTCCTTTGCCGGCGCGATCAGCAGATCGTAAAGTTCACGCCCGAGCCGCGCGGCCGCGTCCTGTTTTTCGGCGTCCGGGTCGGACACCGACCGGATGAATTCCTCGACTTTGCCGCGCAGCTCGTCGAACCGGACGGGCACACGGACGACGCGGAGATCGTCGCGCGTCAGCCGCCAGATCAGCACGCCGTCGTCGAGCGCCGCGTATTGAAGAATCTGCACTTCGGCCGGCATTGCGTCGCGGATCGCGTTGCTGTCGAGCGGCCGGCTGTCGGCGCTGAACGTGACCTCGATCGCTTCCTTGTCCTTTTTGACGGCGCCTTTTTTCAGCCAGTTGAGCAGCGAGCGCGCGTTCGAGCTTTCGAGATAATCGTAGGCCGCCGCGAAGCGCGACTGGCCGAACTCGTTGGCGACGGCGAGGTCGAAGATGTCCTGCCGCTCGTTGAAAAAACTGTTTCGCTCCTGTTCGGTGGCGATCTGCTGCCGGTATCGTTCGGCGAGCGCGACGATCTCGTCGATCCGCGGCTTGCGGTCGGCGGCGGGGTCGCGCGCGATCTCGGTCAGCAGCCGTCCTTTTTCGATCTCGTAGAGAAAAAACGGGTACGCGTCGCGTTCGACGACGGCGCGTGCCTGCTCGTAAAAATCCGCGGCCGCGTCGAGGTTGCCGCTCTTTCGTTCGATCGTGCCGCGCAGCAGCAGCGATTTCGAGACGATCTCGGTGCGGTCGCTGTTGTCGGAGATCGCCGCCGCGTGCTGCCGCGCGTCGTCGAGCCAGCGCCGGGCGGCGTCGAAATCTTCCGTCCGGACGGAGAACGCGCCGGCGTCGAGCTCCGAGCTGGCCGTGAACGAAATGTCGCCCGCCTGCCGCGCGAGCGTCAGATTTTCGAGCGCGATCTCTTTGGCAAAATTGAAAAGTCCGGCGGCGGCGAGAATCTCGGTGCTTTCGCCGAAGCTGCGCCATTTTTCGCGGAGACTCGGCCGCGCGACGGTGCGTGCGGCGGCGAAGGCCTCTTCGAGAAAACCGAGCGCTTCGCGGCGGCGGCCGACGAAGTTGCTCTGTTTGGCGAGCGCGATCAGGATCTTCTGCGTGACCTGCGCGTCGCGAATCTCGCGGGCGAGCGCGAGACAGTCGCCGTAAGTGACGGCCGCGGCGCGCCGGTCGCCGGTCGTCCGCTGCGCCGCGCCGCGCCAGAAAAGCGTGTTCGCGAGCAGCCATTTGTAGCCGCGGCGGCGGCACTCGCCGGCGAGCGCGGCGGAAACTTTGAGGCTTTCGTCGTAATCGCTCAGCTTGAGCCGGCAGTAGACGATCAGAAAATCGCCGAATCCGGCTTCGTAAACGTCGCCGGCTTTGAGAAACAGTTCGCGGGCGCGGGCGGCCTCGCCGTAGGCGCCCTTGATGTCGTCGCCTTCGAGATAGAGCCGATAACTGTTTTTGACGGCTTCCTGCGCGTCTTTGAGCAGGCGGCGCGCGGCCGGCGAAAGCTCGCGGTAATAGCCGGCGAGATCGGACGCGAACCGGTCGCCGGTGTTTTTGCGTTCGAGCTCGCCGGCGTATTCGAGCGCCCGCTGAAGCTCGGCGCGCGTGTCCGCGTCGTCGGCCGCAACGAGCGACATCGCGAGCTTTTGCGGCAGATAGCGGCTCTTGATCAGCTCGCGGTTCTCGCTCAGAAGGCTCCACGCGCGCGGCTCGTCGCGCTGGCGGACGGCGTCGAGAAAAGCGGCTTCAAGCGCGTCGGCGTCGAGATTTTCGGCGTCCGGCGGCGGGATCGCGGCGAGCTGCGCGCGGGCTTCGTTCGCCCAGTCGTCGGCCGGAAAGCGGTCGAGATAATCGCCCCAGGCCTCGCGGGCGCGGTTGTCGAGGCCTTTTCTTTTGAGGACGAGCGCGCGGTTGAAAAGCGGTTCGGGAAGCTTCGGGTCGAGCATCGCCGCGTGGTCGAAAGCGCCGAGCGCGGCGTCGATGTTTTCGAGATAATCGGCGCCCGCCGCTTCGTTTTCGAGCGTCTTCGCCTTTTCGAAAAAGGCCGCGCCGAGATCGTTTTGCAGACGCGCGTCGGCCGGCGCGCGGGCGGCCGCCCGGCGGAGCGCGGCGAGCGCCTCGTCGGTTTGCCGGCCGGCCAGATAAACGATGCCCATCCCTTGCTCGGAATGCGGGTCGTCCGGATTTTCCAGAAAATAAAGCTGCGCGCGGCGGAACGATTCCCGGTCGCCGGCCGGCGTCTCGCCGCGCGTCGTCGGAGGCGGCGCGTAGGCGAGCCCGGCGATCCGCGCCTCGAACGGCCGCCGCCCGGCGAAGGCGCGGTTGAGCTGTTCGAGCCCGCGGTCGAAATCCGAAGGCCGCCGGAGCAGCTGCCGGACGCCGAAAACGCCGCCGCCGGCCGCGAGCAGCACGAGCAGCGCGAGCGCGGCCTTTTTTAACGGGCCGCGCGCCGGGGCATTCTTTGAAGAATCATTCGCCGGCCCGCCGGCAAACGGATTTTGGTCGTTTTCGGGCATCGTCAAGTAGTTGAATCGGAAGCCGTTTCGGCGGCTCGCAGGACGTCCGGGGCGATTCCGGGAGTTCTACCGTTTATGACAAAAAAACACAAAAACTTACCGCTTCGTAAATTTCCGACGAGTTGAGTCTCGAATCCGGAATCCCAATGTGATTTCGAAGGTCAAAAATCAGGTCAAAGTGGAAATCCGCCGCTAAAAACGATTTTTACAGCGCGTATGGGGTAGTGATTTTCGAGTGATTCAATAGTATGACGACCGGCGCGATCCGTCAAGAAAAATTTTTCGCACCTTACCGGCGGCTTGGCGGCTCGCGGACGCCGGTTCGAAAGGCGGGGTGTTCCAGCCCGAAAATTGAACAGGTTTCGAGCGTCGATTGAGGCTTTTCGCCGCAATTTCGGAGCCGGTCGAAAAAAGATGGGAAAGATTTCGGCTGAAAAAAACATATTTTGGTAAAGCGATTTCAATGAAGCCCCCGAAAGTTCGGTTCGGAACGAAGCCGTGGGCGAATCGTCATCGGAGAAACTTAATAAATCCATCGGAGTAACGCAAAACTATGCCGAATAAATCTGAAAATGTCGTACTTAGCAGCTTAAAAAGGCTCGGCCGGCCGCTGATCTTCGTCGTCGTCACCCTGACCGCGACGCTGGCGATGCTTTTCCTGTATGCCGTGCGGGCGGATTTCGTCGAAAAACTGAATTACCCGATCGTCGTCGTCGGCAGCGATTACGGCGACGGCGGAACGAAATCGTATCAGCTCAAGGCCGGAAACCTCGCCGCCCGGATCGCCGGCAGCGACATCTGCGCCAACCTGGACGACTCGAAGAGCGAGATGCTGAATTCAGTCGGGACGATCGTCTGCCGGAGCGTCGAGGACGTGAAATACCGGAACTTCAGGAACGAAGGCGAGCTGCTCGCCGCCCTGCAGGAATCGGCGTCCGCCCAGCGCACCGCGCAGCTCAAATACGGGCAGGCCGGCCTCGAACAGATCGAAAAGAACCGGTATGATTTCGATCTCGAAAAAAAGAAGGCGCTGGAAATTCTGAATGCGAGAATCTCAGAACCCGAAAAAAGCGCGTCGACCGGCACCGAAACGCCGTCCGTCGACGCGCCCGCCGACACGCTGTCCCGGGCCAGAATCGAGAAGCTTCTCGCGCTGTATACCCTGCCGCCGGCCGCCGCGAAGAAAGCCGTCGACGGGGCGGAAAAACCGAAAGGGCCGGATTTCGCGGGAGAATGCGGCGAGACGATTCGCGGCGCGCTCGCCGGCAGCCTGAAGAAACTAAACGGCGATTCGCTCGAAAAAACCGCATTGAACGAGCAGGTCGAAGCGGCCTTCAGAGAGCGCGAAAAAACGAGGCTGGCGGACGCGGCACGGCTCCGGACGCAAATGGAGCAAACCGGCGGCCTGTATGATAAAGCCACCGAAAAGTTTTACGCGCTGAAGCAGGAGCGTCTTAAACCGGCCGCCAATCCGCTCGCTTTTCTGTTCTTCGCGGACGACGGCGGTCTGTTCGTCGTTTACAAGCTCGTGATGCTGACGCTGACGGCGATCGTCGTCTTTTCGCTGCTGTTTCTCATTCTGGTCCCGCTCAGAAAAATCTTTTTCCTCGATCCGGCCGCCGACGCGATGATCGATAAGGCCAGGGGCGTAATCGATTTGCGGAATCCGAGGATCGATTTCGGCGGGACGGCCGGTTCGCTGCTCGCGACGGTCGCAACCGTCGGGATCGGCGTCGCCGCAATCGCCGCCACGCCGTTTCCGGGCGGCCCGGAATCTGTTCAGAACGATTCTCAAGACCGGTCCGAAATCTCGAAAAACTATGGCGACGTTCTTCGCTCGAAATACGGGCCGAAGCGGGAAAAAAACGCCGCGGATACGGACGATACGCAGGTGAATGTCAACGAACTCGCCGCCAATGTGCTCGCGCTCGATCAAAGCGTCGCCTATCTCGATCGCCGGATCTCGAACTGGGAACCGGTGATTGTTAACAACGGCGGTCCGCCGCCCGATCTGGAAGGAGTCAGAAAATCGATTGCCGATCTGAACGGCAACCTCAACACTTTGATGACGCGGACGCCGTTTAGAGATCCGGATATTGCGACAATGAACAAAACGGTGAATGACCTCGGAACTTTGATCAATAAAATCAACGGTCAGGTCGGTAATTCGACGAGCCTCCCGAATCGCAGTTTATTCGGCAACCTCGAAGGGCTCGATACAAAGACTGAATTGCTGAAGACGACACTCGGCGACAGTAGTCGACCGGCGACTGTTCTCGGAAAGCTCGAAACGGCGACGACCGACACCGGAAATCTTTCGGACGTAGTCGGAGTCGATAGTTATCTACAAAAAAATACGACGCTGTTCGACGATGCCAAATTATTAAAGACAACGACCGATAAGATCGATCAAAAGAATTCGGAGGCCGGACTTTACGTTTCCGGCGGGCCGGGAAGCAATATAATTCGCCAGTTTCGCACGCTGTTTTCCAAACAGCGTTATGCGGTGACGTCATTCGCGGTCGCCGAGTTGATGAAATATAACGCTAGGCTGAACGATGCGGAACTGGCAAACCTGATCGTGCTGCTCGACAATTCGCTCGATGATCTGCGGCTGCGCGCCGTCACGCCGGACGACCTGTTCGAACAGTTGAAAAAAACGTCGCAAAAAAACGGGATGCCGACAATTAATGAAGCGGCCTGGAAAAAATGGAAGAAGACGATTCTTCAAAGCACGCGCGTCAGTCGTCGTTAAACCGGCTGCGCGAATCTCTGTCGAAAACAATCAGGGAGAATAAAAAAATATGAATGACAACGCATTGACAATGACCGGGAATAAGTCCGTCAAAGCAGGCGAAGAAGAGACCTCGACGGATTTCAGGCCGGCGTGGCGGCAGCGCAACGCTTCCGGTTTGGCGGATTTTTTCGCGGCGCTGTCCGGCACGGCCGTTTATTTTCTGCTCGCGCTGCTGCTGCTCGCCGGCTTTAATTTTTTCAAGCCGGATTCGATCGTCGTCGAAAATTTCCCGAGAATTATGGGAATGATTGCCGCCGTCGCGATTCTGGCCTTTGTCCTGACGGTCGTTTTCGAGCGACAGTCCCGGACTTACGAGGCCGTGCTCGAAGAAAACACGGAATACCTGCTCTCGAACGACTCCATCGAGACGCTGTCCTTCGCCGGCGTGCCGGAAGACGTCACGAATAATTTAACGAAAATTCTTGAAGAAGCCCGTCTCCCGGAACTGACCGGCGACTGGCTGAAAACTCTGGAAAAGAAGCTGGGCCCGGCGCGTTTTCAGGAATTCGAACCGGTCATCCGCAAGTATACGCGGCGCGAGAAAAAATGAATCGATGTCGGGTTTCGGATGTCGGATGTCGGATGTTTTAAGTCCGTTCAGGTTTCGGCTCTGGCGTTCGGATCTCGAAATCGGAACATCCGAAATCCGAAATCCGAAATCTATTTGTGCCACGTCAGCGTGTAAGCCGGCGGGACGTTTTTGACGACGAGCTTGCTGCGTTTGGAGCGGCCGTAGCGGTTGCGCATATGTTCGCGGAGCTTGATCGCCGACGGCATATAGTAGCCGTGGGCGTATTGAAAGGTGCGGAACGTGCAGCCTTCGTCCATAAACTTGTCGACCTGCCGGAGGATCTTTTCGCCGACGTCGTTCGGGAGCGAGACGAACGGCAGACAGCAGATGATGTAGCCGACCTTGCCGAGACCGGATTTCTGGTGGATCGAATAGAGATCGCAGGCGTTGCCGCAGACGAAATGGAGGTCGTGAAAGTTGCGCTGGAGCGAGCGGACGAGATGACGGTCGAGCTCGATGCCGAGATAGGCGTCCCGGTGCGGGATCTTCGGCCGCAGGAATTTGGTGATCGCGCCGGTGCCGACGCCGAGCTCGATGACGATATTGTTCTCGGCGGGCTCGATGCCTTCGAGCATTTTCGCGGCGAGCTCCGGCGAAGAGGGCGCGATCGCGCCCACTTTCAACGGATTTTTTAAAAAGGCCTGTAAAAATTGAAGGTTTTCGTTCATTCCGAGTCTATTTCGCCGGAATCAAAACTTCGGATTCGGGTTTTGTCGTCGTCTCCGCGTCTGCCACCGAGATTTTATACCCGCAGCCTTCGGTTTGGCAATAGCGAATCGTGCCTTCGCGTTTGGTCGTCTTCTCGAAAAGAAACGGCGCGGCGCACTGCGGGCACGGTTCGGCGACCGGCTTGTCCCAGTAAACCTCGTCGCATTTCGGATAGTTCGAACAGCCGTAAAAGACCTTGCCGCGCTTGGATTTTTTGACGGCGATCTCGCCCTTGCCGCATTTCGGGCATTTGATGCCGGTCGTCTCGCGCTTGATGTAGTCGCATTTCGGGTAGTTCGAGCAGGAGGTGAATTCGCCGAAACGGCCCTGCCGGACGACGAGGCGCGCGCCGTCTTTCGGGCAGATCTCGTCGAGCTCGACAGGCGGCGGCGCGGTTTTCGTCTCGCCGCTCTTCTTGTCGATCTTGCGGATGTTCTTGCATTCCGGGTAGCCCGTGCAGCCGTAGAACGAGCCGAAACGACCCTTTTTCAGGGCCATTTCGCGGCCGCACAGCTCGCACGGCGGCACCTCCGATTCGATTTCGGATTTCGAGTTTCGGATTTCGGATTCGGAACCGTCGCCGCGTCCGGCCGCCGCGTCGGTCTTTTTGCCGCCGACCTCGCGCGTCGTCTTGCATTCCGGGTAGTTCTGGCAGGCGAGAAACTGGCCGAAGCGGCCGAATTTGATGACCATCGGCGAGCCGCATTTCTCGCAGGTCTCGTCGGTCGGGATGGCGACCTTCTTTTTGGTCTTGATGCTTTCCTCGGCGCGTTTGAGATCGGTCGCAAACTTGTCGTAAAAACCGCGCATCGCGTCGCGCCAGTCGAGCTTGCCTTCCTCGATCTCGTCGAGCTGGTCCTCCATCCGCGCCGTGTAGGCCGTGTTGAAGATGTCGTCAAAGCTCGCGACGAGCAGGTCGTTGACGGTCGCGCCGAGCGGCGTCGGGTGAAAACGGCCCTCGAGCCGCTCGACATATTCGCGGTCCTGGATCGTCGTCATAATCGCGGCGTAGGTCGACGGCCGGCCGATGCCTTTTTCTTCGAGCGCCTTGACGAGCGTCGCCTCGGTATAGCGCGGCGGCGGCTCGGTGAAATGCTGTTCGGGCGTCAGCTTGTTGAGTTTGAGCCGCTCGCCCTTTTCGACTTTCGGGAGCGTCTTTTCCTCGTCGTCGTCGTCGCCCTCGACCGGTTTTTCGTCGCGGCCTTCCTGGTAGACTTTCAGAAAACCGTCGAATTTCTGGACCGAGCCGGTCGCGCGGAACAGAAAGCGGCCGGCGCGGATGTCGATCGTCGTCTGGTCGAAGACGGCCGGCGTCATCTGCGACGCGACGAAGCGCTGCCAGATCAGCCGGTAGAGCCGGTATTCGTCGGGGCTCAGATGCCCGCGCACCGATTCCGGCGTCCGGTTGACGTCGGTCGGGCGGATCGCCTCGTGGGCGTCCTGCGCGCCGCCTTTGGTTTTGTAGAAATTGGGTTTCGCGGGCAGGTAGTTCGGCCCGAAGCTGCCGCCGATGAAATCGCGGACGTCGGCGAGCGCGGCGTCGGAGACGCGCGTCGAGTCGGTTCGCATATAGGTGATCAGACCGACCGCGCCTTCCCGGCCGACGTCGACGCCCTCGTATAATTTCTGCGCGACGGACATCGTCTTTTTGACGGAAAAGCCGAGTTTGCGCGCGGCCTCCTGCTGGAGTTTGGAGGTGATAAAGGGCGGCGTCGCGTTGCGTTTGCGCTCTTTGGTCGTCACCGATTCGACGACATAGTCCTGTTTTTCGGCCTCTTCGACGATCGATCTGGCGGTCGCCTCGTCTTTGATGTGCGTTTCGGTCTTTTTCAAATCCTGATCGAAGCCGCTCGTCTTGACCGTCAGCTCCTCGATTTTATAAAGCCGCGCGTCGAATTTCGGCGGCAGCGCGGCCGAGAGGTTCGCGATGATCGTCCAGTATTCGGTCTGGACGAAGTTCTCGATCTCGCGCTCGCGCTCGACGACGAGCCGGACGGCGACCGTCTGGACTCTTCCGGCCGAGAGTTTCCCGCCGATCGTCTTCCAGAGGATCGGCGAGACCTTGTAGCCGACGAGCCGGTCGAGGACGCGGCGCGCCTGCTGGGCGTCGACGAGGTTCTGGTTGACCTGTTTCGGCTCCTTGAACGCGTCCTTGATCGCGTTTTTCGTGATCTCGTTGAACATCACGCGAAAGACCGGTTTGGCGGGCCGTTTCGGGACGATCTCCTCGGCCAGATGCTGGCAGATCGCTTCGCCTTCGCGGTCGGGGTCGGCGGCGAGGAAGATCGCTTCGGATTCCCGGGCGGCCTTTTTCAGATCGGCGACGACCTTGCGGTTGTTGCGTTTTTTCGCGTCGGGGATGACTTCGTAAACGGGTTCGAAATTATTCTCGACGTCGACGCCGAGCTCTTTGGTGGGTAAATCCTTGATGTGACCGATCGAAGCGAGCACCTTGTAGTCGCTTCCGAGGTATTTGTTGATGGTTTTCGCCTTGGCCGGCGATTCGACGATTACTAGATTTTTTGCCATTGCCTGAAAAAAATATGTCAGACGCTTTTTGAGAGCGTGCTGACATTCTGACTTCTAACACCTTAGTCGCTCGCCTGTCAATTCGCAAGCGGAATTATTTGTCCGGTAGCCCTAAATTCGTTCCCGTGTCTGATGAAAGTTTGGCGGCGCGGGTTGGCCGGCCGAATGCCGCGCGTTTTACGGGGCCGCATACTTCCAGATCGTGTCCTTGCCGCCGACGAGGATCTCGTCGGTTCCGCCGGCCGCCGGCACGACGGCGATCGTTTCGGCGTCCTCGGGCAGCAGTTCGTGATAGACGAGCGTCCCCTTCTCGTCGTAAACGTAAAGATCGGCGCGCGGAATGCTGATGAACGAGGCGAGAACGGCCAGATATTTCGGCCGGTCTTTGGCGAGCGCGACCCGGACGGCCCGTTCGTCGTAGGTTCGCTCGCGATCGTTCGTGTAAGAAATCTCGGGATGATCCGGCATCGTTACCGTTTGCGGATTTTTGGCCGGCACGTCGCTGAGCGGGGCCGCGCCGTCGAGGACGGTTTGCTTGTTTTCGTCGCGGCAGGTCAGCCGGTTTTGATCGAGGATGCACGAGACGAAGACTTTCTTTTTGTTTTTATCTTCGGTCTGGAAATTGATGGTTTCCGAAATCCCGTTCTCGATTTTCCGGACGATTTTGCCGGCGGCGTCGCGGACTTTGGCCGGCGAGCCGGTTTCGACGAGCTCGTTCCGGCCGTCGCCGTCGAGATCGACGATCAGCAGCCGGCGGCTCGGGAACTCGTCTTCTTCGAACCATTTTTCGCGGCCGTCGCGGTCGAAGACGCGGATGCCGTCGCTTTTCCGCGCGACGACGTATTCGGAAACGCCGTCGCCGTCGAGGTCGCCGACCGCCGCTTCGAGCACGTGCGTGCTTTTTTCGTAGCGTTCCCGCTGTTTTTTCTCGTCGTCGAAGAGGTTCGACAGATCGGTCTCTTCGCGGCCGTAGCTCCAGATCTGATTGCCGTTCTCGTCGAAGACGCGAAAGCCCTGCATCGAACCGAACGACGCGAAGCCGAAACGGTTTTTTTCGAGCTCGACGATCCGCAGGTTGTCGAGATTCGTCTCGTAGGACTCTTTTTCGTACCAGCCGATCTTGATCTTTCTGACCGTCGGCTCGAACAGGATCTCGCGTTCGAGATTGCCGGCCGGATCGAGCACGTAGGCGCCGAATTCGCCGGCCGCGACGATCCGGCCAGCGACGACGCGCAGGTCGGCGAAATTGTAGATCCCTTTCGCGATCTGGCTTTGAACGATCTTCTGCCGCTCTTTTTCGTCGGGCGTTTCGGTGCTTTTGCCGATGGTCGTAAAAAGATCTTCCTTCGTGAGCTTGAAGAATTCGGTCTTCCGCAAAAAGCCGTCGCCTCTGAAAACCTTCGCCTCGGCCAGTTCGTCGGGGATCTCGCGGCTGACGGCGGCGCGAATGTTGGAGAAGAACGAGTAAAGCTTCCAGACGCCGTAGCCGGCGAGGCCGAGAAAACCGGCGACGAGCAGCACGCCGCAGCCGAGCAGGTTTTGAGTTTTAGGCGACAGTTTGGTGAATTTCATATTTTTCGCGCGTAAAAATTCCCCGGCAAGGTGCGGATCAGATCCTTTAAGTCCAATTCTACCAGCGAACCGTTCAATTCGCCGAACGTGAGATGGCATTCGGCGAGGAGCGCGTCGATGTGTTTCGGTTCGTCGGCCGACAGCCGCGACCAGACGCGGCGCTCGTGTTCGCCGAGGCCGGCCGGCGCGAGCGCGGGCTGGCGCGGGCGGCTCGAATCTTTCGGCGCGTCGGGCTGCGGCGGGAGGATCGCAGCCGCGATCTCCGCCGGCAGCTCGGCGACGACGTCCTGCCACTGCTGGACGAGCTTGGCGCCGGATTTGATCAGGTAGTTCGTCCCGAACGAGTTGCGCGAGGTGATGTTGCCGGGGACGGCGAGCACCTCGCGGTTCTGCTCGGCGGCGAGCCGCGCCGTGATCAGCGAGCCGCTCCGCTCGGTCGCTTCGGCGATCAGGATGCCGAGGCTGAGGCCCGAGATGATCCGGTTGCGGTACGGGAAATTTTCGCGCAGCGGCGGCGTCCCGAGCGGGAACTGCGAGACGAGCGCGCCGCCGCCGGCGAGAATCTCGTCGGCGAGCTTTCGGTTTTCCTTCGGGTAGCATTCGTCGAGACCGGTCCCGAGGACGGCGATCGTCCGGCCCTTCGCCTGGAGCGCGCCGCGGTGGGCGGCCGTGTCGATGCCGCGCGCGAAGCCCGAGACGACCGAGACGCCGTGTGCGGCGAGGTCGCGCGCGAGCATCTCGGCGGCGTTCTGACCGTAGGTCGAAGAGCGGCGCGAGCCGATGACGGCGACCGCCGGCGCGTCGAAACAGGCCGTCCAGTCGCCGCGGACGTAGAGCACGATCGGCGGGTCGTCGATCTCGCGCAGCAGATACGGGTAGCTGCCGTCGTCGAGCAGCAGGATGTCGCCGCCGAGCGCCTGAACTCTTTCGAGCTCTTTGGCGGCCCGGTCGTGAAACTCGCGCTTGAGAATGCTTTCGATCGATTCGGCATTGAGCCGGAGCGCTTCGAGCTCGCGCCGGACGGCGTGAAAGACGTTTTCCGCCGACCCGAATTTTTCGAGCAGCTGCGTCGCCTTGCGCGGGCCGATGCCCGGCGTCATATTGAGTGAGATCCAGGACTTCATAGTGATTTCGGATTTGGGATGTCGGATGTCGGATGGGTTTCGGGCGACAGCTTCTTTTTGTCCTTGATGGTTTTGATCGAGGCGATGACGATCGAAAGAATTTGATTGCCTTCGTCCATCAGATCCTTAAGCAGATTTTCTTTGATGAGATTGGCTTCGATGAGCAATTCCATCCAGTAAATGGATTCGTCGGCTTCTTCTTCAACGATCGCCAGTTTATTTAGGAAATCGGCGTTCGAGCGGGCACGGCGGGCGGCCCGGTAATTGGCCCCGACGGATGTTCCGCTGCGCAGGAGTTGTCTTCCGATAATTTGTGCGGCCTGATTCGATGGCAGGCTTTGCGCTAATCTGATAATTCTTAAAGCGAACTGCTTCGTTCGCGCTTTCATTTCTTCGTGAGTCATAACGATGTCGGATGTTGGATGTCGGATGTCGGATCGGGTTCCGGTGCAGGCGAGATCCGGTTTAGAGTGTAGATTCCGTTTTTATCGGTTCTTAATATTATAAGTTCCGTTTTTATTGGTTCTTATGTTTAAGCCCCGCTTTTATCGTTTCTTTAATTTGGTATTCAGTTAGTATTCAAAGAGCTTTCAGTTCATTTTGCCTGAGCTGTATAATCGGATTTAAATTAACCGTTTGTCGATTATTTATCTCGATTTCGAGTAACGTATTCCAATACTTTTAAATCATTTGTCGACAAATTTCAAATTTCGGATCGCCGTCGGCGCTCCGAAATCGAAAAATCCGCCATCCGACATCCCAAATCCGAAATCGTATTGGCGGAGGCGTGTCGGAGTCGAACCGACCCGAGCCTGTTCTCACAGTCTCACAAACGGTTTTGAAGACCGCGCCCGTCACCGGACGAGATGCGCCTCCGCGGGGAATCGGACTTAAGACTTGAGTCCTGAGTCTTCGTCGAAAAAACGAAGCTCGAAGCTCAATTCCTGAATAATGACTCAAGACTTAAGACTCAGGACTCAAGACTCAAAACTAAAGGTTTTCGCGAATTTATGTCAAGTTTTTGCGGGGCGATTTTAAATATTGTTTCGGCACGGGGGTTGCTTGACCCGTCAATTTCAGCGTGTTATTCTTTCTATTTTGAAATGCGAGCGTTTTTCCGCTCTATAGTATTCAAGCATTCTATTTTAATTACCTATTAGCTTATGGTTTTATTTGCTTTCGCCGAATCGGTGCAGCTTATTCCGGACGGCACGATCTTTATCCACATCGCTTTGATCCTCCTGATGATCTGGGTCTTGAACCGCACGTTCTTTCGCCCGATCAACCGCATCCTCGAAGCTCGCGAAAAAAACAAGGGCGGCAAGTCTTCCGAATCCGAATCGCTCCTGAAAGAGGTTTCGGAAAAGGAAGCCAAATATAACGAAGCGATGCTCGACGCGCGTTCGAAAGGCTACGAGCTGATCGAAAAGGAACGCGTCAAGGCGGTCGGCAAAAAACAGTCGAAGATCGGCGCGGCCAAGGAAGAAGTTCACCAGACGCTGATCGAGCAGACGACCGAGCTCGAGCGGCAGACGGTCGAAGCGCGGCAGGCGCTCGCCTCCGAGGCCGAAAAAATGGCCGAAAAGATCAGCGCGAATATCCTGAAAGCCTAAGAATTTGAGCGGAGATTCCGGAGCCGGAATCTCGAACTATTTTTATATGTTAGCCTTTATTTACAGTTTTATCCTGATCTTCGCCGAGGGCGGAAGCGGCGGCGGCTGGTGGGCCAAAGCCTCGCCGTACCTGAATTATCCGGGCTTCGAAGCGTGGAAGTTCATCAATCTGACGATCTTTATCGCGATCATCGTCTATCTTCTGAAAAAGCCGCTCAGCGAGGCCTTTAAGGCGAAGCGCGAAGCGATCCGCGCCGAATTGATCCGGGCCGAAGAGGAAAAACAGGCGGCGCTCGCGAAGCTGACGACCGCCGAAGCGAAGCTCGCGCGGATCGACACGGAATCGGAAGAGATTCTCGAAAAAGCCAAACTTGAAGCCAAAGAGGAAAAAGCGCGGATCGGCCGCGAGGCCGACGAGGAAGTCAAACGCCTGCGCGCGCAGGCCGCGAGCGAGATCGACCGCAAAGCGCAGCAGGTCCGCGCCGAACTGCGGCGCTTCTCGGCCGAGGAAAGCGTGCGGCTCGCCGAGGAGAAGATCAAACAGAACATCAACGCCGCCAAAGACGCCGAGCTCGTCAAGGCCGGCCTGCAGTCGATCGGAGGGGTAAACTAAAATGAGTGTTGAAACCATTGCCCGCCGGTACGCGTCGGCGCTCGCCGACGTCGTCCTCAAATCGGGCGAAACCGAAACCGTCAAGAGCGAGCTCAAAGCGTGGGTCGAGCTGATCAGATCGAACGGCAGCCTGCAGACCGCCTTCGCCAATCCGGCGATCGCCCACGCCAACAAGGAAAAGGTGCTCGAAAGCCTGCTCGCGAAGACCAAGCCGTCGAAGACGACGGCCAATTTCCTGCGCGTTCTGCTGCGGAACAGCCGGCTCACCGAGCTCGCCGAGATCAGCGACAAATTCACGGTCGTGCTCGACGAGCGGAGCGGCGTCGTGGGCGCCGAAATCACGTCGGCGCGGCCGCTCTCGGAAAAGGAAAAATCCGAGTTCCAGCTGAACCTGACGCGGCTGACGGGCAAGAAAGTGAATTTACATTTTAATATCGACGAAAATATTATCGGCGGAGTCGTGACGCGCGTCGGCTCGACCGTCTACGACGGCTCCGTGAGAACACAGTTAGAGAATCTTAAACAGGAATTGATCGGGAATTAGTCGGGGGGCGAGAATCGAAAGTCGGGAGTCAAAGCATTCCACCGGACTCTCCGCTCTCGACTCTTCGCTCTCCACTCTAAAAATATGGAAGCAATTAAAGCCAACGAAATTAACGAAATTATCCGTTCTCAGATCGAGAACTTTGATGCGAGTATGACCGTCAGCGAAGTCGGCACGGTCATCAAGGTCGGCGACGGTATCGCTGAAATCCACGGACTCGAAAAGGTCATGGCGGGCGAGCTGCTCGAATTTCCGCACGCCGTTCGCGGCCTCGCGCTGAACCTCGAAGAAGACAAGGTCGGCTGCGTGCTTTTCGGCGATTTCCAGAAGATTAAAGAAGGCGACGAAGTCAAGCGGACGCGCCGCATCATGTCGGTTCCGGTCGGCGATGCGATGATCGGCCGCGTCGTCGACGCTTTGGGCAACCCGATCGACGGCAAGGGCGAGATCGTCACCGACACCTACAACCCGGTCGAAAGAATCGCGCCGGGCATCATCGACCGCCAGCCGGTGAAGGAGCCGCTCCAGACGGGCTTGAAGGCGATCGACTCGATGGTTCCGATCGGCCGCGGCCAGCGCG
>JAFDVJ010000142.1 GCA_018269075.1 Acidobacteriota bacterium
CCGCCCGCGCCCGTGCCGATGATGATAAAATCGTAATGTCCGTTCGTCATAAAATTCTCCCTGAAACCGATCGCCGGGCCGCAAAGCATATTTCCCGGCTGAATACTGCGTAAATTAAATATTTTGATAATTTGATCTTCGATCCTGGATCTTGGATTTTTTTCCAAAGGTCAAAGACCAAAGATCAAGAAATTCAATTTACGGAACACTAAGTCCCTTCATTTAAAGTCCTTTGCGGCTCCCGCGTCTTTGCGTTAAAAACCTTCCCCGCGCCCATTTCCCCGAAACGGCAGTTAAAAATGCAGCGCGATTTCCGGTCGTGATAAAACTTGGCGCAGTAAACTTCCTTCAATCCCCGGACGCGCACGTAAACCTCGGCCGCCGCCAGCATCGCGAGCGGCGGCGCGACGAAATAGATCCAGACGTTCGTCCAGACGCCGGCGACGACCGCCGACCCGAAAGTCCGCGCCGGGTTCATGCTCATCCCCGAGAGCGGCGCTTCGAACGTGATGAAGAGCGCGACCAGAAGGCCCGCCGCAAAAGGCGTCAGGCGCGACAATTTCGCCGCGTTGCTGAACGTTAAAACCATCGTCATCATCAGAAACGAGATGACGACTTCCGCGAAAAAAGCCGCGCCCGCGCCCTGCCTGCCCGGCAGCGTGACGACGAAATTCACCGCCGCGTCCGCGAGCAATCCTCCGAAAACCGTCCGCGCCAGAAAAACGCCGAGCGCCGCCCCGGCAAACTGCGCGAGAATGTAGAACACGGCGTCCGGGCCGCCGATCCTGCCGAGCCGCCAGAACGTCAGCGTGACGGCCGGGTTGATGTGCGCGCCCGACCGGCGGCCCCACGGCGAGAGAAAGATCGCGACCGCCGTCGTGCCCATCGCCGCGCCCATCAGGACGCCGCGGAGCGTTTCGCTAAAGCCAATGAGCGGCGACGCCGGGTGAAACAGCGCGACGCCGAACGCGCACGCCGACACCATAAACGCGCCGAGGCCCCACGCTTCGATCAGATATTCCGGCCAGTGATTTTTCAGTGCTTCCGTCATTTTCCGCCTTTTTTATCGCCGCTCGGCGGCCGTTTATTCCAACCGTTTTTTATTCGACGACGAGCAGCGAATGAAAGCCGCCGAAACCGTCCTCTTCCTTCAGACCGTGGCTCGCGTCCTCGGTCCAGCGGCCGCCGTCGACGCAGAATTTATAGCGGTATCTTCCCGGTTTGAGACAATTTATCGCCGCCCGCCAGACGCCGTCGCCGTGTTTTTCGAAGGCGAGCTCGCCGATCTTCCAGTCGTTGAAATCGCCGGCCAGAAAAACGCTCCGCGCGGCGTCGTCGTGATGATGAAAGACGATCTTCGAACCCTCGACGCGCGGCGGCCCGAAATTTTCGCGGCCGAGAAAATGCGTTTCGCGGCGCGCTTCGGCGACCGCCAGCGACGGGTTCAAAACGCCGTAGCCCTGCCGGATCGACGGATGCCGCGCGAGCCTTTGGGCGGTCGCGACGAGGATGTTTTTGACGGCGGGCGGCGTCAGCGCCGGGTTCGCTTCGAGCATCTGCGCGACGACCGCGGCCGTCACCGGCGCGGCGAAGCTCGTCCCGTCGACGTGCTGGTAATGCGTCGCGACCCAGCGGCGTTCGCGCAGAATCTCCTCGATCCGCGCGCGCGCCGAGTCGACGCCGTGAAAACCGATGTAATCGGGCAGACCGGCCTGCTCCCAGAATTCGTCGAGAAAGATCCGAAAGGCGTAATCCGGCAGGCTGAGGAGCATCGAAAGCGTTTCGGCCTGCACGTAATCTTTCGTCCCCGGCAGGATCGGCGCGGCGACGTGCATCGCCGGCGCGATCAATTCGGGCTTGATCAGGCCGTCGATCGTGGCGCCGAAATTCGAATGATAGAGCTCGAAATTTTCGGCGGCGAACTGGTTTTCGTCGGAAAAGCCGCCGACCGTCAGGACCGACGGCGCGCTCGCCGGCGGGATCACCGGCGCGCCGGCCGCGTTGCCGGCGGCGACCGTCACCGAGACGCCCGCGGCGACCAGTTTTTCGGCCAGCGCGTTGATCCGGCTTTCCCTGAAACTCGCGTCGCGGTCGCCGCCGAGCGAGATGTTGAGGACGCGAATCCGGTATTTTTCGCGGTTTTCGAGCACCCATTCGAGCCCTTTTTCGATCGCCGCGTCGGAGATCCGCCCGCCGTCCGAGACCTTGACCAGAACGAGCTCGGCGGCCGGCGCGAGCCCACGGTAGACGCCGCCCGAAAGCGCGCCGCTGCCGGCGCAGACCGCGACCGTCTGCGTGCCGTGCCAGTGATGCCCCGCTGCTTCGCGGATCGCGTGAAACGACGGTTCTTCGCCCGCGACGTCGTGAAACGCGACGACCCGCCCGGCGAAATCCGGGTGCGGGAAAAAGCCCGCGTCGAGAAACGCGACGCGCACGTTTTTTCCCGTCAGGCGCGAATCCGCCTTCAGCTTTTCGGCGAGCGGGATCACCGCGAAACGGTTCGGCGCGTGCGGGTGTTGATGGTCGTCAGTCTGAAATGTTTTCATATCCAGCATACGCCAGTCTTTATCACCGCCGGGCGGCGGATTATTCCCGGGCTTGACG
The DNA here is from genome assembly GCA_018269075.1 of Acidobacteriota bacterium. Lineage (GTDB taxonomy): Bacteria > Acidobacteriota > Blastocatellia > Pyrinomonadales > Pyrinomonadaceae > JAFDVJ01. The sequence continues at coordinate 2,605 of JAFDVJ010000142.1, forward strand.
GGCGGTTTATGATAAAAACGGCTGGAATTTTCTGACGAAACGAATGGAGCTTAAAACCGTGATCGGCAATCTGGTGCTCGTGCTGCTCGCCGCCGGGCTGTTTTCGCTCGGCGTTTACGGTCTTTTTTATCCCGAAAAATGGGCGGACGACATCTACAAAAGCCGCCGCCGCCGGCGCGCAAGCGTCGCCCCGACACCGGCCGCCGACTTTCGGCCCTCGGCGGCGCTGATCAGAATCTGGTCGGCCGGCGCGCTGCTCGCCGCCCTGTCGATCATCGTCTACCTCGCCGCGCGGTATGTTTTCGGGCTCGACTGGGGATCGGGCCGCTGAACGGTCACCGGTTCGCCGTCGAAAAAAATTCCCGGAAACCGGCCGGCCGGTGTAAGATGGAAATTGAAAAAATCTGAAAAAGGAGCGAAAAATGAATCGAAGAGAGCTTTTGCAGCAAATACTCGGCGCCGGCGGGCTCGCGCTGGCGGCGCCGCTCGTCGGCGCGTGTCAGAAAAAGATCGTGAGCGATTACAAAACGAAGATCGCCTTCGTCAAGACGAACGACCGCGCGAAGGGCGTCGCGCAGGCGATCGATCTGCTGAAGCTCCCGAAATTCGGGAAAAAGGATCTCTTCATCAAGCCGAATTTCAACAGCGCCGACGAGACGCCCGGCTCGACGCACCTCGACACGCTGAAGACGCTGATCAATAAGCTGCGCGAGATGGAATCCGGCCGCCTGACGATCGGCGACCGCAGCGGGATGGGCAACACGGCCGACGTTTTCGAGAATAAGAAGATCTTCGCGCTCGGGAAGGATGCGAACGTCGCGACGCTCGTTTTCGACGATCTCAAGGCCGACGAATGGGAGCTCGTCAAATTCGACGGCAGCCACTGGTCGCAGGGCTTTTACGTCCCGAAACCGGTCCGCGCGGCGGGCGGCATCGTCCAGACCTGCTGTCTCAAGACGCACCGCTACGGCGGCCATTTCACGCTCTCGCTCAAAAATTCGGTCGGGCTGGCCGCGAAACGCGTCCCCGGCAACGACCACAACTTTATGACCGAACTGCACGGCTCGGAACACCAGCGGACGATGATCGCCGAGATCAACACGGCCTACAAGCCCGATCTGATCGTGCTCGACGGCGTCGACGCCTTCACGACCGGCGGGCCCGACAAGGGCACCGAGGTCAACGCCGGCGTCGTGCTCGCGGGCACCGACCGGGTCGCGATCGACGCGGTCGGCGTCGCGCTGCTCCGCCATTTCGGAACGACCGACGAAGTGTCGAAGGGAAAGATCTTCGAGCAGGCGCAGCTCGCCCGCGCCGTCGAGCTCAATCTCGGCGCGGCCGCCGCCAATCAGATCGAATTCGTGACCGCCGACGCGGACAGCGCGCGGTTCGCGAAGGAAATTCAGAAAATACTGAGCGAGTGAATTTCAGGCGTCCTGCGACCGGAGTTTTTCCCGGATGCGGTCTTTCGCTTCCGGGCTCAGCGAGGCGTGGATCTTGTCGTGCTCGAAGTTTTCCTCCTGTTGGTGAAAGACTTCGTGCATAAATTTGAGATTCGAAACGTAGTTGAGACACGCGCCGCAGGAGTAGAGATGGAGCCGGACGCGCAGTTTTTCGACGAGCGACAGCCGGCGGTCGAGCGCGACCGAGAACAGCGGCGTGACCGTTTTGCATTCCTCGGTCTTTTTCGACAGCCAGAGTTTGAATTTCGTCTTCCAGTTCGCCATCAGTCGCGCGCCTTCCTAAACCAGTTGAAATCGATGCAGCGCCGCAGATGAAGCCGCGCGCGATGCATCATCACCCAGAAATTATTCGCCGAGATTCCGAGAATCGCACAGATTTCCGGCGCCTGCAAACCGTCCATCTCGCGGAGCGTGAAACAGTTGGCGACGCGTTCCGGCAGCTCGCCGAGACAATGCGTCAGGATTCCGCGAAATTCGGTGTGTTCGAGCGCTTTTTCGGGATCTTCGTCCCAGACGGCGGGCCGCGCTTCGGCCGCCCAGTGACCTTTCCAGACGCCGTCGGCGCGAAACAGATAATCGTAGCTCGACATATCGGCCTCTTCGTCGGTCAGCTCGACCTCGCGGGTCGATTTCCGGAAATGATCGATGATCTTATGCTTGAGGATGCCGCAGAGCCACGTTCTTTCCGAAGAATTTTCCGCGAAGGAATGGCGCGCCTGCATCGCCGCGAGCAGCGTTTCCTGGACGAGGTCTTCGGCCATCCACCGGTCGCGAACGCGCGAAACGGCGAACGAAAACAGAAAATCGCCGTGCGCGTCGACCCAGAGCCCCGCGTCGAAGGCGGTTTCACGGGTATTGATTGTTCCCAGATGTTCCATTTTGCGATTCAGCAGCAATAGACCACAACGAATAGGAGCATAAAATTGGAAGACCTGAGCGCTTTTTTCAGTCGCTCGGCGGCTTCCTCGCCCAACCGCGGCGCCGGCTCGGCCGTTTCGCGGCCCGCTTCCTGTTTTTCGAACAGTTCGTGCATAAATTCGAGCTGTTCGAGATAGCTCCGGCAGGCCTCGCAGATCAAAAGATGCGCCTTGAACGCGATTTTCTCGCGCCACGAGAGATCGTTTTCGAGCGCGCGCGAAGCGAGCGCCGTCACATTCCGGCAATCGCGCAGCCCCAAATGAATCAGTTTACGAATCCCGTTTATTATCAGCTTTGACACAACCCCTCTTCTTCAACGTCGTTTTTTCGCTCGAATTTCCTATTCGCGAATCATCCGGCGAATCTTTTCGCGCAGGCTGTCCGGCGCTTTTTCACGGTTGACGGCCTTCTGCAAAATTTCGCGCAGCGGTTCAAGCTCCCGTTCGCCGTTGAAGGTTTTTCTATTGCCGTTGTCTTTGGTCATCGTTTTTTTGGGTTTCATCTCTCAAAGATTTCGGATCGAAATTCTCTCTCCGATTTAATTATGATATTCCGACTTTCGCGAAATTTATTCCGATTTTTTTCGAAGACTTTCGCCGACCGCCGCCGCTCGAAAATTTTTCAGCCGTAAACCTCTGAATTTATTGTCTTTTCACTTGGCCGGCATTTTTTTTGAAAATTTTTTTTCAAATCCGTGTAAGGATTTCCGGTTTCAAACGACAAAGGGGTGTAAGCGGAAAAAATCCGAAAAAATTTATACCGGAATTAATCATAGGAGATTATCAAATGACGACCGAAATGACCCCTGAAATTTTTGAAACCGAAGCGATGCGCCATCTCGACGAGCTTTTCCGAACGGCCAAACGACTGACGATGAACCAGACGGACGCCGAGGATCTCGTCCAGGAAACCTTTATGCAGGCGTGGAAATCGTTCGGCCATTACGAACCCGGCACGAACTGCCGCGCGTGGCTTTACAAGATTATGTTCAACAAGTTCGATCACTACCGCCGCAAGAAATACACGCAGGCGAAATACATTCAGGAAGCCGACGATCTGACGTTTCTGACAGCTGCCTACGCCGCGCCGGTTCCCGAAAAACTGACCGACCGCGAGGTGATCGACGCACTCGACAAGCTGCCCGAGCATTACCGCACCGTCGTCCTGCTGGCCGACGTCCAGGAATTCGACTACAAGGAAGTCGCGCTGATCCTGTCGATCCCGATCGGCACGGTGATGTCGCGCCTCAACCGCGGCCGCGCGCAGCTCAAAAAATCGCTCGCCCGCGTCGCCGCCGAATTCGGAATCCGGGCGGCGCAGAGCGCGGCCGCTTTTGCCTGAAATTCTTCATTCGATCCTCCTCCTTTTTCCTGTTAAACTCATTACTGAGCGGTATATGAA
>JAFDVJ010000143.1 GCA_018269075.1 Acidobacteriota bacterium
GACGAGCAGCATCGCTTCGGCGTCGCGCAGCGGCTCGCGCTGCGGGGCAAGGGCGGCGCCGAGGCGCACCAGCTCATGATGAGCGCCACGCCCATTCCGCGCACCCTCGCGATGACCTTCTACGCCGATCTCGACGTGTCGGTGATCGACGAGCTGCCGCCGGGCCGGACGCCGATCAAAACGGTCGTCGTCGGCGAGGACAAAAGGGAAGGCGTCTACCGCGGGATCGAGCGCGAGATCAACCTCGGCCGTCAGGTCTACGTCGTCTACCCGCTGATCGAGGAATCGGAAAAGATGGATCTCAAGGCGGCGACGAAGATGTTCGAGGAGCTGCGCGACCACGTTTTCCCGTCTTTTTCGGTCGGTTTGCTGCACGGTAAGATCAAGGCCGCCGAAAAAGAGGAGATTATGCAGCGGTTCGTCCGCGGCGAGACGCAGATCCTCGTCTCGACGACCGTCATCGAGGTCGGCGTCGACGTCCCGAACGCGAGCCTGATGATCATCGAGCACGCCGAACGGTTCGGTCTGTCGCAGCTCCATCAATTGCGCGGTCGCGTCGGCCGCGGCGCCGAGCAGTCGTTCTGCGTGCTGCTGACGGGCGATAAGAAAACGGCCGTCGCGCGCGCGCGGCTCGGGATTATGGAGGAAACGACCGACGGTTTCCGGATCGCCGAAAAAGACCTCGAAATCCGCGGGCAGGGCGAGATTCTCGGGACGCGCCAGTCCGGCGCGCAGACGTTCAAGATCGGCAACATCATCCGCGATCTCGAGATCCTCGAAGCGGCCCGCCGCGAAGCCGAAACCTATCTGACGGGGAAAAAACTGACCCGGGAAACCTCGAAACTGATCGAAATCGCGCGGGCCGATTCGCGCTTTCGGCTGGCGGGCATCGGGTAAAAGTGAACGGTTTTCGGACAGAAAACTAAAAAAATATTATAAATTTTTAATTCAAATATTGAATTTTTTCGCTAAATGTGGTTATAGTTTTAGATAAGACTTCTGGCAAATAATATTTTTTTTAAGTAATAAGCAAATTTTTCAAAGGGACAAAATAAAAAAGCAAAGTGATTTTGATTTCAAATCATCTGAAATCGGTGTCTACCCGTATTTGTCGATTTTATTCGTCTTTATCTGGTAAGGGGCAGTTTTGGCTCCAAAAGGGTCATTCAACTCATTATATTTAGGAAAAAAATCATGGAAAACCGACGACAACCAACGAATTCTTCAATCCCCTATAAACGGAACAATAATTTCCGGAAGGAGGGCGACAAACCGACGGGATACGGCAAGTATCAGAGTCGCGATCGGAAGTTTCAACCACGTTCCGATCGATTTCAAAAGAGCGACCCGTATCAGCAGAGGGAAGGAAAATACATCAAGCGCGATTCCAGGTACCCGGTCAAGAACGATCGTTTCCAGCCCAAAAAACGCTTTACCCCAAAAGGCAAACCCGTCCCGCCCTGGAAAAAAGAAATCAACATCAGAATTGTTTCCGAAATGCAGGTGACCGACGGCAAGCATAAGGGGAAATATTTGAAAACGACCTCTTCCCCGAAAGCGCGGCAGACAGCCCGCCGGATCCGGGAAGTGATGTTCAAGATCCTTTTCCGCCGGATACGGGCCAAACGTTTTCTGGATCTCTGCGCCGGGTGCGGGACGGTCGGAATCGAAGCGATTTCGCGCGGGGCGATCATCTCGACCTTTGTCGAACGCTCTTCGAAGATGTGCAGCTTTATCAGGCAAAACCTGAAGACCTGCGGCATCAAGGAAGGCCACGGCGAGGTGGTCGAGATGGAAGTGGCGCCCTTTCTCAAGAAAATGGCCAAACGCCGCCGTTTCTGGGACGTCGTTTATTTCGATCCGCCGGTTAATACCAATTACGACGACATTCTGAAATATCTGAGCCGCGGCGTGACGGTCAATCCGGGCGGCGTGCTGGTGATCGAGCATCATTCGGATACGTTCTTCCCCGAAAAGATCGGGATTCTCAAACGGTTTCGCGTCGTCGTGCAGGGCGAAACGACGATTAGCTTCTACGAGCGCAAGTAATGCCCGCCGAAACGGGTTTGACGGGGAGCCCCGCGCCCCGTTTTTCGTTTTGCCTGGGATTAAAGTCCTGAGTCTTAAGTCTTAAGTCCGGAGACTCGGCGTCGGTTTTTTGTTTGACCGTTTATCGTGAAGGTCATCCGGCCGGCTCCGCAAAGAGAACCGGGACTCAAGACTCAAGACTTAAGGCTTAAGACTTAAGAATCAGGACTCAAGACTCACTAAAATGCGAATTATCTCCGGTTTGTACCGCGGCCGGGTTCTGAAAAGCCCTTCCGGTTATAAAACGCGTCCGACTTCCGATCGACTGCGCGAAACGCTTTTCAATATTCTCCAGACGAAAATCGACTCCGAGACCCGCTTTCTCGACCTTTGCGCGGGCACCGGCGCGATCGGGATCGAGGCCCTTTCGCGCGGCGCGGGGTTCGCGGATTTCGTCGACAAATCGCGTCGCGCCTGCGCGCTGATCGAGGAAAACCTCGACCTGCTCGCGGTTCCCGAAGAGCAGACCGTGGTCTTTCAGAGCACGGCCGAGGATTTCCTGCGCCGGGCGGCCGAAAAAAACGAACGCTGGAGCGTCGTTTTTTACGACCCGCCGTATGCCGATAACTATCTGCGGGTGCTGAAGGCCTTCGGCGATCCGGAATCCGGCCTGCTCGAGGCCGACGGCCTGCTGATCGCCGAGCATCACGCCAAGAACGAACTGCCCGACGCCGTCGGCCTGCTGCGTCGCTGGCGGCTTCTCAAACAGGGCGAGACGCATTTGAGTTTTTACGAGAAAAATTAAACAATTAAAGGCGGAAAGACCGGCGCCCCTGATTTTCTGGGCGGCTCGCGTTTTTCCGTTTTTTTATTGATGAAACCGCTGCTCGTCTGGTTACTGCTCTGCGTCGTCTGGGGAACCACCTGGATTTTTATCAAGCTCGGTCTGCGGGATCTGCCGCCGGTCAGTTTCGCCGCGCTCAGATTTCTGGCGGCGTCATCGATCCTGTTCGTCATCCTGCGTTTTCGAAAGACCGCATTACCCGCCGATAAAAAGTTGCGGAAAATCATCGTCGTCACCGGAATTCTCCAGTTTTTCATCAACTACGGCCTGCTATTCTGGGGCGAGCAGTTTATCTCGTCGGGGCTCGCGGCCGTACTCCAGGCGACGATCCCGGCGTTCGGGCTCGGGCTCGCCCGGATCTATCTCGGCGAGCAGATCACCGGGCTCAAGATCGTTTCGATCCTGCTCGGTCTCGCCGGCGTCGCGGTGATTTTTCGCGAACAGTTGTCGCTCAACGGCCAAATGGCCTTTTTCGGTAGTCTGGCGGTCGTCGCCGGCGCGTTCGGCGCGGCCTACGCGAGCGTCCTGACGAAATCGAACAGCGGCCGGATCGATCCGGCGGCGATGGTCCTCGGCCAGATGACGGTCGGGCAGATTCCGCTCTGGCTGGTCGGACTGACGACCGAGGGCAGCCCGCTGAATTTCAGATGGACGTGGCTGGCCGTCGTCTGCGTGCTCTATCTCGCGGTCGTCGGATCGATCGTCGCGTTTTGGCTTTATTACTGGCTTTTGTCTAAAATTGATGTGACCAAAGCGATGATGATCTCGTTCGTGACGCCGCTCGTCGCCGTTTTCGTCGGCAGCTTTTTCGGCGAAAAGCTCGAATTCGAAACGCTCGCCGGCGGTCTGCTGATCCTGCTGAGCGTGTTATTGATCGTCGTCAGGCCGATTTTAAGGAAGAAATTGGCGGGGTGATCGTTGATCTTTGATCGTTGATTTTTGGTCTTTGGTTTTTGGTCTTTGGTTTTTGGATAAAAAAGGCCCGGGATCAAAGCCCCAAAATCAAAGATCAAAGACCAAAGATCAAAACGCAAGAACAACAAATTCAAATCGTTATCGAAAAAGAATGAACTTTAAATTTACCACCGCCGGCGAATCGCACGGCAAAGCGCTGGTCGCGATCGTCGAGGGCCTGCCGGCCGGGATGCCGGTCGACGTCGAGAAGATCAACCACGAATTATGGCGCCGCCAGCAGGGTTACGGGCGCGGCGGGCGGATGAAGATCGAAACCGACCGGATCGAGTTTCTGTCGGGCGTCCGCCACGGCAAAACGCTCGGTTCGCCGGTCACGATGCTCATCGAAAACCGCGATTTCGTTCACTGGACCGAGATCATGGCGAGCGAGACGCTCGAAACCGCGCCGAAAAACCCGCGCGTCGTGACCCGGCCGCGGCCCGGCCACGCCGATCTCGCCGGCGGCCAGAAATTCGCGACCCGCGATCTGCGGGACATTCTCGAACGCGCTTCGGCCCGCGAAACCGCGGCCCGCGTCGCCTGCGGCGCGCTCGCCCGCCAGCTGCTCGAAAACTTCGGCATCGAGATCAAAAGCCACGTCATCAAGCTCGGCCCGGTGCCCGCAACGCCGCTCGTCAAAAACTGGGACGAAATCGCCGCCCTTCCGGCCGATTCAATGCTCAACTGCGCCGATCCGGAGATCGAGGAGCGGATGGTCGCGCTGGTCGACGAGGCGAAGGAAAACGGCGACACGCTCGGCGGCATCTTCGAGGTCGTCGCGAAAAACGTCGTCACCGGTCTCGGGTCGCACACGTCGTGGGCCGAAAAGCTCGACGGCCGGATCGCGCAGGCGTTTATGTCGATTCAGGCCGTCAAGGCGGTCGAGCTCGGCGAGGGCGTCGCCAACGCGCAGCGCTTCGGTTCGGAAGTCCACGACGAGATCTTTTTCGACGACCGGAATTTTAAACGAAAGACGAACCGCGCCGGCGGGCTCGAAGGCGGCATCACCAACGGCGAGGAGCTTCGCGTCCGCGGTTATCTCAAACCGATCGCCACTTTGCGGCGGGCGCTCCGTTCGGTCGACATCAATACCAAACAGGAGGATTCGGCGGCGTTCGAACGCTCCGACATCACGGCCGTCCCGGCCGCCGGCGTGATCGGCGAGGCGATGCTCGCGATCGTGCTGGCCAATTCGATGCGCGAGAAATTCGGCGGCGATTCGCTCGCCGAGATGCTCGCCAACTTCCGCGGCTTTCAGGAATCGCTCGAAAATTATTAAATATTTTTCGGGCGAAGGAACTTTTTCGAACTTCGGGCATCAAAATTTGTGACCTGGATAAATTCGGTCGTCGATTCCGGCCCTCGAACGGGGATCGACGGCACCGACTTTTGCTTCATCATTCTTGAGGAGAAAAACATATGAAAAATCAATTATTCGGGCTCTTGCTCGTCGGCCTGCTCTGGCTGCCGGTCGTCGCGCAGAAAGCCGAAAAACCGAAACTCGCGGCCGCCGAGCCGACCGCCGCCCAGAAAACACTGATTCAGGAAGGGATCGCTCTCCACGACTCGCGGAAATACGACCAGGCGATCGAGAAATATCAGACCGTCCTCGACGAAAATCCGGACTGCACGAGGGCGATGTACGAAATGGCTCTGTCCTATCACTCGAAGGGCGATCTCGAGAAATCGATCGAAATCGCCTCGAAAGGCATTAAATACACCGGCCCGGAGCTTCCGATGTTCTACATCCTGATCGGCAACACGTGGGACGAGCAGGGCAACCCCCAGAAATCGCTCGAAATTTATCAGGACGCGATCAAGGTGCTCAAAGACGATAAGGAAAACACCCGCGCGCTCGGCAGCGTGTATTACAATATGGGCGTCACCTACGTCGGCCTCAAACAATACAAGGAAGCCCGCGAAGCGATGAAAAAGGCGGTCGAGAGCAATTTCGGGTACGGCAGCCCGAATTTCGTGCTCGGCGTCCTGTTCGAAGGCGGCGAATACAAGGTGCCGGCGATGCTGGCGGCCGCGCGGCTGATCTCGCTCGAATTGAACACGGCCCGCACCAAACGCTCGGTCGGCATCTTTCTGAAACCGCTGCAATCGGCCAAAAAAGACGAAAAGACCAATTCGATCAACATTTACATCAATATGAACGCGCCCAAGGACGAGGGCGATTACAGCGTCTACGAGCTGCTGCTCGGGACGCTGATGACGGTCAAGGCCGACCAGGACGACAAGAAAACCGAAGAGGAAATATTCGCCTCGGCGGTCGAAACGCTGATCGGAATTCTGGCGGACGACAAAAAGCTCAAATCGACGTTCGTCGGCCGTAATTATGTGCCGTTTATGACCGAAATGAAGCGGCTCGGCTACGCGAAAATCTTCGCCTATCTGGTGCTCCAGCAGAACGGCAACGAAACCGCCGAAAAATGGCTGACGGACAACGCGAAGAAAACGCTCGAATTCCTTGAATGGGCGAAAACCTACAGTCCGCCGAAATAGAGCGGATTTGTGAATGATGGACGACGGCCGAAGCGTTGCAAACTGGTGACGCGACCCGGCCGAGCCAACGGCCCGTCGTGGTTTTCACGTCCGTTCAGCTAACATAAGCTTCGTTTTTTTCGAAATGGGCGCGAATCAGCTCGGAAGTTCCTTCGATGATCTCGCGCGAAAGATCCGGCGAGATGTAAAGCGCGGCGAGGTTGTGGGCGGCCGTCATCACCATCAGCGACTCCGACAGTCGTTCGAGACGGAGCAGAATCCCGATCTTCGTCCGGTAGGAATCGACGAGCTTGCGGTAGCTTTCGCCGCCTTCGAGCATCTCGATCGCGGCGTCGATATATTTCAGCGCCTGTTCGTATTTGCCCTCGGCCGAAAAAATCTGCGCCCGGGTTTCGAGCGAAAAGCCTTCGCGGACCCGGTCGCCGATCTTCTCGAAGATCATCCGCGCTTTTTTCGCGGCGAGATGGGCCTCTTCGAAATTCCCGACCTTGTGAAAAAGCTGCGCCAGATTGTTTTCGGCCGCTCCGAAATAAATCTGGTGATCGGCCTTCTGGAAAAAAGTCCGGGCCGCCTTGAGGTTTTCAAGCGCGGCATTTTTATGGCCGAGATTTTTATGGGCGATCGCGATGTGATTGTAAAAACAGCCGCACAACAGATTGTCGGCCGTCGAACGAAACAGCTCGTCGAGCCTGGCGCCGCGGGCGAGCACCCGGTCGTATTTTTCGGTCTCGATGTCGAGCAGCGTTTCGATGATGTATGAATAGAGCCGCGTCGGGTGATTTTCGGCGATCTTTTTTTCGAACGATTCGGTCAGCCAGTCGACCGCTTCGGTGTATTCGCCGGTTCGCGAATAGGCGAGCGCCAGATAATTTTCGGCCTCGGCGGCTTTTTCCGTCCGGCCGAGTGTCAGAAACCGCTGGCGGGCCTGCGTCAGCAGATTTTTGGAAATTTCCTGCGAGCCGCGGATTTTCTGGGTGTTGCCGAGAAAGCCGATGACGCCGCCGAAACGCAGGAAAACGTCCGCCGATTCCTCGTCGTTCAAACCGATCGTGTTCGGAAATTGGGCGAATTCGTCCCAAAAGGGAGCGAGCATTTGGAATGCTTTTTCGTACAGACCCTTTTGTTCAGCCTCTTTCACTTCCGTCAAAGTGATCGCCATATTTTGGGAGCTGTTCATAATTTTTTCTGAAAATCGACCTCAATTGCAAATTTTTAATGACTTCCCCGAAGTACTTAAAATTAAATAATTCTTGGAGAAGAAATGAAAAAAATTATCAGCGTCAGCTTGCTGCTGACAATGCTTTGCTTTGCCATCCCGGCTTATGCGGACGGCGATATGACCACCGGAAATAAAACCTGTACCCAAAATTGCGGATTTGCGGGCTTACCGACCGAGGATTCGTCAACTTTGGACATCAATCAAACGGATGAAATCGTTGCCGGAAATATTTATGTCTGGATAACCAAACATATTTCCGTGATTTTCGAGTAATCCGGATCTCGTGCCTCAGGCACCGGGACGGAGAACGCCGGCCGGTTTTCGGCGAAGTTCAGGGGTTCCCGTCCCGAATAATACAGTAAAGCCAATTGTTAGAAAAGATAACACGAATCTCCCGGAATTCAAAAACCGACCGGGTAAAATTACCCACCCAAAATCCCGACAACCCCGAAAAACATCCCGAAAATCTCTGAAAACAACGAATTATGAAATTTGTGAACCGCCGGGAAATCGATTTTCAGCGAAGTTCGATTTCAATGAATTTCGGAATGTTTCGATTGTATTCTGACGGCGCGAAAGGACCGAAAAAACCAAATCCGGCAAGCCCGATAATCGGCCCGAACCCTGGTTTTCAATTATTTTGCGATCATTCGGCGACGAACATCGTGCCCGTGCCCTTGTCGGTGAAAACTTCCGAAAGCAGCGCGTTGCGTTCGGTGCCGCTGATGATATGGGCCGATTTGACGCCGCTTTTGAGGAGCGACAGCAGACTCTGGAGCTTCGGGATCATCCCGCCGGTCGCGCGGCCGCTTTCGATCAGGTTTTCGGCCTCGGCGATCGTCACGCGCGAGATCTTGGTCTGCGGATCGGACGGATCGAGATAAATGCCGTTGACGTCCGAGAGGAGCACAAGTTTTTCGGCCCGCAGGCGGACCGCGATGTCGGCGGCGATCGTGTCGGCGTTGATGTTGAAGACGCGGCCGTCGTCGTCCGCGCCGAGCGACGAGACGACCGGCAGATAGTCGGCGTCGAGCAGCAGACTGAGCAGTTGGGTGTTGATTTCAAGGACATCGCCGACGTTGCCGAAATCGACCGTTTCGGTGACGCCGGTTTCCTTGTCGACGATCTCTTTCGGCGGCCGTTTGACGGCGTGGACGATGTTGCCGTCGACGCCCGAAAGCCCGACCGCGTCGATGCCGCGATGCCGGAGCGCCGCCAGAATATCGGTGTTGATCTTGCCGGCGAAGATCATTTTCGCGAGCTCGAGCGTGTCGTCGTCGGTCACGCGGCGGCCGCCGACGATCTTCTGCGCGACGCCGAGCTTGGCGGCGAGCTCGGTCAACTGCTTGCCGCCGCCGTGGATCACGCAGATCTTGATCCCGACCTGATGCAGCAGCGCCAGCTCCTCGGCAAGCGAGGCGAGGTTTTCGCGATGTTCCGTGACCTTGCCGGAAAATTTGACGACGAAGATCTTGCCCTTGAATTTCTGGATGTAGGGCAGCGATTCGCGGAGCAGTTCGAGTTTTTTCTGGTTCATAGATGTTTTTTGACGATTTCCGAAGCGACCGCCGACGGCGTCACCGGAACGATCTCGAATTCGACGAGATCGGCCCACTGCATTATCCATTCCTGCAAAACGGCCGGATCGTCGCATTCGACGAGCTGAAAACAGCGGTCGAAGTTCGCTTCGATCCAGCTGTCCCGGTAGATCAGACCTTCGGTCATCATCCGTCCACGCTCGTGCAGCCGTTGGTAAACCGGTTTCGCATCGCGGTTTTTGAATTTTTCGATGATCATCAAGAGCATAGGCATTTTACCGGACGAAACGAACGGCCGGAGATTAAAATCAAACATTAGCCCCGCGACCCGATAATTGCAAGCGGGAAGTCGATCGCGGATCACAGAGAAAGTAGTTTTTCCGGGAATAAGGAAGCGGTGATCAGTTATAAAGACCTTTTTCGGAGCCCGGCGGCGGACTGGAGCGCAACCGTCCCGGTTGCCATGAGCGCGACAGCGCGAACAAACGCTGCGCTTTCTGTGACGTTGTCAGCCGATGAAACGTTTGACACCGCTGGCGCGGCGTTGGCCGGCAGGATGCCGGCGCTCCGGCTCAACCATCCGACATCGGGATTATTTTTTCGGCGCGGCCGCCGATTTCGGCTTTTCCAGCCGCAATTTGATGAGCTGGGTGTTTTGGACGCCCTTGATGTCGGGCAGAAAACAGCCGCCGAGAAAATTCGAAACGAAAAACTGCGGCTCGTAGCCCTCGGCCCGAATGCCGAGCAGAAACGAAGTGCCGTCGCCCTCGGTGGTCTGAAATACGATCGTCCGGTCGCAGGTTTGCCCTTTGAACTGGGTGATATGTGTCTGCCTCAGATCGTTGATAAAGAGACCCTCGAAATCGCGGTACCGGTGACCTTTGTTGAAATCGATGCCGCCGTCGGTTCGGCCGAGCACGTATTTGAGGGCTTTTTCCTTCGGAACTTCGATGAACTCGCCGCCCGGCTTGAGCTGCTCCCAGAAATAATAGTTCGGCGGTTTCGGATTGTCGTAAAGAAATTTCGACAGAAACGAAGCCTGATCGTCGCGCCGCTTGTCCCACGAATCTTTGACGTCGAGATAGCGGTCGACGCGTTTCGGCATCAGGTAATAAAGCTGGTAATAAACCGCCGGCGGCTTCTCGACGCCGGCCGGGAATTCGAGCTCGATCGTCCGGGTAGAACCGCCGCAGTTCTGGGCATTGATTTTCGAGAAAAGAGAGAACGCGATGATAACGGCAACGATGATTTTCTTCCACATAATTATTTGACGTTTGAAAGAACGAATTTTGGCCGAAACCGAAGAAAAATGCTTCCGCCTGTCTCAAACCTATCGGTAACGGACGAAACCTCTTGCCAATAATCCCCTCTTGACTCAAGGCCTAAGACTTGATTGGGGATTACTTATTATTTCGATGAAAATTCGAACCGTTTAAGGCCAAACTACTGAAATAATTGAAATTTGATAATTGATAAATGCCGATCCGAGGGGCGAAGCTTTATCAATTTTCAATTATCCTTTTTCAATTAATTTCAGAGGGTTGATTCCGATTTTCGAGTCCGAACCATCGGATCGAAATATTCATTTCGGGATTCGATGCCCCGTCAAAAAAGCAATCCCCATTCAAGACCTAAGACTCAAGACTCGGCAATTTCGCCCAAAAGCCGCGCCATAATCGCCTTCTGGACGTGGAGCCGGTTTTCCGCCTCGTCGATGACGAGCGAGTTCGGCGAATCGATCACGCCGTCGGTGACGATGACGTTGCGGCGCACCGGCAGACAGTGCATAAAAACGGCGTCGTTCGTCCGCGCCATCTTCGCTTCGTCGACGATCCAGTCGGCGCGAAGATCTGCGCGGAACGCGACGTCCTTTTCCGGCGCCCCGTAAAACTGCCGTCCGCCCCACGATTTCGCGTAGACGACATCGACGCCGTCGTAGGCGTCGCGGACGTCGTCGACGATTTCGACGCTGCCGCCCTCGGCGGCCGCCTGTTTTTCGATTTCCGCCATCAATTCGTCGTCGAGCTCGTAGCCTTTCGGCCGGGCGATCCGCAAATCGTGGCCGAACTGCGCGGCGGCGAGCGCGAAGCTGTTCGGAACGGCCATCGGCAGCGGTTTCGGATGCCACGCCCAGGTCAGCAATACCTTTTTGCGGTCCTTCCCGTATTTTTCGCGGATCGTCATCATATCGGCGAGCGCCTGACACGGGTGGTGCATCGCCGATTCGAGATTGATCACCGGTTTCGACGAATAACGCGCGAACGCCGAGAGAACCGGGTCGGTCCGCTCGGTTTCCCAGTCTTTGAGCTCGGCGAAGGTGCGGACGCCGATCGCCGCCGTGTAGCGCTCGAGAACGCGGACGAATTCCGCCAGATGCTCGGTCTTGTTGCCGTCCATCACGACGCCGTCGCGGTGTTCGAGCGTCCACGACGTGCCGCCCGGTTCGAGGACGACCGCGTGGCCGCCGAGCTCGTAAATGCCGACCTGCATCGACGCGCGCGTCCGCAGGCTCGGATTAAAGAACACGAGCCCGACGGATTTGCCCGCGAGCGGCTGATCGGCGCTGACGCCCCATTTGAAATGAAACGCGTCCTGCAGCAGCTCTTCGAGCCCGGCGCGCGTGAAATCGGCGGTGGTCAGAAAGTTTTTCATGCTGACAAATATTATAAATGAAACAAAGGGGAAACCGGCAAACGGCTGATCGAATAGATTTTAATAATAAAATACCGGAATGACAGCGATTCGGAGCGAAAAACCGGATACGTTCGTTACGATCAAGGCGAAACCGCTATTTATCGGGCGTAAATCTGCCCGCAAAGGCGCAGAGCCCGCAATGAAATTCAATAATCCTTTGCGGGCTCTGCGCCTTTGCGGGATGATTCCTCCGTCAGCGTTGAAAATTGTTACGAGAAAGATTTATATATTCCAATTGTTTTTTTTCTGAAAGAAATCAACCAAATTCCGGAAAAATCGTCCAAATTAGAAAAAAATCACCACTTTTTGGTTTATTTCACCATTTTTTTAAAGTGGAACATAGGTTTTCCTATTCTGAATTTCTTTTTTTAAAGTGGAACATAGGTTTTCCTATTCTGAACTTCTTTTTTTAAAGTAAAAGTACCACCGCCAGAG
>JAFDVJ010000144.1 GCA_018269075.1 Acidobacteriota bacterium
ATTTTAGACCGCTCAGTAATGACCCGACATAATCGATAAAGTGTTTTTTTTCAACTTTTTAGTTCTTAACCCGCCCTGGTGCGTTCGTGATCTTCTTTACTATTATTTTAACGCTTCGGAGAAGAAAGCCCCAAGCCGTTTCGAACCGATATTACGGCACGAAAGCGTTTTCGGTCGGCGCGTCCGCGGCAATGCCCCACTGCACCGCGCCGAACCCCGAAGTCGTCTGCAAGAGATACCAGATGCCCGTCGACGGACGGAAGACCGCGATGTCCGCTTTGCCGTCGCCGTCGTAATCCGCCGGAATCGGCTTGTCGCCCGCCGTGCCGAACGACGTCGAGATAAAGGTTCCGTTGCTGCTGCGCGAAACGAACCAGCCGCCGTCCGACGGCCGGAAGATCGCGAAATCAGTTTTCCCGTCGCCGTCGTAATCCGCCGGTGCCGGAACATCGCCCGCCGCGCCCCAGTGAACGGCTAAGAATTGGCCGCCCGACCCGCTCGCCGCGTACCACCAATCGCCGGTCGACGGACGAAACACCGCCGGATCCGATTTGCCGTCGCCGTCGAAATCGCCGACGACCGGCTTGTCCTCGGCGATCCCGAACGCCAGCACCGAGGTTTGCCCCGTCGCGCTGAAGCGATACCAGACGCTGTTTGAAGGCCGGTAAAGCACGAAATCCGTTTTGCCGTCGCCGTCGAAGTCCGACGGCCGCGGAATGTCGCCCGCCTGGCCGAAGTTGACGTTGATCTGGGCGTTGCTGATGCTCGATAAATACCACCAGGCGCCGTTCGACGGGCGAAACACGGCGACGTCGGTTTTACCGTCGCCGTCGTAATCGGCGGGCACGGGAACATCGCCGGCGACCGCGAAGACGGTCTGCGTGATGCCGAAATCGGACGAGCGGAGGATGTACCATTTATTTTCCGAGGCGCGGAAGACCGAGACGTCCGCCTTCCCGTCGCCGTCATAGTCGAACGGTGTTTTGGCCGACACGGCGTCCAACCGGGCGGCGCCGATCGTCGTGAAACCGGCGATCTTCGTGAAATCGCCCGCGATCAGAACTTTGTTGTCCGGCTGCAAACCGATTCGCCAGACCTTCGAATTCGCGCCGCTGCCGATGTTGAACGACATATCGAGCGACCCGTCGGCGTTGAGCCGGGCATATCCTTTGCGCTGAATTCCGTTGACCGCGGTCAGATCGCCGCTGATCAGAATTTTTCCGTCGGGCTGAATCTTGACGCTCGACAGGGGCGCGTTGACGACCGGCGCGAACGAAGCATCGAGACTGCCGTCGGGATTCAGACGGGCCAGATATTTCCGCGCATTATTCGAATTGACCGATGTAAAATCCCCGGCGATCAGGACTTTCCCGTCAGGCTGCACATCGAGATCGGCGACCCGATTGTTCGCGCCGCCCGGCGTATTAAAGGTCGCGTCGACCGATCCGTTCGGATTAAGCCGGGCGACGTTTCGCGAAGTGCCGAGTTGGCCGAAAACGCCGCCGATGACGATTTTGCCGTCGGACTGAATGACCGCGCTCAGAACCAGCACCGAGTTGGCGGCCTGATTCGGCGGATTGAACGAAGCGTCGAGCGAGCCGTCCGCGTTTAGTTTGTAGTAACCGTCGACGAGAATTTGCCCGTTCGGAAAGAGATCGATGTCGTGACCGTTGACGATCGGCGGCGGAACATACGTCGGATCGTACGAGCCGTCGGTGTTGAGCCGGATGCTGCCCGGATAATTCAGCAGGGTGAAGAGAATTTTCCCGTCCGTTTGAATGACGATTTTGGTCACGGCCCCGGAAGTGTTGTTAAAGATCGGGCAATCGAAGGTCGGATCGACCGAGCCGTCGGCGTTCAAACGCGCGATGTTGCGGCGGATGAGGCCGTTCACCCTATTAAACTCTCCGCCGACGACATATTTTCCGTCCGGCTGCCGCACAATATCGCGCACCGAGCCGGCCGCTCCCGCGTAGGCGCGAAACGTCGGATCGGGCGAGCCGTCCGCATTGAGCCTGATCAGCGAAACGCCGCTTCCGCCGACGCTGGTGCCCATAATCAAAACCTTGCCGTCGCTCAAACCGACCGTCTTTTTAACAAAAACATACTCGGCCGGCAGCGTGTAATTAAACGAAGCGTCGAGCGAGCCGTCGGCGTTGAGCCGCGCGAGGCGGCTGCGGGCGACGCCGTTATACTGCGTAAATTCCCCGCTGATGTAGATTTTCCCGTCGCTCGCCGTCGAAACATCGTATAGTCTCGCATTCGGACCGGCGCCGCCGGCATTGAAAGTCGAATCGACCGAGCCGTCCGGCAGAATTCTCGCGATGTTTCGAGCCGGCATTCCGTTAATGGACGTAAAATCTCCGCCGATCAATAATTTGCCGTCCGGCAGCGCTTCGGACTCCGTGATCTCCACGGTCGAGGCACCGCCGCTGGCGTTCAGCGCCGGAAAAGCGGCGTCGCGCGAACCGTCGCTGTTAAACCGCCACGTGCCGTTGTCGCCGTTCGCGACGATCTTGCCGTCGGGCATCAGGGCCGCATCGTATAATGCCCCGAATTCGCTGATAAAGAAGGTCGGATCGAAGCTGCCGTCCGCATTCAGCCGCTGCATATTGCCGGCGCGCCCGTTCATCGAAAGCGATCGGCCGGAGATCAGGATCTTGCCGTCCGGCCGAATCAGGATATTATCGATGATCTGATAGCTAAACGAAAATTGCGGCGAGAGATCGGCGAAACTTTCGTCGAGCGAGCCGTTCGGATTGAGCCGGATGACAAATTTCCGCGTCGAACCCGCAACGCTGAAATCGCCGCCGATAATGATTTTTCCATCCGGCTGAATGGCGATCGAAGTCGGACCGCTGCCGCCGGTCATTTCCGGCGGATTAAACGCGGCATCCAGCGTGCCGTCGGTATTAAATCGCGCGACTCTCGTCCGCACCGCGGCATTGACGACCGAAAAGTTGCCGGCCAAAACGATCTTCCCGTCCGTCTGCACCGCCGCGTCGGTAACCTCGGCGCTCGACGTGTAAACCGCGCCGCTGAAGGCGGTATCGACGCCGCCCGCGCCGAAAACATTTAACATTCCGAGCAAACACAAACAAAAGACCATCAGCGGCGCACCGGAATGTCTTATGGAAACTACTTTTATGAACGGATTTTCGCCCTGCCCGATTTTGAACCGAACCC
Organism: Acidobacteriota bacterium; assembly: GCA_018269075.1. GTDB lineage: Bacteria > Acidobacteriota > Blastocatellia > Pyrinomonadales > Pyrinomonadaceae > JAFDVJ01. Next base: position 3,187 of record JAFDVJ010000144.1, read on the forward strand.
GTTTGGCGACCGGCAATAATTTACATTCGTTATTCATAAAGAAATCAGCATATTTTTGAGTTTTTGTTCTCCGCAAAGCGGTATTTTATGAAGGCTCGAGTTTTTCAGCGCAAGCCTTCCCTACTCTCGCCCCTCTTTAAGGAAGAAAAGCGCTTTCCGCCGGAACGTCGGTTGCCACGCCCCACTGCGCCGCGCCGAAGCCGGCGGTCGTCTGCAATAAATACCAGATGCCGGTCGACGGCCGAAAGACCGCGATGTCGGTCTTGCCGTCGCCGTCGTAGTCGGCCGGAACGGGCCGGTCTTCCGCCAGCCCGAAGGTCGCGATCGTGTAGCTGCCCGTGCTGTAGAGAATGTACCAGCCGCCGTCCGACGGACGATAGACGACGAAATCCGTTTTGCCGTCGCCGTCGTAATCGCCCGGCGCGGGAATGTCGCCCGTCGCGCCCCAGTGGACCGCGAGATACTGGCCGGTGATCGACGAAGCGTACCACCAGTCGCCGGTCGACGGCCGAAAGACCGCCGGATCGGCCTTGCCGTCGCCGTCGAAATCGCCGACGAGCGGCTTGTCCTCGGCGATCCCGAACTGGATGGTCGACTGCACGCCGGTGCTTCCCAAACGAACCCAGTTGCTGTTCGACGGCCGGTACTGCACGAAATCGGCCTTCCCGTCGCCGTCGAAATCCGACGGCCGCGGAATGTCGCCGGTCGCGCCCCACGTGATCGGGGCGATGACGTTGGTCGTCGTCGCCAGATACCACCACTGCCGCGTCGACGGCCGGTAAACGGCGAGATCGGTGCGGCCGTCGCCGTCGTAATCGGCGGGCGCCGGGATGTCGGTGCCGAGCCCGAACTGCTGGATGCCGACCGCGGCGTTGCGGCTCAAAAGCTGGTACCAGGTCGCCGCCGACGGCCGGAAAACGGCGAGGTCGGAGCGGCCGTCGCCGTCGAAATCGAACGCCGCGCGGTTCGGCAGCGTGTTCGAAGCGCCGCTCAGATAACGCGCGGCCATAAAATCGTAATCGTTCGTGTTGCGGACGATTCCCGAGGCGACGATCTTGCCGTCCGGCTGCCGCGCGATGCCGGTCACAACGTCCGTGTCCGGAGTCACCTGCGTCCCGGTTCGGCCGTTGACGCCGAACCCGACGTCGAGAAAGCCGTGGCTGTTGAAGCGGGCGAGGACGAGGCTGCTGTCCGTCACGATCGAGGTCGAGGCGCCGACGACGATCCGGCCGTCGGGCTCGATCAGGACCGAACCGTCGCCGTAAACCTGAAAAAAGCCCCAGTAGAGCGTGTTGACGCCGAAATTGCCGAATTTCGTGTCGAGCGTTTTGTCGGCGTTGAAGCGGCTGATCGCGAAGGTCCGGTTCGTGCGGCTCTGATTCGCCCCGACGAAGACGATCTTGCCGTCGGGCTGCACGGCGGCGTCGGTGATCAGGATGCTCGCGATCAGGCTGCCCTCGAGCGTCCCGTCGGCGTTGAAGCGGCCCCACGCGCCGAAGTAGTTGTTGCCGCCGGTCGCGCTCGCGCCGGCGATGATCTTGCCGTCACTCTGAAGGGCGACCGCCGTCCCGGACACCGAAAGCGAATCGGGAGTCGGCCACTGCGGAAGCGTCGCGGCGATGTTGTAGCCGACCTGATTAAAGCTCGTGTCGAGCGTGCCGTTCGAATTCAGCCGGAAAACGGTGATGTTCGCCGCGCCCGTGTAGACGTGTCCGACGATCACGATCTTCCCGTCCGGCTGGAGAACGGCGTCGTTTCCGAGACAGCCGTTCTGAATGAAATGGGAAACCTTGCCGCCCGTCCCGAAGGTCGCGTCGGGCGTGCCGTCCGAATTAAAGCGATAGACGAGCAGACCGTTTTGAAACGTGCTGTTCTGCGAAACTCCGACGACGACGAGTTTACCGTCGGACTGCCGCAGGAGACTGCTGCTGAATTGACTGTCGGACTCGATGTTGACGACCTTGCCGCCCGTCCCGAAGCCCGGATCGAGCGAACCGTCGGAATTGTACCGGACGAGCGAGATGTCGGACGTAAAGCTGCTGAGCGCGTTGGTGCTGTGACCGGCAACGACGATCTTGCCGTCGGGCTCGACCACGACGGACTTTCCGTAGTCGTGAAAGCCGAAATTGGTCAGCGCGATCCCGCCCGTACCGAACGTCGTGTCGAGGTCGCCGGGCAGCGCGTAAGCGTTCCCGGAAAACGCGGCGAAAATCAGCGCCGCGAGGATTATTCCGATTGTTCTTAATTTCATATATTCCCTTTTTGACAGTTTTGCCGGCCGAAAGTCCGTCCCTTGATGCGTTTCTCTTTTCCGAGAACGATTTGCAAAGACTTCCCCGACAATATTTGAGCTGATGATGAGCTGTCTCTGATTTTACCGCTTTTCCGGACGGAAAACATTAAAAAAAGTAAAAATAACGGAATAAATCGGAGCGCTGGCATCGCGGCCGGCAATTAATGAACGGAGCGCCGGCATCGCGGCCGGCAAAGATTGCGCGAGCAATCTAACAACGCTTCATTAGAGTCGGTTTAAATTTATAATTTGAGGCCGCGAACGCTTTCTAATCGATCCACGAAAAAACACCAAAAACACGAAATATTTTAGTGTTTTTGGTGTTTTTGGTGGATCGTTAAACAACCGTTCGCCGTACGGACGGTTGATTCAACCGATTTTGTCACGCACGAAGTCTTTTCAATCGAAACGCTGTTTGAACGCTCGCGCGTTCATTGCCGGCCGCGATGCCGGCGCTCCGTGGGTTTAATTCAGAATCTGCCGGACGGCCGCTTCGAGCGGGAGGTCGCGGCCGGCGAGAAGGGCGGCGCGGGTTTCTTTGACTTCCGTGTCGGGCGCGACGCCGCGGCCTTCGACGAGGACGTTTTTCGGCGACCGGTAATCGGAGATCGCGTATTGAAAGATGACGCCGGTCGGCAAGGTGTCGAAGACCGACGGCAGGACCGCGCCGGCCGTTCGTTCGCCGATCACGATTGCGCGGCCCGTGTCCTGCATCCCGGCGGCGAAGATCTCGCTCGTCGAGCCCGTCGCGTAATCGGTGAGGATCACGACCCGGCCCGCAAACGGATTGCTCTGCGGGTAAACGATGAATTTCTGCTCGCTGTCGCGGCCCTTCATCGAGCCGAAGGAAACCTGTTCGCTCATCAGCAGCCCGGCGACGCCCGGCGCCATTCCGCCGATCCCGCCCGGATTGCCGCGCAGGTCGAAGACGATCCCGCGCGCGTCGGCGAACTCGCGGATCGCCTTCCGGATCTTCGCCATCTGCGGGATGACCCACATATTGAAACGGATATAGCCGATGTTGTTTTCGAGCCGCCGCGCTTCGAAGACGACCGGCTGCGGCGGGAAATTGCCGAACGCCTCGCTCATCTCGGCCGGCGCGGCCGCCGCCCGCGCGACCGCGAACGTTTGCGGTTTGCCGCCCGCGTCGAGGACCTCGATCCGGACGACCGTTTCCGGTTTCCCGTCGAGAAAGACGCCGAGAAAGCGCTCGCGGTAGACCTTTTTGACGTTTTCGTTCGAGGTTCGCTCGGCGATGATCTTTTCGAGCGGATCGAGCAGCGCGGCCGTCGTTTTGCCGTCGATCGCGCGGAGTTCGAAACCGGGCTTCAAACCGGCCTTTTCGGCGGGCGAATCCTTTTCGATTCGATAGATGACCGGCCGGCCGTCGATCATCTTGAGCTCGATGCCGGTCGTGCCGCCGGCTTCGCGTTTCGCGGCCGGCGCTTCGCGCGGGTAGATGCCGAAATGCGAGAGCTTCAGCTCGCCGACCATCCGGCGCAGGACGGCGTGAAAATCGGCGAGCGTTTTCGCGGCCATCGCCTGCGGCTCGTAGATCTCGCGCACCTTTTTCCAGTCGACGCCGCCGAACGTCGGGTCGTAATGCTTTTCGTTGACGGTCGTCCAGACCTTTTCGAACGCCTGCCGGCGCAGTTCCGCCTCGTCGGTCTTCGGCGGTTCGGTCGTCTGCGCCCGGAGCGGCCAAACGGCGGCGAGCAGGAACGCGAGCAGAATCAGTTTTCTTTTCATAAATTACGGGGCGAACGGTTTCGCTCTTTAGTCTACGCAAACCGGACGGCGGCGGTTTCCGTTTTTCGCCGGCCGCCGCCGTCACGGCCGGGCTTTTCGTTTTCCGACAGGCCCGGCCGGCGAACCGTGGTTTTTAATTCACTAAAAACACTAAAAACACTAAATTTTTTTTCGTGTTTTTAGTGTTTTTAGTGAATCAAAAAAAACCCTCTTCGCCGTCCTGCCGAATCATTATTCCCGAAAGAGTTGTCAATAACCGCAATATCGGGATCCGTAAAAGTAATTGTGTAATCGAATGGAAAAAAGCGGCGAGAGCCGCGCCCTTGTCAGTAGCGTCGGCGATAGCCGATGCACC
>JAFDVJ010000145.1 GCA_018269075.1 Acidobacteriota bacterium
GTCGAGGCGGTGACGGTCGCCGATTTCGATCTGAAAAAGGCCGAGGATGTCGCCCGCCGCGTCGATTTCGGCCGCGTCACGGCGCATCACATCGATGTCGCCAATCAATCGGACGTGCTCGATCTGATGCGCTCGCACGATTCGGCGATCTCCTGCGTCAATTACTGGTACAACATCGAATTGTCGAAAGCGGCGATCGCGACGAACACGAATTTCTGCGATCTCGGCGGCAATAACTACATCGTCGACGAACAGCTCGGGCTCGACGCGCAGGCCAAAGAGGCCGGCGTCAGCATCATCCCCGACTGCGGCCTCGCGCCGGGAATGGTTTCGATCCTCGCGATGCGCGGCGCGCGGGCGTTCGACGAAACCGAAGAGATCCACATCCGCGTCGGCGGCCTGCCGCAGCAGCCGAAGACCGCGCTCGAGTACCAGCTCGTCTTTTCGGTCGAAGGCCTGATCAACGAATACATCGAGCTCGCCCGCGTGATCCGCGGCGGCCGCATCGTCGAGGTCGAATCGATGACCGAGATCGAATCGCTCGCGTTCGACGGCTTTCCGCCGCTCGAAGCGTTTCAGACCTCGGGCGGCACCTCGACGCTGCCCGACACTTTTTTAGGCCGCGTCAAAGAGCTCGACTACAAGACGATCCGCTACGCCGGCCATTGCGAAAAATTTAAGACGATGATCGATCTCGGCCTCTGTTCGAGCGACGAAATGCTCGTCGATTACACCAAAGTCGTGCCGCGCAAGGTCTTCGGCGAGCTGTTGACGCGTCATCTGCCGGCCGACGAGCCGGATTACGTGCTCGTGCGGCTCGAATTCGCGGGCAAAAAAGACGGCCGGGCGAAAAAGCTGCGCTACGACATCGTCGACAAACAGGACGAAGCGACGGGCCTCAGCGCGATGATGCGGACGACCGCGTTTCCGGCCTCGATCATCGCGCAGATGATGGCCGCGGGCGACGTGCTCATCCGCGGCGCGACGCCGCAGGAAAAAGCGATCGACCCGGAAAAATTCGTCGCCGAGCTCGACCGGAGAAACATCAAAATCGTCGAGACGAGCGATTTTTGATCGACCGAAGACGAATTTCGGAAAAGGTGGTTGGGTTATGAAACGGTTTTGGCGAATTTTCCGGTGGCTCGCCGGCCTCACGCTGATCGCTGTTCTGGCGCTCGTCGCCGTCAACGAGTTCGTCGGCGCGCGGACTTCCGCGAAAATTCAAAGCTCGATCACCGAGATCCCGGCCGAAGACCCGCCGCGCGTCGCGATCGTCTTCGGCGCGCGCGTCTGGGACGACAAGCGGCCGTCGAACACGCTTTACGACCGCGTCCTGACGGCGGTCGAATTGTACCGCGCGGGCCGCGTCAAAAAGCTCCTGATGAGCGGCGACCGGCGCGACGACGACTACGACGAGCCGGCCGCGATGAAAAAACTCGCGCTCGAGCTCGGCGTCGCCGAAGCGGACATCGCGATCGACAACGACGGCAAGCGGACGCTCGACACCTGCGTCCGCGCGCGCCAGCTCTTCGACGTTCAGCGGGCGGTGCTCGTGACGCAGGATTATCACCAGCCGCGCGCGCTTTATCTGTGCGCCGCCGCCGGTATCGACGGCGTCGGCATCACCGCCAACCGCCGCGCCTACGACGGTGAATGGTACTATCATTTCCGCGAATTCTTCTCGGTCGCGAACGCCTGGTTCGAAGTCAATTTCCTGTCCGCGAAAAAAGCCGACGGCGAAAAACAGCCGATCGGACAATAGTGCGGATTGGCGATCGATGGGCGGCGGGCTGAAGCCGACGCGTTCGGGCGGCGTGAAGCCGCGTCAGCGAAAAGACGCGAAAAGACGCGAAAAGGATTTTTCAATCTTTTTCGCGTCTTTTCGCTGACCGGAAAAAAAGCTGACCGGCGGATCGATTTAATATGCGGAATAAGCCGTCGTCAGCGGCACGTCGCCCGCCATTCCCCAGTGGACGACGCCGAAGCCGTCGCGGCTGTTCAGGAAATACCAGTCGCCGGCCGCCGGGCGGAAAACGGCGATGTCGGTTTTGCCGTCGCCGTCGTAATCGGCCGGGACGGGCCGGTCCGAAGCGATGCCGAACGCGGCGGCCGCGAAGCCTTCGGTCGATCTCATCTCGTACCAGACGCCGGTCGACGGGCGAAAGACGGCGAGATCGGCTTTGCCGTCGCCGTCGTAGTCGGCCGGGACGGGCCGGTCTTCGGCGAGTCCGAAGAGCGCGAAATACGGCGCCTGATCGCTGCTCCGCGAAATCGCCCAGAGCCCGTTTGACGGGCGGAAGACGGCGAAATCCGTTTTGCCGTCGCCGTCGTAGTCGGCCGCCGCCGGTTTGTCGCCGGGCAGTCCCCAGCCGGCGGCCTGCATCGCGTGATCCGAGCTCCGCAGGACATACCACGTGCCGCCGCGATAAACCGCGAAATCCGCGACGCCGTCGTTGTCGAAGTCGCCGCCGACCGGAACGTCGCCGGCCGTGCCCCATTCGGTCGCAAAACCGTAGCCGTTCGAGCCCTGCGGGTCGGTCAGCAATCCGCTGAAGCTGCCCTGCTGCAGGTTCGACGGCGTGCCGACGCTCCAGTTCGCGAGATCCGTCAGGCCGTCGCCGTTATAGTCTTCAGCCAGAATCGTCTGGCTCGCCCAGATTCCCGTGACGGTGCGGTAGCCGCCGCCGGAAAAAAGGATGTAGCAGAGCGATCGGTCCGGCGTCTGCCGGCAGACGCCGATCTCCGCGCGGCCGTCGCCGTTGAAATCGAGCCGGCGCGGGGCGATCGCCTCGAAAGAAAGATAGCGCGCGGCCGTCAGGTCGGTCGACGAAGCGCCGTTCGACTGGCCGGCGGCGATGATCTTGCCGTCGGGCTGAATCGCGTAGTCGAACCAGACGATGTCCGGCACGAGCGCGCTCAGGGGCTTCAGATAAAGGCTGTAGGCGACGATCCGGAGCTGGTTCGAGACGTTCGGGTAATAGCCCGCGACGACGATCCGGCCGTCGTTCGTCAGCACGAAGCTGGCGGCGCTTTCCAGCCCGTCGATTTTTTTGTTTTGTTCGAGAATCCCGTTCGCCGCGTAGATCGCGACCCAGCCGCCGTTGTAGTTGACGTAGATCCGGCCGTTCGGCAGGACGACCAGCGCCGACGGGTCGAGCGCGAAGTTGCGGATGTTGAAATTGCTTTGAACCTTGCCGCCGTTGCCGAACGAAGCGACCGGCAGGCCGTTGTCGTCGACCATCGCCATCACGACGAAGGCCGCCCCGTTCAATCCGCCGGCCGTTCCGGTCGCGAGAATCCGGTTCGGCCCGAGCCGTTTGACGGAATCGAATTTAACGCGGATCGTGTCGGTGAACGTCGTCGTGAAAACTCCGCCCGCAAAGGTCGGATCGACCTGTCCGGCGCTCGTGTAGCGCGTCACGTAGCCGCTCCAGAAGCTGGTTTGATTCGGATCGGACAAACCGGCGACCAGAAATGATCCGTCCGCGAGCGGCTCGATGTCGGCGACGGTGCGGTTGCCGATGAGCAAAAAGCCGTAGTCGGCGAAGCTTTTGTCGATGATGCCGTTCGGCTGGAAACGAATGATGAATGCGTCCGTCCGGTTGGCGGCGTTGACGAAAGTGCCGCCGACCATAAATCTGCCGTCCGCGGTTCGTTCGAGCAGGTAGACGTCGCTGACCCGTTCGAAATTCGGGAGCACCGTTTTGCCGCCGCTGCCGAACGCGCCGTCCGGGCTGCCGTCGGCGTTGAACTGCGCCAGCACGAGCTCGCCGTAGTAGGCGGTGTTGCCGTAGGTTTTGCCGGCGGTCAGGATTTTTCCGTCGGGGAGCACCGCCAGTTTCTGGCTGCGCGAATTGACCGGCGGAAAGACGGCCGTCGCGACGCCGCCGCTGCCGAAGCCGGTGTCGCGCGCGGCCCGTGCCGTCAGGGTCGTAAAAGACAGGATGATAAAACAAATGATGCCGGATATGATGGCGACTTTTGACGATTTCATAAAAACTTTCGGGCGTGAATCCGGGGACTTTTCAACAACAGCAATTGGATGAAACTGTCAAAGTCGAAGGATTTTCAGAAAAGCGCGAAAATAAAAAGGCTTCTCTCGAAACAGAGAAGCCTTGAATCTCGTTAGAACCGAATTTTTATTAGCCGCGCCACATTCCGACGAGCCGCGGATTGGCTTTTTTCTGGAGCAGCTTGCGCAGCTTGAGGCGCGCTTTGTGGAGCTGCGATTTCGACGTGCCGACCGAGCAGCCGAGAATCCGGGCGACCTCTTCGTGCTCGTAGCCTTCGACGTCGTGCAGCACGAAGACGTTTTTGTAGCCCGCCGGCAGCTGTTCGATCGCGTTTTCGAGCGCGATCTTGTCGACGATCGGCATCTTGCTCGGGTTGGCCGTGCCGTTGACGACCTGGACCGGCGTTTCGCCTTCTTCGGTCGTCTTTTCGAATTTCACGGTCCGTTTGCGGAAATGCATCAGCACCTGGTTGACCGTCATCCGGTGAAGCCACGTCGTAAAGGCCGAATCGCCGCGAAAGCTGCCGATCTTGCGGTACAGCTGGATGAAAACATCCTGCGTCAGGTCTTCCGCTTCGGAGGCGTTCTGAAGCATCCGCAGACAGATCGAATAAACCCGGCGATGATGACGCTGATAGATTTCCTCGAAAGAAAACATATCGCCTCTTGCCGCCGCCTGCGCCAGCTCGTAATCGCTCACCTTCCCGACATTTTCAACCTTTTCGACCTCCGCCGCGTCGAAATCTTCGACTTCGGCCGTTACCAAACCCTGCCACACAGGTAAATTTAATGTTTCAGTCGTTGTCATAATTCTTATTCCCCCGCTCTTCCAGCAATCAATTATCGTGCCAAAACCGTCGCGCGTCTCGGATTATTACAATAATCACGCCAAAATCCCGATTTTGTTGCATTTTTCGGGCATATTATCGTATTCGACAGGCATCATAGTTTAGTTTCACCACTCGACCGTGTAGGAATTAATGCACCGTCCACACGGTTTGGTATATGTTTATATGAACGGCAAAAACGAAAAAAATTGCCTTAAAAAATCCGAAAATGCTAATATCTTTATTCCGGAAAAGGTTCGCCGAATTCCCGCCGAGGAGAAGTGGTTTAATGCGAAGAGCGTGGTCCGTAAAAATTATTAGCGTCGCCGGTGTGCTGTTTTTGACGGCGTGCGGCGTTTTGGCGCAGTTCAAAAGTCAGGAGATTTCCGAGGAAGACGGCGTGCCGGTGCTCATCAAGCATCTGCCCGACTACGAAAATGCACGAAACCGTGCAACCCACACCAACAACGTCGACGATTTGCGAAAAGCGCTCGGCGACCGGCCGGTTTTCGAGGATCTCGATTTCAAGGCCGGCACGGAAGCCGTCGCCGCGCCATATGACGGCGGCAAGCTGCTGATCGTCGAATTTATGAACCCGCAGATGTCGATCGACGCCGACACGCGGATCAACGCGCGGCTCGCGCAGGTTTCGCCCGGCGCGCCGCCGGTCTATTACCGGCGGATCGGCAACTACAACGCGTTCGTTTTCGACGCGAAGGACGAAGCGGCGGCCGCCGCGCTGCTCGATCAGGTCAAATACGAAAAGACCGTCCAATGGCTCGGCGAAGATCCGTATTACCAGAAAAAGGCCGAACATTTTTTCGCGATCCGGACGGCCGACATCTTTCTTTCGACCGTGCTCGTGATCGTCGGCGGGATCGTGCTCGCCGTCCTGACCGGGCTCGCCGTCGGGCTCTTCTATTTCCGGCTGCGCGAACAGAAGCGCGCGGCGATGACCGCTTTTTCCGACGCCGGCGGAATGGTCCGGCTCAATCTCGACGAGCTGACCGCGCCGGCGGCCGAGCGTTTGCTGGGCGATTGATCTTCGAAATTCAACGACGCCGCGAAAAGGCGCGAGACCCGCACGGGTTTCGCGCCTTTTTCACGTCCGAAGTCCTGAGTCTGAAGTCTTGAGTCGGGCGCCGAGCGCCGTAAACAGGCGTGACGGTCCGGTCAGATCCGCTTCGAAGCGCAATCCGCCCGCCCGGAACTTCAGACTCAAGACTCAAGACTTCAGACTCAAGACTTTTTACTGACGCCTGACCGGCGGCGGGAAATTTTTATTGCCAAAATCGCGATTTTAGATTATAAAAGTTTTGAGGTGAAATTAGTTTACAAATCCTTTCTTTGTTGAACTGCACAACCGAAAGCAAATGAAAATTTAGTTTTCTATGAATTTATCCGAAGTCATCGCCGAACTGCGCGAATTGAACGAACCCGTCGCGAAACCTTTCCGGCTGCCGACCGAAGCCGAAGTCAGCGCGGCGGAAAAACGCCTGAACTGTAAATTTCACGAAGATTACCGGCGATTTCTGCTCGAAGCGAGCGACGTCGTCTTAAGCCCGCTCGAACCGGCGATGGTCACGCCCGACTGCGGCTATCTCAACCTCTGCGAGATCGCCGAATACGCGTGGGACGAGATGGAGCTCCCGCTGACGCTCCTGCCGATCTGCGAGGACAACGGCGACTACTACTGTCTCAACAAAAACGGCGAGATCGAATTCTGGTCGAACGACGGCGCGTCCGCCGACCGCTGGCAGAACCTCGCGACCTGGATCAAGGAAGTCTGGATCGACGGCGAATGATTTTCGAACGGAACGACGGAACGCCGTCATCCTGACGGCCGGGATTGCGCCGGCAATCCGACAACTTTTCACAAACCCGGAATTCAACGTAAAACGATCGCCGTTTGAACGCTTTCGCGTTCCTTGCCGGCAGGATGCCGGCGCTCCGTCCCGAATAATTGTGACGAACTGTGGAAAATTGAGAAAAATTGAGAAATAAAAATTTTAATTAAAGACCGCGACCGCCCGCTTTATGAAAAATAAGACATTAATTCAAAAATTCATACGTTGAGTTAATTTATACGACAACAAAATTCATAAAGATCGAGGTGGTAAGATGTACACGAGACAAAATCCGAATTTAGCATTTGTCGAGCGCCGGATGTGGGAATATTCGACCACGCCGCGGATCGGCATCGTCAAGCAATTATTGAATAAATTACTGAACGAGCTCGAAGAGGTCAACGAAAACGAGCGCGTCCGGCTCGGCGAGGACTTTAATCTTTTCGAGCAGCTGAAGAATTTCGAGACCGACATCATCCGGCAGGCGCTTTATCTGACCAACAACAATCAGCGGGCGGCCGCGCAGATGCTCGGCATCAACTACACGACGCTCAACGCCAAGATGAAGCGTTTCGGCATCGGCGCGAAGGAAGAGCTCGCCGCGAGCAGGGAGGCGTAAGACGATGTATCTGCAAACGACGAAAAACGCTTATCAAACCGAACCGCCGCCGGTGTCGAACGATTATTTTTACCGCGGCCAGACCGGCGATCGGCTCGCCGCCGGCGCGGAATTCGAGACGGCCGCCGGCGTCGATCTGCCGATCCTCGCGACGGCCAACGATCTGCGCGAAGCGGTCAAATTTTTCAAACACAAACCGCAGGGCGTGTCGGCGATCGAGCTGACGAGCGCCGAGCCGCGCCGCGTCTTCGAGACGCGCAAGCTCGCCGCCTACGAGTTCTGGGGCGTCATCGGCCGCGCGGGCGAGCGTTTCCTGCTGACCGCGCTCGGCGAGGAGATGGCGAAAAACACCGAGGCCGAATGTCTCATTCACCGGCGCATCCTGCGCGCGGTCGAGGCTTACCGGCAGGCGCTCGAATGGATCGCGGCGCGGCGCCTGCAGATCGCGACCTATCTCGACGTCGCGCAGTTCTGGCAGCAGGCGGGCGACGCGCTCGAGCTGAGCGCGCAGACGGACGAGAACATCGAGGCCGTGATCGTCAGCTTTTTCAGCCTCTGCCACGCGGCCGAACTGGGAACGGCGACGGTCGGCAAACGCGGCCAGCCGGCGCGGCTGAGCGTCAGTCTCGACCGGTTGAGAGCGTTTCTCGACGCGCCGGACGAACAGTTCGAAACGATGACGCCGGCGGTCGTCAGCCGGCCGGCAGTTTACCCGTTCGAGAAGATGGCGGGCGAAAACATCCGCCGCGTTTACATCGCGGCCGGCGCGCGCGCGCCGCAAAACCTGCGCGCGGCGCTCGAGCTGGCCGATTTCGAGAGCGTCGCGTTCGCCGCCGGAAAGTTCGCCAACGGCTTTCTGCCGGCCGACCGCCGCGCCGCGATGCGCGACTGCCAGGCGGCGGTCTTCCTGCTTGACGAGGGCGATCTCTGCCCGGACAGTCCGACGCCCGCGCTGCGCTGCGACCGCGTCACCGAGATCAGCGTCGCCGAGGCGCTCTTCGGCGAGCGGCTGCTCGTCTACTGGAACGGCCGCGAAGCCGTCCCGCCGCTCTTCGCCGCCGCGGGCTTTCAGACGATCGGCGGCGACGCGCTCGACTGGGAATCGAACGTCCGCCTCGTCCGGGCGCTGAAGTCGTTGAAGGGATGAGCCGTTTGTTTTAACGCAGAGTCGCAAAGGCGCAAAGGGGCAGAGGGTTTGGGGTTGAATCTCACCTCCAAACAGATCTCTGAAACCAATATGCGCTACCATTCGCGAAACCTTCAACCCGAAAATCTCCGCGCCTTTGCGCCTTTGCGACTCTGCGTTAAACCGCTCCCCCGAATCGAAACCGTCCGACCGGCGACGCGGTTTCGACACTTGAGGACGAACCGAAAAAGTTCGTCCTCATTTTTTGCCCCCTAAGCCGTCAAACCCCATTAAAACCATAATTTATTCCCCGCCAAACCTATCCGACATCCGACATCCGACATCCGAAATCCAAATGTTTTTATTTAAGATTTAATTGAATAAAATAAGATAGTTTCTCTTTAAAGCGTTCCTGACGAAATCCGTTCAGTCCGGTTTTTCCCAGTTATTTCAACAATTAGCATTAAATCGAAAAGCTGGCATCGGCTTTGCGCCGAAATATGACGAACCCTGCGGACGAATCCGGCACGGCGAGATCATCCGTCTCGCGGCAAACGGTTTATCCGCTTTCGGGAACGGAGTTTTATTTTACGAGGGAAATCTTATGAATCATTTACGAAAGATTGTCAACACATCGATTTTCGCGCTCCTGCTGGCGGCGGCCGTGTTCGGCCAGAGCTCGCTCGGCGAGCTGCGCGGGCGCGTCGCCGACAGCGCGGGCGCGGTCGTCAGCGGCGCGAACGTCGAGATCAAAAACCAGACGACCGGCGAGACGCGCACCGTCCAGACGAACGCCGACGGCGAATTCACGATCTCGAAGCTGCCGGTCGGCGCGTACACCGTGACGGCGAGCGCGCAGGGCTTTGCCGCCGCGAGCGTCAAGGACGTCCAGATCTCGGTCGCGTTCGTCACCGAGCAGAGCCTGACGCTCAACCCGCAGGGCGGTCAGGAAACCGTGACCGTTACCGGCGGCGACGTCGCGACGCAGGTCAACAGCACCGACCAGCAGCTCTCGACGCTCATCAACAACCAGAAGATTCTCGACCTGCCGCTCCTGTCGCGCAACCCGTCGGCGCTCGTCCTGCTCGCGCCCGGCACGGTCCAGACCGATTCGGCGGCCGGCGGCTTTTCCGTTAACGGCTCGCGTGAGCGCAACAACAACTTTCTCGTCGACGGCGTCGACAACAACGATACCGACGTTCCCGGCATCCCGGGCGGCATCGCGACGCCGAACATCGACGCGACCGAGGAATTTCGCGTCATCACCGGCAATTTCAACGCCGAGTACGGCCGCAACACCGGCGGCATCGTGACGACCGCGACCAAGCGCGGCGGCAACGCGTTTCACGGCGGCACGTATCTTTACTACCGCTCGGACAAATTCGCGGCGCGCGATTTCTTCGACACGACCGGCAAGACCGACCCGCTCGACCGCAAGCAGTACGGCGTTTCGATCGGCGGCCCGGCGATCAAGGACAAATTGTTTTTCTTCTTCAACTACGAGGGCGACCGCCAGAAAAACGGGACGCAGATCTTTCAGCTCGTCCCGACCGCCGAGGCGCGGACCGGCATTCTCCGGACGCCGGCCGCGACCGCCGACGCGACCGTCAACCGCAACAACGGCAGCTTCGGCGTGCTCGATATCCGGCAGACCGGCTTTAACAACAATCTCGCCAACCAGCTCGGCGTCAGCCTGCCGTTCAGCCCGACGACGCTCGCGCTGCTCAACCGCATTTTCCCGCTCCCGAACAACACGGCCGGCAGCGCTCGCGTTTCGCCCGTGCCGGGAGTCTTCGATTACTACACTTTCGGCTACACGGCGCGCAACGACATCGATTCGATCGCGACGCGCGTCGATTACCAGCTCAACAGCAAAAACACGCTGACCGGCAGCATCAACTGGTCGAAGGGCGATTACTCGTTCGGCGCGCCGACCTTCCCGCAGTTTAACGACGAGCTCCGCACGCCGCAGACCGGCGCGGTTTACGCCCTGAACCTGATCACGACGATCTCTTCGAACATCGTCAACGAGTTCCGGTTCGGCGTCAACCGCGCCAAAGCGACCTTCAACGGCCCCGGCGACGGCGGCGTTTCGAACGCGATCAACGACGCGGTCAATTCCGTCTTTCGCGCGAACAACGTGCCGACGCTCAGTTTCGGGTCGGCCAACGCCAACGCGGTCAATCTGATCACGCCGTTCACCTCGATCAACAACTTCAGCACGCAGGGCCGGACGACCGGCACGACGACGATCGCCGATTCGCTGACGTGGGTCAGCGGCCCGCACACGTGGAAGTTCGGCGGCGAGCTGCGCTCGATCTTTTCCAACTCGCAGAGCAATTTCAGCCGTCAGGAAACCGTCGATTTCGGTCTCGGGACCAACTTCGCGTTCCCGATCGTCCGCTACACGGACGCGGGCGGCGTCACGCGCAACGTGCCGACGACCGGCGCGGGCGGCGCAATCAACGATTATCTGAGCTTTCTTTCGGGCATCGTCGCCTTTCAGTCGGAGACGCAGTTTTACGACCGGCGCGGCGCGCGCGTCGACAACGATCTGCGGCGCTACCGCACCACCGAGTACGGATTCTTCGGGCAGGACACGTGGCGCATCCGGCCGAACCTGACGCTCAATCTCGGCCTCCGCTACGAATTCAACCAGGTGCCGTACGAGAAGGACGGCCTCCTGTCGAACCTCGTCGATCAGGACGCGAGCGGCCCGACGCCGGCCGGCGGCTTCGCCTTCAAGACGGTCGGCAAGAATTCCGACAATCCGGGCATCAAGCTCTGGGACAACGACTGGAACAACTTCGCGCCGCGCTTCGGCTTCGCCTACAGCCCGAATTTCGGCGACGGCTTTTTAGGGAAATTGTTCGGCGGGCCGGGCAAATCGTCGATCCGCGGCGGCTACGGCCTGTTCTACGACCGCGTGTTCACGAACCTGTTCAGCAATTCGAGCGGCAACCCGCCGTTTTCGACCGCCATTTTCGAGATCCCGCTCAACGGGTCGGGCGGCTTCCTGATCGACGACACGCCGCGCCTCGCGACACGTCCGTCGACCAATCTCGTGCAGGACGGCGACGAGCTCGGCCTCGCCGTGATCTTTCCGACGGCGCGCAACAACACGCTGCAGAAGAAGTTCGTAACGCCGAACAGCGCGAGCTGGAACTTCGGCTTCCAGCGCGAGCTGGGCAACCAGTTCCTGCTCGAAATCGATTACGTCGGCACGAAGGGCACGAACCTGATCCGCTCGGTCGACGCGCAATTGACGAGCGTCGCCCGCGTCAACGCGATTCGCGGGACGCACACGGCGATCAGCACGAGCACCCGGACGAACTATCTGAACGGCACGCTCAATCAGGCGTTCGGCCAGAACAGCGCGTTTCTGATCACGTCGATCGGCAATTCGAACTACAACGCGATGCAGCTCCGGCTGACGAAAACGCTGTCGAACAAACGCTTCGGAACGGGACAGATTCAGGGCTTCTACACGTGGAGCCACTCGATCGACGACGCGGCCGACGCACTCATTACGGGCACGAGCGACCGCAGTCTGCCGCGCGATTCGTCCGGCTTTGCGGGCGGTCTCCGGCTCGAACGCGGCGATTCGAGCTTCGACGCGCGGCACCGCTTCGTGATGAACTTCATCTACGAGCTGCCGTTCCGCTCGACGAACGGTTTTATTAACCGGCTGATCGGCAACTGGACGCTTTCGGGCATCTATCAGGCGCAGACTGGCTATCCGTTCAGCGTCTTTATGAACGGCGTCGACCGGCAGGGAACCGGCCTTTCGGCCCGCGCGAGCTATGCTAACGGCAGCAACGGCTTCGCGAGCAACCGGACGAGCGCCAACGCCCGCGTCTACACCGGCCCGGATCGTTCGCTCTTCGCCTCGTCGGTCCCGCTCGACGGCAATCAGGGCACGGTCGGCCGCGGCGCGTTTCGCGGACCGAAGTACGCCAACTTCGATTTCTCGCTCATCAAACGCATTCCGATCACCGAACGGATGCGGTTCACGATGCGCGCGGATTTCTTCAACCTGTTCAATAAAGTCAATCTGGCGGTTCCGGTCAGCGATGTCAACAGCGCCAACTTCGGCCTCTCGACGACCGCCGGCCCGGCGCGCATCATCCAGTTCGCCGGCCGCTTCGACTTTTAGACGGACAAATCAGCCCGGCGAGCGGCCGCGAACGCCGCTCATTCCGGACGAGTTTCAATCGATGAAACGCGTCTCGCGACCGCTCGCCGGACTGATTTCGGTATCAAACTCCTAAAAAGTCCCTGAAAGGGCAATGGCATTAAGTTAAGAAAAAGATTGAAGTGTTAATCGTTTGAGGCCGAAATATGATAGGCCGCGGATAACGCGGATGACGCGGATTGCACGCGGATTTTTTCTTTGTAAGATCGAGAAATCCGTGTAAATCTGCGTCATCCGCGTCATCCGCGGCCTATTAAACCGTTCAATTTATTCCTTTTTCTCTTATATTTAGTGACAGAACTTATTGGAAAAAGCGTCGATTCCGGTCGCGTTCGCTGTTTTGTCTTCCACTAAAAACACTAAATATCTTTCGTGTTTTTTCGTGTTTTTGGTGGATAGTTAAAAACCGCTCGCGGGTTTAACGCTAATTATTCCAACAAGTTTTGTCACATACTAT
Organism: Acidobacteriota bacterium; assembly: GCA_018269075.1. GTDB lineage: Bacteria > Acidobacteriota > Blastocatellia > Pyrinomonadales > Pyrinomonadaceae > JAFDVJ01. The sequence goes on from JAFDVJ010000145.1 coordinate 13,084, forward strand.
AACTTAATACCATTGCCCTTTCAGGGACTTTTGCGAAGCCGGTTCGACACTGCCGATAATCGATTTGGCTTTCAAACGACTTCGGCCGTCGTGTGGCGGGACTCAAAAATTTTCCCGTCACAAACCGTTCCCGGGCGGTGTTCTTCTGATGTTGCCGGTTCGAAAATTCGGAAAGATATCTTTAACTTGAAACATTTTCAAATTTTCGAGCGTTAGACTTGCTGTCCTGTTTCAATAATTGTCAGACAAGAGATGTTTTTAGTCTTGAGTCTTGAGTCTTAAGTCTTGAGTCCAAGTGTCATTGAGAAACGATTCCGCATAAAGCCTGCGGAGCAGGCTTTATGCGGAATCGACTTCAATCCGACCAAAGACCAAAGACCAAAGACTCAAGACTTAAGACTTAAGACTTAAGACTCAAGAGAGGAAATTATGCCGCCGCGGCAACTATTTCGCCGGTTCGCGTCATCATAATTTCTAATACATCTCTTGACTCTATCAACAATTCGATTATGGGAAACAAGGTTTTGCGCTACGAGTTCGAAAACTACGCTCTGCATCCCTCGGAGCGGCTGCTTTTTCGTGGCGGCGAACCGGTCCCGATGAAGTCGAAAGTCTTCGAAACGCTGCTCACGCTCGTCCGCAATCCCGGCCGGCTGCTGACCAAGGACGAGCTGATGACCGAGATCTGGGGCAGCAATTTCGTCGAGGAGGCGAATCTCACGCAGAACATCTTTACGCTCCGCAAGATCTTCGGCGAAAAGCCGCGCGATCACCGCTTTATCGTGACCGTTCCCGGCCGCGGCTACCGCTTCGTCGCGCCGGTCGCGCCGGTCGTCGATGCGAACGCCGCCGAAACCTTCGGCACGAACGCGCCGCCAAGCGCCGGCCGGAGCCGCTCGCTCGCCGTCCTGCCGCTCAAATTTCTGTTCCCGCGCGAAACCGACGAGAAGAAATATCTCGGCCTCGCGATCGCCGATTCGCTGATCACGCAGCTCAGCACGAGCGCGCGGTTCGCGGTCCGTTCGACCGAAGCCGTTTTGAAATACGCCGAAACCGAAAAGGACGCGCTCGCGATCGGCCGCGAGCTCGACGTCGAGGTCGTCTTGAGCGGCACGCTCCAGACGCTCAACGAAAAGATCCGCGCCAATCTCCAGCTCCACGACACGCAGAGCGGCGACACGCTCTGGGCCGACAAGTTCGAGGTCGTCTCGAACGATTTTTTCGAGCTCCAGGACACGATCTCGACGCGCGCGGCCGACGCGCTCGCGCAGCGCTCGAACGGTCACGCCGCGCGGTCGCCGCGCACGCCCGACAACCCGGAAATCTACCAGAAATACATCAAATACCGCTTTTTCTGGGAAAGCCGCACCGAGGACGGCCTGCTCGCGAGCCTCGCCGGCGCGCGCGAGATCGTCGCCGCCGCGCCGGATTTCGCGCTCGGCTACATCTGTCTGGCCGACGCCTATCTGCTGCTCGGCCATCATCTCTACCTGCCGCCCGCGCGGGTTTACGAAAACGTCCGCGCCGCCGTCGACCGCGCGCTCGCGCTCGACCCGCAGCTCGCCGAAGCCTATGCGACGAAGGCCGACTACAGCTTCATCACGAAGGATTGGGAAGCTTCCGAACGCCTGCACCGCCGCTCGATCGCGCTCGATCCCGATTACGCGGCGGCGCGTCACTGGTACAGCTGGTATCTGATGGCGATGGGCCGTTTCGACGAATCTTTCGAGCAGATCGAACAGGCGCAGCGGCTCGACGTCAATTCGCTCTATCTGATCACGATCCGCGGCGTCCCGTTCTGCTATCAAAGGGATTTCGACCGCGCGCTCCGCCAGTTTCGCCTCGTCCTCGAGATCGACCCGACTTACAAGCGCGCGCATTACTATCTGGCGTGGGCGCTGCTGCATTCCGGCCGCCTGCCCGAAGCGATCGCCGAATTCGAACGCGTCGTCGCCGCCGAGCCGATCCAGCAGACGATCGCGCTTTTGGGCTACGCCTACGGCCGCGCCGGCGAGACGGAAAAAGCCCGCGCGATGCTTCGGCGGCTCGAATCGATGGGGCGCGAGCGCTACGTTTCGCCGTATCACCGCGCGATCTTTTACGCCGGCCTCGACGACCGCGACGCGGTCTTCGCCGAACTCGAAAACGCCTTCGCCGAAAATTCCATCTGGCTGATCTGGCTCAACGTCGATCTCCAGTTCGACCACCTGCGCGCCGATCCGCGTTTCCGCGCCCTCGTCGAGCGGCTGAACTTCCCGCGCTGAAATTGCCGGACCGCACCCGCCCGATCAGACATTTTAAACTTCGTAATTCAACCATTTAGCTCGCGTCTTATCCGGCTATGCGTAATTGCTTTACATAAAATATTCTGCTAAAGTGTCCTGAAAACGTACATCGTCGAAGAATCGCAGGAGAAATCTTTCTATGAGAAAATCGCGCTGCCTGATGGTAACGCTCATCGTCTTTTTGTTTTTATTGACCGGCGGAAAGGTCAATGCGCAGTTTGCCGAAACCGAGCCGAACAATACTATTGCCACGGCCAGCGGTCCCGTAACGATTACTCCCGGAAGTTTGAATATTACCGGCAGCATTTCACCGGTCGGCGATGTCGATATATTCGCCGTTTCGGTCAGTAGTACCGCCGACGTAACATTCGAAACCTTCGATTCGACCGGGACGGATTGTGCAACGACAGTGGATACGGTTATCCGGCTCTTTCAATTTAATCAAACTCAAATCGCCACCGACGATGAATCAGGGATAAACCACTGTTCGAAAATGACGATCCAGCTGACGCCCGGAACTTATTATTATCAAATCGAGGATTTCGGGAATAATAATACGATACCGGGCTATGTATCGACGGTCAGTGCGGTTTTCGGAGGGTCGCCGCTAAGCGGCACATACACCGTCGGAAGCGGCGGCAATTACTCGTCCCTGACAAATTCCGGCGGTATTTTTCAGGATTTAAGTTTATCCGGCGCTACCGGCCCCGTGACGATCCAGATCATCTCGGACCTGACGAATGAAACCGGCGCATCTTCGCTCGGGTCGATTGCGGGGAATCCCTCCGTTCTGATCAAGCCGAGCGGCGGCCCGCGGACGATTTCCGGTTCGTCGGCGACTTCGCTGATCAGGATCAACGGCGCGGACAACGTCAGAATCGACGGTTCGACCGCGGCTTCAGCGGTCGGCGGAACGCCGGCCCTGCGCGAGTTGACGATCCAAAATCTAAGCACTTCAACTTCGAGCGCGGTAATCCATATCGGCTCTTCGACGGAAAGCTCGAACGGCAACACCGTCCAAAACGTGAACGTCAGAGGCAACGATCCGTCACAAACATTCGTCGGCATCCACGTCGGCGGCGCGACGGTCGGCTCGGCCGCAGCGTTTCCCGACAACAATACGCGAATCGAAAACTGCAGCGTCCAGAAATCGCGAACCGGAATCATGGCGCTCGGCGTTTCGCCGTCGAATATGAACACCGGAACGGTCATTACCCGGAACGACCTCAGCGCGACCGGCGCCAGCCGCGTTCGGGATACCGGGATTTTGGTCAATAACGACGACGGCGGCCAGATCAGCCAAAACAGCCTCGGCGGGATCGATTCGACGGGCGTCAGCACCGACACGATCGGCATCGCCGCGGGAGCTTCGGCATTATCCGCGACAACCACTACGACCACCGGCGGAGTCAAAAATATTTCGATCGAAAGAAACAGGATCAGCGGAGTCAGCGGCGATACGTCGTTTTCGGCGGCCGGCATTCTGATCGCCGGCATCTCCGGAAACACGAATACCGTCGCCAACAATATGATTTCCGGCGTCATCAGCGACGGCACCTCCGGCGATCTGCCGGCCGGAATTTTCGTGGTCGGCGTTACCGGCTCGACGACCCGGCTCTACTACAACTCGGTATCGATGACCGGCGACCGGAATCTGCTGCTGACGCCGGGAACCGCGCAGTATCCGAGCTATGCGCTGGCGATTTCCGGCGCGTCGCCGACCGTCGAGTTGAGAAACAATATTTTCGCGACCTCGCAGTTCAATTCGAACGCCGCCTCGAATCCCAACGCCAAAAGCTATGCCGTCGGAATGACGGCCGCGGCGTTCGCCAATTTCAATTCGAACTACAACGATTTCTGGTCGACCGGCAGCAGCGACGACGGTTTCCGAACGGGCTCGCTGGCAACGGCCGCCGGAACGAACTATGCGAATCTGGCCGCGTGGCAGTCGGCCGTCGGCGGCGACGCGAATTCGCTCGAGGGCGATCCGCTGTTTACAAATTCCTCGACCGATCTGCACCTCACCTCGTCGAGCGCGCTGCTGCTCGACAAGGGAACTCCGGTTTCGGTGTTGGACGACTTCGACGGGCAGAACCGGGCGGCGCTCGGATTCGCGGGCGGCATCCCGGACATCGGCGCGGACGAATTCCTGACGCCGACGGCGGCCGCGGTAAACATCGGCGGAACGGTCGTCACGGCGGCCGGCAGCGGCATCAGAAACGTCGTCGTGACGCTCACCGATACGCAGACCGGCGCGGTCCGGCAAACCGCGACGAGCTCGTTCGGACGCTATAATTTTTCCGACGTCGAACCGGGCCGCAACTATCTCCTAATGGTCAGGGCCAAACGCTTCGCTTTCGAGCAGAGCGTCCGTCTGGTTTCTCCGATCGATAATCTGGCGGCCGAAGACTTTGTGGCGGCCGCCGAGAAGTAGATCCGGATTGGACGGCGAAATCGGCACCGCGAGCGGCCGCGGGTTTACGACCGGCTGACAGTTGGTTCTGCCGTGGCGCGGTAAAAGCTTTTCAAACAAGGGCTAAATACACGAATTTTTATGTTTTCCGGTGTTTTGAGTTCCGCCTTTAGGCGGCCAAACCTCCCATTTGCAGTGTTTGCCTCGTAAACCCGGGATTCTGAACATTAGAAAACTTAAAAAATTCGTGTACTAAGCACTGAGCCATAAATTTTGCGGGAAAAAGAAATTGTCTGTGCCTCAATTATCGGGCTTTCAATTTTCTAAATACCCCGGCATATTGGCCGCCTGCTCGGGTATCAAAACCTTTTTTTCGGAGCGCGGCGGCGGACTGGAGCGCTGGCCGTCCCGGTTGCCAACGCCGCGCCAGCGGTGTCAAACGTTTCGCTTGCCTTCGACGTCGCAGAAAGCGCAGCGTTTGTTCGCG
>JAFDVJ010000146.1 GCA_018269075.1 Acidobacteriota bacterium
CGCCGCGACGATCCGCGCATCGAAATGGATGTCGCGCAGCCCGCCGACGCGGCGGAACATTCCCTCTTCGAGCACGCGCAGGAGCTTGGCCTGCAGACCGAGCTCGACCTCGCCGATCTCGTCGAGAAAGATCGTCCCGCCGTGGGCCTGTTCGAAAAGCCCTTCCTTGCGCGATTTGGCGTCGGTGAACGCGCCTTTTTCATAGCCGAAAAGCTCGGATTCGATCAGATTCGCGGGCAGCGCCGCGCAGTTGATCGCGAGATACGGCGCGTCGCGGCGATCCGACGCGTAGTGAATGGCGCGCGCGAACAGGTCCTTGCCGGTGCCGGTCTCGCCCTGCAGCAGAATCGCCATCACGTCCGATTCGGCGACCCGCCGGGCGAGCTCGATCGACTTTTTGATCGACGACGATTCGCCGATGATCTGCGCAAAGCCCTGATCGGTCCCGCGTTCGCGCCGCGCCTGTTTGACTTCGCGGCGGAGCTGCCGCGTTTCGAGCGCGTTGCGGAGCGTCACGCGGAGCTCTTCGAGCCGGATCGGCTTGCCGATAAAGTCGTGCGCGCCGCCGCGCAGCGCGGCGATCGTGTTCTCGACGTCGACGTTTCCGGTGACCATCACGGCGACCGTGTCCGGATATTTTTCCTTGATCTCGGCGAGCGCGTCGAGGCCCGAACCGTCGGGCAGATCGATATCGAGCAGCACGACGCCCGGTTCCTCGCGTTCGAAGATCTGGTGCGCTTCGGCGATCGTCCCGGCCTCGAACGCGTCGTAATTCCACGAACGAAGCGCCTCGTTGAGCGTCATTCGCAAAAAACGCTCGTCATCAACAATCAATATTTTCTCTTTGGCTGGCGGCAATGTTTTATTAAGTTTTCTGCTAATTTGGTTTAAAACATTTCCATTATAAACATTGGAAATGAAATTGGGGAACCCGGCCGGCCGCACTTTATTCAAATAAATCCGAAAACAGACAAATAATTCCGTTTTGTCCGAATAACCGGCCATCGGTGTTTCAGCGGCTTCGAGCCGCTGAAAAAAGAAAGGACAGCCCCGAAGAGCTGTCCAATTCGATTCTTTGCCGGCAAGCCTCAAACCGAAGCGATCTCGTCCGATTTTTTGACGTACAGCACCGCGAAATCAGGCTTTTTCGGCCGGTTGCTGTTGTTGTTGTCGTTCGGCGGCGGATCGCGCGGGCGGTTTTTGTCGGGCGGCACGACCTGCGGCGGATCCGGTTTTTTCGGCCGGTTGTTGTTATCCTGACCCTGCGCCATCGCGGCGACCGAGAAACCGATCACCACGAGCACCGTCATCAAAAAATATCTCAAAACTTTCATCACGCTCAATTTACCTCTTTCCTTTCGTCTTTCCGGGGGCATTTCGGGGAAAGATGCCGTCTTTTTTGTTGCAAGCCCGATGCCACAACAGCATTTTGACGCTTTTACGGGCGATTCGGCCGAATTTCGTTTACAAAACTTTACGTTTTCCGTAATTTTTATACGAAAACGTGAAAATTTCGGGTCGAATCGACCGAAATCCGTCGGTTCGGGGAACTTTGATCTTTGGTCTTTGATCTTTGGTCTTTGATCTTTGATGTTTGCCTTTCGGAGGAAAATCTAAGGTCAAAGACCAAAGCTCAAAGATCGGAATCCAAATATACAAAAAACTAAATTTAATCAGTAAGCCCCGACTAATAAACCCGCATCTCGGGGTCCGGGCGGAGCGCCGGAGACGGTGCCGGCGGCCGCGCGGCGGCGAATTTGCGGCGCAGTTTTTTCTCCCTCCGAAGCAGCAGCGGCAGCGTCCGGTCGGCGAGCCGCATCCGGCGGAGGCTCGCGATCGGATCGACGAGATGCGTGTCCGGCAGGCGCGCGCCCGATTCCTTCATCACGAGCCCGATCGGCAGTTCCATCGCGTCCTGCAGTTTGATGATCTTCGCGAGCAGCCGCGCCGCCGGCGTGATCAGCGGCCCGACGCCGTAGCGCACCTGCTGCGTCCCGAAAACGTAGATGTTTTTGTAATCGGCCAGCACGCAGCCGGCGTAAACCTTGGCGATGTTGCCGTTTTCGACCGGGACGAGATTCTCGGGCAGAAACGGAAAGCTGACGAAAAAGCCGGTCGCGCAGACGATCGCGTCGACCTCGATCCGCTCGCCGTCGACGAACTCGACCGTTTTGCCGTCAAAGCGTCTGATGTCGCGATGCGGCTTGATGCGGCCGTGTTTGAGGTAATGAAGGATCTCGGACGAAACGGTCGGGTGATGCTCGAACAATTTGTGGTCGGGATGCGGCAGGCCGTAATCCTCGTAGCGGCCGACGACGACCCTGAGCATCGTTTTGAGAATCATCCGCTGCAGGAAAACCGGCAGATGCATCGCCCACGATTCGGCGCTCGGCCGGCCGAACAGCGTTTTCGGCAGAAACCAGTAGCCGCGCCTCAGCGACAGATGCGCCTCGGCCCCGACGCGCGCCGCTTCCGAGACGACGTCGCAGGCCGAATTGCCGCCGCCGATCACGAGCACTCTTTTGCCGGCGATCTGATCGGGATTCCGATAATCCTTCGAATGCAGCCATTCGCCCGTAAATGCGCCCTCGTATTCGGGAAAACGGCGGTCCCAGTGATGGCCGTTGCAGACGATCACGCCCTTGTAGAGACGCTGTGCGCCGCCCGCGAATTCGACTTCCCAGCGGTCGTCGGCGGCGCGCGGCCGGCACATCACGACCTTCGTCTCGAACTCGATGTTTTCCCGCAGGCCGAACGTGTCCGCGTAGAGCTTGTAGTAATCGGACATCTGTTTCCGGCTCGGAAAATCAGGATAATCGGCGGGCATCGGAAAATCGGCGTATTCGGTCGTTTTGCGCGACGAGATGATGTGCGCCGTTTCGTAAACGCCGTGATACCAGTTGCCGCCGACGTCCGTGTCCGCTTCGGCCTGATCGTAGGCGATGCCCGCTTCCTTCAACGCTTTCGCGACGCCGAGCCCGCACGGCCCGGCGCCGACAATCAAGAATTTTTCCGCCCGTTCTTCCATAAAAACGCTCAAAAATAAACAAAAGCCGCGAATAACCCGAATGATAATCGATTTTCACCATTCGCGCCATCCGCGGCCCGTTTATTTTATCTTGTCAACGGATTCCCGCTAAATTTCGGCCTTTCTCAATCATCTCCGAAAACCCGAAAGCTTCTCTTCGATAAAATCCGAAATCCGAAATCCGAAATCCGAAATCACTTATCTCCGACCGCCGAGTGCGCCGACGAAAGCCGGGCGATCGGGACGCGGAACGGCGAGCAGCTGACGTAGTCGAGCCCGAGCGTGTTGAAAAACTCGATCGAGCGCGGATCGCCGCCGTGTTCGCCGCAGACGCCGATCTTCAGTTTCGGATTGACGGCGCGGCCGCGTTCGATGGCGATCTTGATCAATTCGCCGACGCCGACCGTATCGAGCGTCTGGAACGGATCGTCCGGATAGATCTTCTGTTCGACGTAGATCGGCAGGAACCGGCCCGAATCGTCGCGGCTCAGCCCGAAGGTCGTCTGCGTCAGATCGTTCGTGCCGAACGAGAAGAAATCGGCCTCGGCGGCGATCTTGTCGGCGACCAGCGCCGCGCGCGGCAGCTCGATCATCGTGCCGACCAGATATTTGAGCTCGGTTCCGTGCTCGTTCATAACCTGCGTCGCGACCTCGCGGATGAGCGCCGCCTGGTTGCGGAACTCCTCGACCGTCGAGACGAGCGGGATCATCACTTCCGGCGAAACGCTGAGCCCTTCGCCCTGCACTTCGCAGGCCGCTTCGAAGATCGCGCGGACCTGCATTCTTGTTACTTCCGGCACGAGCAGTCCGAGCCGGCAGCCGCGTAAGCCCAACATCGGATTGGCTTCCGAAAGATGCTCGACGCGGCGCAGGATCTTGCGTTTTTCGGCGATCTCGTCGAGCAGGAAGTCCATTTCCTTCGGGCCGGCGTGGCGGGCCGAGAATTTGAGCTCGGTCAGCTCGGCGAGCAGCTCGGTCTGGCTCGGCAGGAATTCGTGGAGCGGCGGGTCGAGCAGGCGGATCGTCACCGAGAGGCCGTTCATCGCGCGGAAGATCTCGATGAAGTCCTGTTTCTGGAACGGCAGCAGGTTCGAGAGCGCTTTTTCGCGTTCGCCCTGACCGCGCGCCATAATCATCTCGCGCATCACCGACAGACGGTCGTCGCCGAAGAACATATGCTCGGTCCGGCAGAGCCCGATGCCTTCCGCGCCGTATTTGCGGGCGACGTCGGCATCGTGGCCGGTGTCGGCGTTGGCGCGGACCTTCAGACGGCGGGTCGCATCGGCCCACGACATCACGAGCTCGAATTCTTCATCGAGCTGCGGCTGGACGGTCGGGATCTTGCCCTGGAAGACGCGGCCGGTCGAGCCGTCGAGCGTGATCCATTCGCCCTTCGTGATCGTCACGTCGCCGGCGCTGAATTCGTTGTGGCTGTAGTTGATGTTGAGGGTCGAAGCGCCGGCGACGCAGGGCTTGCCCATCCCGCGCGCGACGACCGCCGCGTGCGACGTCATCCCGCCGCGCTGCGTCAGAATCGCCTCGGCGACGACCATTCCGTGAAAATCGTCGGGGCTCGTTTCGCGCCGCACGAGGATCACTTTTTCACCCGCCTTGACCATCTCTTCGGCCTCGTCGGGCGAGAAGACCGCGACGCCCTGCGCCGCGCCGGGGCTCGCCGGCAGACCGGTCGCGAGCGGCTCGGCGTTGGCCGACGGGTCGATCATCGGGTGGAGCAGCTGATCGAGCTGTTCCGGCGAAACGCGGCTGAGCGCGGTTTCCTGGCTGATCAGGCCTTCCCGGAACATCGCGACGGCGACCTTGACGGCCGCCGCGCCGGTGCGTTTGCCGGCGCGCGTCTGGAGCATATAAAGCGTGCCGTTCTCGATCGTGAACTCGATGTCCTGCAT
>JAFDVJ010000147.1 GCA_018269075.1 Acidobacteriota bacterium
CATTACTTTTGGCTAAGTGCTTAGTGGATCAAAAAACAACCGTTCGCTTAAGTCCGGAAAATGTCTTAACCGTTCCGAACAGTCGAAAATGAACCGGAAAAGGGCTTTAGCGAGAATCTAACGCATTTTGAAAAACCGCCGCCGCGTCTGTTTCGGACGGCGTTTCTTTTGTGCGGAATGACATCTTGCACGTGCGGAATGAAAAACCTTTTGTGCAAGATGTCATTCCGCACGTGCAAGATACCATTCCGCACGTGCAAGATACCATTCCGCACGTGCAAGATGTCATTCCGCACGTGCAAGATACCATCTTGCACAAAAGGTTTTACAAAAAAAGGGAGAATAACGAAGAAACACTTACTAGGATATGACGGACCGAACGTCAGTAAATGCCGAGGATTTTGTAGCCGATGCTCGGGATTTGTCGGACGTAATCGGGCGATTCGAGGCAGCCGATCATAAAATCGGCGACGTCGGCCCGCGAGATGTAGGGCCGCGCGTCGCGCGTGTCCGTCGCGACGTGATAGACGCCGGTGCGCGGGCCGTTGGTCAGGAACGACGGCCGGACGATCGTCCAGTCGAGCCCGCTCGCTTTGATCTCTTCTTCCATCAATTCGAGATCGGCGACGATCTCGCGGTAGAAGAGATGAAAGGCCGAGCGGACGAAAAGATCGACGAAGAGCGCGTTTTCGCGCCACGTGCCGAGCCCGACCGAGCTCAGGGCGATCAATCGGGCGACCGCTTGGCGGCGCATCGCGTCGATGATGTTCTGCGTCCCGACCGACGCGACCCGGTCGCCGGGCACGTAATTGCGGCTCCCGATGCACGAGACGACGGCCGCCTGTCCGGCGACGGCGCGTTCGACCGAATCGGCGTCGAAACAGTCGCCTTTGACGACGGTCAGCCGTTCGTGGGCGATTTTGACGGCCGAAGGCTCGCGCGCGAAGGCCGTCACCTCGTAACCCCGTTCGAGCGCCTGCTCGACGGCCCGGCCGCCGACGCCGCCGGTCGCGCCGAAAATTGCGATTTTCATAGTGTTTGAGCTTAAAAATCCTTTCGGGTTAAGACCAAAATACCGCAAATCGCGGGCGCCGGCAAAATCGCGGCAATATTTTTCCGGATTTTCTAGAATCCGGCGTTTAATCGGACTTTTAAATAAGTAACGGAAGAAAAAAGGGGGTCAGGCACAGTAGCAAGCATTACGAACCGGCCGCCTTTTCTCGGAAGTCTCTGAAATGTATCTTTAGCCGTGTCCGCCGACACGGCCTTTTTTTGTTTAAAACCGCCTTGTCAGATCGCCGCGTTTCGTGGCAATTTAGAAGTTTGGAAAGTTTGGGAAGTTGAGGAAGTTCAGGAAGTTCAGGAAGATAATAGATTCCTTAACTTCCAAAACTTCCTGAACTTCCCAAACCAAAATTATGCAGAAGATTCTGACCGCCGAAGAGATGCGCGAGGTCGATCGTTTGACGACCGAAAAATACGGGGTTCCGTCGATCATCCTGATGGAGAACGCGGCCCATTCGGTCGCCCGCGCGATCGCCGAACGATTGGGCGGCTCGGTCGCCGGCAAGTCGTTTCTGATTCTCTGCGGCCGGGGCAACAACGGCGGCGACGGCGCGGCGCTCGCGCGGATTCTGGCGACGCAGGGCGCGAAAGTGATCGTCTATCTGACCGCGAAAAGCGAGGATTCGAAGGGCGACGCCCGGGTCAATTTTCAGATGCTCGAACAACTCTCGGCGGCTCTCGGCCCCGCCAGCCACGGCGGTTTCGCGCAGTTCGGCAATACGGACGGCTATTTCAGCTGCGGCCTGATCAAAGATTCGGAGCACTGGCAGAAAATCGTCGACCGTTTAATGAAACGGATGGACGGCTTCGACTGTCTGGTCGACGCGCTTTTCGGGACGGGCGTGACGCGGCCGCTTGAGGGCTTTTTCAAGGCGATTCCCGATTTTTACAATGCGATCTACGATTCCAACAAAAAACATCGACGCGCGCGGCCGCTGCTCGTCTCGGTCGATCTGCCTTCGGGGCTCAACGCCGATCTGCCGGAGATCATCGGAAATCACATCAAATCCGATCTGACCGTCACCTTCACCGCGCCGAAGCTCGCCAACGTGCTGCCGCCGGCGTCGAACGCGAACGGCGAGCTGGTCGTCGCGAACATCGGCTCGCCGCAGGAGCTGATCGACGAATGCCCGTCGAAGACCTTTTTGACCGAAAGCCGCGACGCCGAAACGTGGCTCGAAAAGACGGCGTTCACATCCGCGTCCTACAAAAACAAACGCGGCCACGCCTTGCTCGTCGCCGGTTCGAACGATTACGCGGGCGCGGCCGTCCTCGCCGGCAACGCGGCGATCGTCTCGGGCGTCGGGCTGGTGACGATCGCGACCGCGCGCTCGGCGCAGAATTCGATCGCCGCGCGCGTGCTGCCCGAGGTGATGACGCGCGGCGTCGCGGAAACCGCGGCGGGCGCGGCGGCCGCCGAAGCGTTCACCGAAATCGACGAATTCGTCGCCAAAAGCATCGACGCGGTGCTCGTCGGGAGCGGTCTGTCGTCGTCCGAAGAAAGCACGCGGAATCTCGTCCGCCGGCTCGTCGACGAACGCCGGACGCCGGTCGTGCTCGACGCCGACGGGCTTAATTCGCTGTCGCCGTTCGAAATCCAGGGCTCGGACGAGCGGCCGCTCGTTCTCACGCCGCACGAGGGCGAGTTTCTCCGGCTGCTCGGCACGACGGATCGCGAAGCGTTAAAAGACCGCGTCGGCGTCGTCCGCGCGTTCGCCGAAAAACATCGCGTGATTTTGGTTCTCAAAGGCGAGCGCGCGCTCGTCGCCGCGCCCGACGGCCGCGTCCTGATCAATCCGACCGGCAATTCCGGGCTCGGCAAGGCCGGCAACGGCGACACGCTCGCCGGGATCGTCACGGGCTTCGTCGCGCAGGCCGCGCAGCTCCGGATCGACGTCTTCGAAACCGTCGCCGCCGCCGTTTACATCGCCGGCCTCGCGGGCGATCTCGCCGCCGAAGAACACGGCAAACGGACGATGCGCGCGAGCGACGTCCGCGACCGGCTGACCGCCGCTTTTCGAAAATTAACCACTAACGACTGACCACGAACAAGCAATGAATTCAAAACAGCTTATCCGCAAATGGATCGCCGCCTTCGTCGCCCGCGACGTCGAGGCGGTGATGGAATGTTACGCCGAGGACGCCGTCAACTGGCAGGTCGCCGCCGGCGAGCCGGCCGTCGGGAAGGATCGGATTCGCCGCGATATGATCGAGTTTTTCCGGGGCTTTCCCGATTCCTACGCGATCGTCGAAAACATCGTCGCCGACGAGGACTGGGCGGCGTGGGAATGGGCGGGCGGCGGCACGTTCACGGGCGAGTTTTACGGCCACGCGCCGACCGGCCGGAAATACGAATTGCGCGGCTGCGGCTTTTTTCAATTCCGGGACGGCAAGATCGTTTACCAGCGCGGCTACTGGGACAAGCTGACGTGGTTCAAACAGGTCGGCCTCGAAATCGAATAGATTTAATAAGGCGTTATTAAGTTTAGCAGTAATGTGATCTTTGGTCTTTGACCTTTGAAAATGAAGAAATCAAAGACCAAAGACCAAAGATCGAATTTGTTGGTAAACTTAAAAACCAAAGTATTTAATCGATGAGCGTGATCGTGACCGTCCCGTTCGCGACCCGGACGACGCCGGCGCGGGCCGTCAGTTGAAAGTTTTCGGTCTCGATCGTCAGGGATTGCGCGAACTGATAGTCGCCGTCGCGATTGAGGTCGAGAACCGCGCCGTCGGCCGTGACGGTCTGTTCGGCGTTTTCCGCGACGATCGTCGTGTAGCTTTTTTGGGCGAGGTCTTCGACGACCGTCTGCGCGTAGCTCGCCGTAAAGCCGTGGTCGCCGCCGAACGTCACCGCGCGCGTGTGGACGCGGATCGCCGGCCCCACCAGCGTGACGTTCATCGGGTCGAAGCTGCGGACGCCCGGCGGGGTTTTGAGCCGCCCGAAATCGACGACGAACCGGCGGCCGGCCTGCGCGAGCGATTTTTCGAGCAGCACGCGGTTCGCGGCCGTCCTTTCGGCGACCGACTGTTCCTCGGCGGCGAGCGTTTTTTCGTAATCGAAGGCCGCGACGAGCCGTTCGGTTTCGGCATTTTCCGGCGTTTTGAAACGGACGCTTTCGGCGAGCAGGTCCTGCGCGAAACGGCCTTCGGTCTGGACGCGCTTTTTCCAGTCCGGCAGCAGCCGGTCGAGCAGAAAGCCCTCCGCCGAGCCCGTCAGATAGAATTTCCGGCGGACGTTCTTGCCGACTTTTCCGATCTCTTCGAGCGGCCGGAATTTTTCGCTCAGAAACGCGTCGGCGTCGCCCCGCAGAAAATCGAGCGATTTTTCCGGCCGCCGCAGCGCCTCGTAAACCGTTTTCGCGCCGGCGTATTCGGCCATTCCCTCGTTGGCTTCGGCGCCCTTTTCGAACTCGACAAAGCGCGGGTCGAGCGCGCTCTGCCGGAGCGCGCGGACGGCCAGAAACTGCCGGACCTTTTCGCGGAGCGGCCGGTCGCCGCGCGTCGCGAACGCCGCCCGCAGCAGCCGCGCCTCGATCGCGAAGAGCGCGTTGTTGCGCGCCGACGTTTCCTGATACTCGAAAACCAGCATCGAATTTTCGGCGTTCCATTTCGGGCCCGTTCGTGCGGCGTCGGCCTCGAAGGCGTGAAACGCTTCGTGAAAGGTGATGACGAGCGCGTCTTCGAGCGACACGTTCGAAAAATACGCGTCCGCGAGCGACCACGAAAACGGGACGGCAGATTCTTTTCGGGCGGCGTTAAAAAGAATGTAGTCGCCGTCGGCCTGCGCGCTGAACGTGGTGTATCGGAACGGCTCGAACTCGTTCCAGACGCGATTTCGGGTCGCTTCGTCGACCTTTTTCGCGGCCTCGAAGACCTGCCGCGCGCGGAGCGGGGAAGTCTGCGCGAAGAGGTTGGCGGTCAGCAAAAAAGTCAGTATTAAACACGATAATTTCATTGTTTTCTTCCTTATTGATTCTCCGTTTCGGGCTCGTTCGACACGATCCGGAAACGAATTTCATAATTTTTGTCGGCCGGCAGCCTGTCGACGGAGTATTTGAACTCGCCGCCGAGCAGGTTGATGCCCGCGCCCTTTTGAATGAGCGGTTCGGGCGCGCCGCCGGCCGTGCTTTTCCGGAAGAGGCCGAAATCGATGCCGACCAGATCGGCCGGCCGGCTGCGGATGAATTGATCGACGTTGACCCGCGCGAGCAGCGGCCGGTCGGCGAATTCCGGCGCGGTTCCGGCGACGGGCCGGAGCTCGATTTCGGTTTCTTCCTCGAACAGGCTGTCGGCCTTTCCGCGCGCGATCTCCGCGCCGTTTTCGGTGAGGACGGCCTCGATCCGGTAGCGATGCGGAATCTTCGCGGCGGCGATCGTGATCTCGCCGTTCGGGAGCGGCTTGTCGAACGCGATCGAGAGCGGTCGGTCGGCTTCTTCCTTCGGGACGGCGAGCGCCTCGGGCGTAATCTCGATCCGGAGCGTCTCCGCGCCGTCGCTGCGCCCGAACGGCAGCAGCACGATCGTCTGCTCGAAACCGAGCTCGAAGGCCTGTTTCTGCGAGTCTTCCTCGAAGAGCGGAAGGCCCGCCGGCGAGCGGCCGTAAAGCCGGCGCGTGTCGAGCGCGGCGCGGATCTTGAGCCGGTCGGGCGCGACCAGATCGGTCAGAAAACGCGTCTGCAGTTTGAAGCCGGCGGTCTGGAGATCGAGGTTGAAATCGGTTCCGGGCGGGCCTTCGATCGTCGTCTGCGCGAGCAGCGCGCGGGCGTCGGCGCTTTCCGAAACGGCCGCGACCCGAAAGCGGACGCGGTTTTCGCTGCCGGCGGCGGCGCGGCGCGCGTCGGTCTGCGCGAGAGCGGCGATCAGCGCGACGATCAAAACGAGCAGCTTTTTCATCTTATTTCGACTCCTTTGGGGCGATAAAGATTTCCGTCCGCCCGCCGTGATCGAACCGCGCCAGCGAATCGCCGCGGCTCTCGGCCGGCGGCGGCGCGAGCGGCCCGGAAATATCGGCGTTTCGCGGGGATCGCGCGATCAGCAGAAAGACGCCGAAACCGGCCGCCAGCAAAAGCGCGAGCGCGGCGAGCGGAACCGGAACCGCGATTTTTCTTTTCCAGAGCGGCACGCGGCGCGCCGCCGGAAGCGCGGGCGAAACCGCTGCGTCGGCGGCGAAATCGTCCCGGATCCGCTCTCGGAAAAAGAGAAAATCCCGTTCCAACTCGCGGCATTCGGTGCATTCGGCGAGATGTTTGCGAACCCCGGCGCTTTCCCCGGGCGACAGCTCGCCGTCGAGCAGCATCGAGACCTTGACGGCAAAATTACAATCCATATTCACTCCAAAACTGATTTATTTTCTTCCTCGAACCACATTTTCCGGAGCTCCTGGCGGGCCCGAAAGATGTCGACGCGGACCTTGCTTTCGCTGACGTCGAGGACGAGCGCGATCTCGCGGTAGCTCATCTCTTCCTGCTCGCGCAGGAGCAGCGCCGACCGCCGCGTTTCGGGCAGCCTTTCGAGCAGCCGCCGGACGATGCGCCGCGATTCGTCGGCGATCATTTTCCGTTCGGGATCGGGTTCGTCCGCCGCCAGGAAATCGACGAGCCGCCGCCAGAATTTCGTGCGCGTCCGGCTGCGGCCGAGCTCGTTGAGCGCGAGGTTGCGCGCGACGCGGTAGAGCCAGAAGCGGATCTCGTCGTGCGGGATCGGGCCGAGCTCGGCCCGGCAGAGCCGCAGAAAACTCTCCTGGGCGAGGTCCTGCGCCAGCCGGTCGCGGCCGACGATGTTTTCCAGAAAACGGCATAAACCGGGATAGACTTCCCGGAAAACCATTGTGATTTTTTCGTTTTCGAGCAGCATCGTTCTTCTGATGGGTAAAACCGTCGAGACACCGAAAAGTTACAGGAAAAGCGAAAAAATTGAAAGAAATCCGCGAAACTATTCCGGGCTTTAGCGATTTGCGCCGGCGGCGGTATAATTCTACTTTTGCCGCCGCTCGCCGAAACCGGGGGGCGACGGCCGTTTGAAACGACGATGACGGAAATTGATTTATCGAAAAACCAGAGCCTGACGAGCGCCGCGCCGCAGGACACTTTCGATCTCGGCGAACGGATCGGGGCGGCGCTCCGCGGCGGCGAGATGCTCCTGCTCGCGGGCGGGCTCGGCGCCGGCAAGACGCTGCTGACGAAGGGCATTCTCTACGCGCTCGACTACGACGTCGACGAGGTCACCTCGCCGAGCTTCACGCTCGTCAATCTTTACCGGACGGAAAACTTCGACGTCTATCACATCGATCTCTGGCGGATCGACGAGCGCGCGGACGCGGCGCGCGAGATCGGGCTCGAAGAGATCCTCGAAGACCGAAAGGCGGTGACGATCGTCGAATGGCCCGAGCGGCTAAAGAATTTCGCGTTTCCCGAAAAAACCTATGCGGTCGAGATCGCCGGCGACGGCGATCTGCCGCGCGAAATCTCGATCAAAAATTTGACTTCGGGGACAAACTGAAAGATCATAAAATCTGCCCCGCAAAATTTTATAAATATTTGAGGAAAATAGAACTTATGATGGATCAATTAGTCAATACGGTGGCCGAAAAAACGGGTCTTTCGCCGGAACAGGCGAAGGCCGCGGCCGAAGCCGTGATCGGCTTTCTGAAGGACAAGCTGCCGGCCCCGATCGCCGGCGCATTGGACGGCGCGATCGGCGGCGAGGGCAGCGGCGGAGGCGGCGTTCTCGACAGCCTCGGCGGAATGTTCGGCGGCAGCGGAGTGGAATAACTCGAAAGGCCGGAGCCGACAAGGCTTCGGCCTTTTTGCCGCCTCCAAGACTCGGCGCGGCCGCCCGTCAATCGGGAAATTTTCTGTCTAATTCCAGGATGTCATAAAAACAGAGGAATTATCGAATTACCCGCCAATCATCGAATGATCGTTCGAATTGCGAACGTTTGTTTAACTGTCCACCAAAAACACTAAAAACACGAAATCATCGATCAGGCAGGCGGTTTGCATTTCGAGCAATCCGAAATCCGAAATCCGAAATCCGAAATCCGAAATCCCCCTCATAGTTCCGATTTGTTGGCGGCCGCGAATTTGACGAGCGCGAGGCTGCCGCGCAGCTCGAGCTTGCGGGCGATGTTGGCGCGGTGCGCTTCGACCGTCCGGTGGCTGATGAAGAGCTCTTCGCCGATCTGCCGGCTGGTCTTGTCTTCCGCGATCAGCCGCAGGACCTTTCTTTCGGACGGCGTCAGCAGATGGAGACCGGGCTGTTCGCGGGCCAGCTCCTCGGCCCGGCGGCGGCGGCTGAGCAGCAGGGTCGAGAGCGCCGGGCTCAGAAAAGCCCGCCCGGCGGCGGCCGCCTTGATCGCGGCGACGATCTCGCCGGCCGCGCTGTCCTTGAGCACGTAGCCGCGGACGTCCAGATCCATCGCCGCCTGGAACGCCTCCTCGTCGTTGAGCATCGTCAAAAAAACGATCGCGGTCGCGAGCTGCCGCCGCCGGAGCTCGCGGACGGCCTCGAAGCCGTCCATCCGCGGCATATCGATGTCGAGCACCGCGACCTGCGGCCCGAGCGCGGCGATCAGCTCGACCGCCTCGCGCCCGTCGGCGGCCTCGGCGACGATCGACAGCCGCTTGTCGGTTTCGATGATTTTTCTGAGACCCTGCCGGACGATCGGGTGATCGTCGGCCATCACGATCCTGATTGTTGTTTCCATATCTCGATTTCGATCAGCGTGCCCGCGCCGGGCGCGGATTCGATCCGGAACGTGCCGCCGAGCATTCGGACGCGTTCGGTCATCCCGAGCAGCCCGAAGCCGCCGCGCGCCTTCGATTCGGTCGTCGCCGCCACGTCAAAGCCGCGCCCGTCGTCCGTGATCCGGATCGCGACGGCGGGCGGCCGGTTCGCGACCGCGACGAAAACCCGTTCGGCGCCGGAATGCTTCAGGATGTTGTTCAGGCTTTCCTGGACGATCCGGTAGATGCTGATCTCGGCCTCGGTTTCAAAAATTCCGTCAATTTCTTCGATTTCAGATTTTAGCGTGAACGGCGAGGCATCGGCAACCTTGTTCAGCAGCGCCCGGAGCGCCCGCGTCAGACCGAGCCGGTCGAGCATAAACGGCCGCAGGTTGTAGGCGATTTCGCGCACTTCGCCGATCGCCTGGGCCGACTGCGTCGAGATCTCGGCGAGCGCTTCGCGGGCCCCGTCGAGATCGGTGATCGTCTGCGCCCCGAAAACCGCGCCGTTTTTGATCATCGCGAGGCTCTGTCCGATCGAGTCGTGAAGCTCGGCCGCGATCCGCCGGCGTTCGGTTTCGTGGGCGTTGATCAGCCGGCGCGAAAACTCCTCCTGCGCGAGCTGCCGGCGGCGGCTCGCGTTCAGTCTCCGGCGAAAAACGAAAAAGGCCAAAAATCCGAGGCCGGCGGCGGCGAGGCCGAAAAACCACCAGGTTTGATAAAACGCCGGCTGGACGACGATCTCGAGCGCTGCGCCCGTCTCGTTCCAGACGCCGTCGCTGTTGGCGGCGATCACCCGGAACGTGTATTTTCCGGGCGGCAGGTACGGGTAAAAGGCGGTCCGGCGGCCGCCCGATTCGGTCCAGCCGTCATCGAGCCCCTCGAGCCGGTACCGAAAGCGGATCTGTTCGGGCTTGATGAAGCTCGCCGCCGTGTAGGCGATCTCCAGATTCCGCTGCCCGGGCGCGATCTCGATTTTTTCGGCCGGAACCGGGCGTTCGGCGCCGTCGAGCCCGATCGTTTCGATCAGCACCGGCGGCGGCAGCGGATTGAAGGGAATGTTGTCGGGGGCGATGATCGCGACGCCGTCCTGCGTCGGAAACCAGAGCCGGCCGTCGGAGGTTTTGATGCCGGCCGGCGAGCGGCCGCCGTTGCATTCGACCGTCAGCATCCCGTCCGAACGGCCGTAGGAGGCCGCCGTCACCGAGGGGATTTTTCCGTCGGCGAAATCGCGCAGCTGCTCGCGCGAGACGCGGTAAATGCCCTGATTGGCGGACATCCAGAAATTGCCCCGATCGTCGGGCAGGATCTGAAAGACGCCGTTGCTGAACAGGCCGTTGCGGGTCGAGTAATTGGTAAACCGGCCGTCCTTGAGACGGGACAGGCCGCCGTCGTAAGTGCCGAACCAGAAAGCGCCGTCTTCGGGATCCTCGTAAATCGCGCGGACGTTGCCGCTGGCGAGCCCGCCCGCTTCGGTATAGTTGGTGAAAACGCCGTCCTTGAACCGCGAGACGCCGCCCCAGAAGGAAAACCAGAGCGCGCCGTCGTGCGCTTCGTAGATCGACTGGACGTCGTTGCTCAGCAGCCCGTCGGAGGTCGTCAGCCGGGTCGCCCGGCCGTTCTCGTAGCGAAACAGCTCTTCCCGCGTCGCGAACCAGAAGACTCCGTTCCGGTCCTGATGGATGTCGACGAAATTGCGGTCGCCCAGCTGCAGTCCGAGCCGGCTCGTGAAATCGACGAACCGGCCGTTTTCGAGATACTCGACGCCGCCGTTGCTGCCGATCCAGAGCCGGCGGTCGCGGTCCAGAAAAAGCGACTGGACGATCTCGTAGAGCAGCCCGTTGCGGCGCGTGTAGTTGGTGATGCGTCCCTTTTCGTAATGCGACAGCGCGGAGGTCGTGCCGATCCAGACGTCGCCGGGCGCGGCTTCGAGGATCGGATAGACGTTTTTGTCGAGCAGGCCCTCGCCGACCGAAAGCGACGAAACGGCGCGCGGCGTCACGCGGTTGAGGCCGCCGTCGATCGTCGTCACCCAGAGCGTTCCCTCGCGGTCGATGAACAGGTTATAGGTGTTCTCGCTCGAAAGTCCGTCCTTTTTGCCGAAACAGGCGAACCGCTGCCCGTCGAAGCGGCAGACGCCCCGGTTTTCGGTCGCCAGCCAGATCGCGCCGGCCCGGTCCTGCGCGAGGCTGCGGATGCGGCTCGCGGGCATCCCGAGGCTCCGGTCGAAGGCCTCGAACGCGCCGTTTCGGAGCCGGAAGAGACGGCCCGCGGCGGCCATCCACAACGCGCCGTCCGCCGCTTCGAGCAGCGGGACATAGGCGAGATAGTTGAATGTCCGGTTCGCGGTGACGGCTTTCGGATCGAACGGCAGCGGGTAGCGCTCCTCGCGCGCGCCGCGCCGCACCCGGAGACCGTCGGCGTCGAGCTGCCACCGGGCGCCGGAAGGGCCGATGTAGATCCGGTAGTTTCGAAAATCGGTCTCGGGCTCGGCGGTGAAGACGCCGCCGCCGAACCCGATCAGGCCCTTGTTGCCGGTCAGCAGGAGCCGGTCGGCGGATTCGCGCTGGATCTGGTAGATTTCGTTCGAGCTCAGCCCGTCGGCGGTCGTGAAGTTGCGGAACTCGCCGCCTTGATAGCGCACCAGCCCGTTTTCCTCGGTGCTGATCCAGACCGTGCCGTCGCTGTCGGCCAGCAGATTCGTGAACCGGTTGGAAGGCAGGCCGGGGCTGTTCATCTTGTTGAAGACCGTGAACCGGATGCCGTCGAACCGGACCAGCCCGTCGAGCGTCGTCATCCACAGATAGCCGTCCGGCGTCTGGGCGAGGGCGTAAACGGAATTCTGCGGCAGCCCGTTTTCGGTCGTCCACGAATCGAACCGGTACTGCGCCCGCGCGCCGGCCGCGAAAAGCACGAGCGCCGGGAACAGGACCCGGAAAATCAAAGATGCCGATCGGAACATAATGGACGACCAAAAACAGACGAATCGCCCCGGACACAGGGTTTTCGGAAAACGACCGGAAATTTTCGCCTCGAACGGGTAAAAGCTGTTTGTGGAGTTAGATTAGACCGAGGTTCGCAAAAAGAAAAGCGAAGGCCGCGGCGGACGGTCGTTTTCGGCAAAATTTTTCGCATTTTCGATTTTTCCGGCCGGCCCGGGAAAACTCCGCGGGTTTTGAGCCGGAGCGATTTCGGGGAACAATTGACAGGCTCCCGAACCGAAAATAAGTGTTGATACTTAGGTGAATTTACGTGTCGCTACGAATTCCCGGACGCCTCCGGATCCGGCTAAAATTTAAATAAAAACGGCGGAAGAAAATTCGCGCCGGCGCCGGACGCTCCGAATCCGGCTCGTCTTCGGGAAAACGCCGGAAGTCGAAAGCTCGATCGAAAAGGCCCGGTATTTTCCTTGTCGGGCTTCGGATCGTCCGGCTGATAAACCAAAGATAAAAAAAGGTTCCTTACTGATCAAAGGTTTGCCCTCCGGGTTTTCGAGCGGGTTGGCGGCGGTCGTTTTGGCGGTCGCGGTCCGGACGCCGGCGAAGCCCGGTCAACGCGCGGCGGCGCAGCGGAGCGATTCGTTGGCGCCGGCGCTCGCGGCGAACGGGACGGTGTTGACGAGCGAGAGCTTTGCCCCGGACAACGGCGTCGCCGACCCCGGCGAGACCGTGACGTTCGATCTTTCGCTCGTCAACACCGGTCCGAACCCGACGAGGAAATCGAAAGTTTCGCGGCCGGCGCAGGCCGTCGAATTTTGAAGGCGGAGAATGCGAAAATGAGAGTTTTAATAGTCGACGATAACGAACAGTCGCGCTGGATGATCAGGCATTACCTGCGCGACCGCCGGTGCGAGTTTCAGGAATGCGCGGACGGCGCGGACGTCATCCCGGCCTACGAGAAATTTCTGCCCGACTGGGTCCTGATGGACTGGGAGATGGAGCGCGTCAACGGCCTCACCGCGACGAGCCGGCTGCTGGCCTGTTTTCCCGAGGCGCGGATTTTGATCGTGACCGGGTACGACGGCAGCGCGCTGCGGCAGGCGGCGCTCGAGGTCGGCGCGCGCGGTTTCGTCCTCAAAGACGATCTGCTCGCGCTCCGCTCGATTCTGGACGCCGATAAGACCGTCTGAACCCGGCCGATCAAGGAGTCTTCCCCAAAAGCCGCCGAGCCCGCCGGCAATAATCGTATCAATACCCTGAAAAATCGAATAACCTGGCCGGCGCGGGTTTTCCGGTTCCGGACGGTCTTATGCTAAATTAACTCAGGAGAAATCCGCCATCCGATCCCCGTCGATAAAAAAACGATGCGAAACGTCCGGACGTTCATTCTGCTCGCGATTTTGATTTCCGGCGGCTGCGCGAAACCGCCGGACGCGGCGGAAAATTCGAACGCGGCGGTCGCGCCGCCGACGATCAGTCCGGCCGTCGACGGGCGCGCGGCCAAACTCGCCGAATTGAAAAAAAAGATCGCGCCTTTTTTCGAGCTGATGGGGCCGCCGCGGAAAAACGACTGGCTCGCCTCGTTCAAGGAGCCGGGCCAGACGTTCGAGGAATACACGGCGGGAAATCCGACGCTGCCGACGGCCGCGCGGCGGACGATCTACATCCAGCCGGCCGGCGATTTTACGCCGCTTGAGAAAAGAGTTCTCGATCTGACGGCCGAATATATGCGCGTTTTTTACGGTCTGCCGGTGAAAATGAACGCGCCGCTGTCGCTCGCGAAGGTGCCGCCCGCGATGCGGCGCAAAAATCCGCTCGAAGGGCACGAGCAGATCAAAGCCGGTTATTTTCTCGACGACGTGCTGCCGAAGCTGCTGCCGGCGGATGCGGCCGCGTTCATCTGCCTGACGAACGTCGATCTTTACCCGGACGAGAACTGGAATTTCGTGTTCGGGCAGGCGAATCTCGAAACGCGGGTCGGCGTCTGGTCGATGAAGCGCTTCGGCCGTCCCGAAAAAAGCGCCGAAGATTATATGATGTTTCTCGGGCGGACGCTGAAGGTCGCGATGCACGAAACCGGGCATATGTTTTCGATGCAGCACTGCACGAAATACGTCTGTCTGATGTCGGGCTCGAACAATCTCCCGGAAACCGACCGGCAGCCGCTCGACGTCTGCCCGGAATGTATGGCGAAGATCGCGTGGGGGCTCGATTATCCGCCGGCGAAGCGCTACCGGGCGCTGGCCGCTTTCTGGAAGAAACTGGGCTGGCGCGACGAGGAGAAAACGTCGCTCGCGAAGGCCGCGGCCGTCGAATCGGCGCAATAGGTTTGATATTATGAAACCCGTCTCCGCGATGAAAATCTTCTTCGTTTTCGTCGGGATCTGTTTCCTGGCGGAGGCCGGAATTTATCTGATGACGACCGAAAAGACAAAACTGCCCGAAAGGATCGCCGCGCCGCGGCTGGTCGTCCGCAAAGCCGCGCGCCGGCTCGATTTCTTCGACGGCGACGCGCTGCTCAAAACCTACCGGATCGGGCTCGGCTTCGCGCCCGACGGCGACAAGGAGATCGAGGGCGACGGCAAAACGCCGCTCGGCGAATTTTACGTGTTCACGAAAAACCCGGAAAGCAAATTTTTCCTGTCGCTCGGCGTCAGCTACCCGTCGGTCGAGGACGCCGAGCGCGGCCTTCGGGAAAATCTGATCTCGCCCGCCGAATACGAAGAAATTTTGGCGGCCATCCGCGAAAAAAGAATGCCGCCGCAGACGACGCGGCTCGGCGGCGCGATCTACATTCACGGCGGCGGCCCCGCCAAAGACTGGACGTGGGGCTGTATGGCGCTCGATGACGAGGAGATGCGGGAAATTTACGACGCCGTCCCGGTTGGCGCGCCGGTTCTCATCGAGCCGTAGGCCCGACAATTATAAAACCGTTCGATGCTTGACGAACGGCGTGGAAAAACGATACTTTATAAAAAAATCAAGTTTCGAAAGCAAGCTGAAATTTGAGATCTCGATTTTGAAATTTATAGGAGAAATTATGCCATATCCGGAAATTATGATTCACGGGATGCGCCAGGAACTGGCCCAGCTCGGAATCGAGGAAACGAAAACATCCGAGGCCGTCAAAGCGGCGGTCGAAAACACGAAGGGAACGCTGATGGTGGTCGTCAATTCAGTCTGCGGCTGCGCCGCCGGCGGCGTGCGGCCGGGCATCGCGATGGCCCTGCAGAATTCCGAAGCCAAACCCGATCACTCGATCACGGTCTTCGCCGGCGCCGACATCGACGCGACCGACACCGCCCGCGATTATTTCACGGGCTACGCGCCGTCGTCGCCGTCGATCGGCTTTTTGAAAGACGGCCAGCTCGTCCGAATGTTCGAGCGCCGCGACCTCGAAGGCCGGCACCCGCTGATGATCGCGCAGGAGCTCGTCAACGCCTTTAACGAGGTCTGCACGAAATCGGAAGCGGCCGGGAGTTAGTTTTAACGCAGAGGCGCGAAGGCGCGGAGACGCAAAGGGTTTTTGATAATTCTTTGCGGCTCCGCGTCTTCGCGTTTTTTATTGAAGATCTTTCAGGTTGCGGAGACTGCCTTCGACGATCAGGAGCTGGGCGAGGCCGTAGGTCAGCATAATGAACAGCGGCGCGAGCGCGACCGGCGCGACGAAGCGGTTGACGGCGAGGATCGAGTCCGAGACCATAAACAGAAAAGTGCCGGCGAGACAGAGCTTCCAGTAGGTTTTTTCGTTGAAATCGAAGGCCGCGAGGCTCGTCGCGACCATCGTCGAAAGGGCGAGCGCGTAGATCGCGACCGGCACCGCGAGCGCCGGCGCGTTCGGAACGACGACCACGAGCAGCGAGATCGTGTAGGCGGCGAGCGCGACGAAGCCCAGCTTGTTCGGCAGCTTCGGCGCGCCGTTGAGCTTTCTGATCTTCAGAAAATAGACGATAAAGCAGAGATGCGCCGCCAGAAAGGCGATCAGCCCGAAGATGAAAAGCGATTTGAACTGCTTGTCGGCGAGCAGCAGCACGTCGCCGAACCACGAAAAAACGAGCGCCCCGAGCATCGCGTAAATGACGCCGCCGGCATTTTTCGCGTTGACGGCGAAATAAAGGATCAGCAGCGGCATCAGCGCCGGTTTTGAAAAATACTCGACCTGGATATTCTGCCCGAGATTCGCGAAAATCTCGACCGCCAGCGCAAACAGGTAGATAAAAACGAGAAACCGAAACCTCATACCCGAATTTTACCCGATTTTACAAAAGTTTGAAGAAAACTGTTGCTTAAAAAGCTTTGAAACGGTTAAAATGTTCAAGGACGGGCAATCTGCCGCGTCGAAACTGCCAACCGAATCTTTTTAATGTCAATAAGTCAAAGACAACATATCAGGTTTTCGCTCGATCTTCCGGCGGTTCGCTATTCCAAATTCGGCGAAAAGCAGGAGATTTTGCTGCACCAGATCAGCGTCGGCGGCTGCCTGCTCGAATGGGACGACAACCTGCTGACCGGCGAGGTCTTCCGGCTCGAAATCCAGCTGCCGAACAAAAACTGGCTGCCGCTTTCGTGCAAGGTCCTCTACAAATTCGAGGACAACGGCATCGGCGCGAAATTTATCGACATCTCGAAATTCGAACAGGAGCTGCTCAGCCGGATCATCTCGCACAATCTCTCGCAGGCCGGTCTGCCGGCGACGATCGACCCGTTCTCGCAGCCGCCGAAATACGCCGATGAGGAACGCAAAAAAGAGCCCTCGATCACCGACACGCGCAAGCAGAAAGACGAGCTGCTCGAACGCATTATGTCGAGCGAAGTATAGAAAGTGTAAAAGGGAAAAAGTGTAAAAGTGAAAAAGTCCGGTTTCCGTTGATGAGCCGGACTTTTTCACTAAAAAAAAGAAGC
>JAFDVJ010000148.1 GCA_018269075.1 Acidobacteriota bacterium
TTTAAATTCAGAGTACTAGGCCGCGAAGGCCTTTTAATCGATCCACTAAAAACACTAAAAACACTAAAAAGACACGAAAGAAATTTAGTGATTTTGGTGTTTTTGGTGGATAAAACCCGGCTGTTCGCCGTTCTGCCGGTTCTGATTAAATCGAAAACGCGGTTCACGAACGAATCGCCGCACCGGTCAATTATCGTGCCGAACAACTCTGCATCAAATATCGATATCGATTATTATCCGACCGGAAGGTTTCACTGGTCCTGACGAGACCATCCAGCCCCCCTTCTTTACTTTGGTGATTTTATTGAGAAGCTCGCGGAATGTGAGATCGGAAAATTTCATCTCCGCATCGATGGTTCGACCGTATTGTCCCAATACCCGCCACGGCCCGCCCGGTCGATACCCCCGAAACAATAACTCATTTTCCTTTAGGAACCGACTAATTTCCGGCAGTCGTTTAATGTTAACGGTAATATCGTTTACCGTCTTTCCCTTTTCAAAGGTGAATTCGAAAATTTTCATTTCCATCAATTTTTCGAAATTATCGAACCGGCCCTGAACCGGAAAGATATTAACCACGTTGTCGTTAATTTCCCATTTATAATAAAGCATCTGGGGGACGATTTGATCGAAGACTTCGGTTAATTTTCCGTTTTCGACATTGACGGTGATCGGATGCAGATTCGCTTTGAACACGGTCTGCGGCCGGGCTTTCTTTTCCAGTTCGTCAACCGGATGCCGGATATCGCCGTCATAGGCGGCCGGCATATTCGTATCGAAAAAATATTCGCTGTGATATTTATCCAGAGCCGACTCCTCGAAGCCGATCGGAATGTCGTACTTTTCCATCAGGTATCTGAAAATCAGCCCGAGCGGCTGTTTTTCCATCCTGATCGTGATCCGCCGATCTTCCAGCCTGACTTCCTTTTCCTGCCCGAAGGCGGAAACGACCGCCGTCAGTAAAATCAAGAAGCCGAGAAATGTTAAGATTGCTGTTTTAATTTTCATTGTCATTGATCCTTTAATCACGCAGCATCGGCCGGTGCTGCGTGACACTCGACTACCGCCCGACCCCGGACAGAAATTCTTTGGCAGTGGCATAATACGGAGATTTCCTGCCGATTGCTTTTAACTTCCCGATTATTCTTTTTTCTTTGTAATGCCCGGCCAAATCCATCCTGATAAATTCATAAATGGCTTTTCTCAGGGAAAGCGGCTTGGTTTGCAGCGTCTTCAGCAACGCTCGCGGATCGCGCGCCAGTTCAGCGAAAATGATATCGGACATTATTTCGGAAACTCCGCCGTCCGCCCAGGTCACGGCGTCCAGCACCGGGGAAAGCAGGCTTTTATCGCCGGCTTCGATCAAACTTGAAATTAAAATCGCCGCGTCGTCGGCCGGAAAACCGTCGGAGATATCTTTTGGTGAGAAGGCCGATAAAATCAAAGCCTTGTTTTTATCGGATTCATATCCCAAACGAGCCAGGAGATAAGCCGTTTTAAACCGGATGGGATCGTTTTCGGGAGCTTGGCGGCTGATTTCCGACAAATCTTCGATCAGCTTCTTCCGGGGACAGCCTTTCAGTTTATTGAAAGTCGCGCCGTCCGCGACCTCGACGGCGAGCATTGCGGTTTTCTCTTTGAGGCTCGAATCGCAGAAGTTGACGGCCGAAACTTTATTTCGATCGTCCGTGGGCCTCTCGATCGTATTTTGAGAAGCGCCGGCGACCGCCGAGAAAAGACACAACAGCAGAGATTCGCAAATTAAACGGAATTGTTTTCTGAACATCGATCAACCTCGCATCTCGAATTATCAGCGGCCGGCCAATCCGAAAACCCCGTATCCGTTTTACTGCCCGTCGATTAGCCGCCTGATTTCCACGTCCCTCCCGTTTCTCGTCGATGGATTGCGGATTTGTCGGCCCCTGCCGGAAGACGTCCCGGCCGGAAAGTTAAATCCTTTATTTACTTCATATTTTAACAGACCGCAAAATTAATGGAAATTTTGTTTTGCTTTTGCCCGAAAAAATTAAGCAAAAGAAA
Source organism: Acidobacteriota bacterium (assembly GCA_018269075.1). Lineage (GTDB taxonomy): Bacteria > Acidobacteriota > Blastocatellia > Pyrinomonadales > Pyrinomonadaceae > JAFDVJ01. Next base: position 2,041 of record JAFDVJ010000148.1, read on the forward strand.
TTTTCTTCCTTCGTCTTAATCTTTAGATTGACCAAAATTCAGTCTGCATTCGGTTACGAAAAGGAAAGGATATTTGTATGAAAAAACGTCCTAAGTTGAATGAAGATATCATCGAACGCGCCGTGAATGCCCTGCGCACTCTGGCCCCCGATGCGAAGTTTAAGGGAATCGGTCTCGGAGATCTCGCGCCGCAGTTCGAGCGCTGTCTCGCGCCGCGCCGGAGGCTCGCCGAATACGACCTGCTCGAAGCCGAGCAGATCGCGATTCGCGAACACGAAGACGAGATCGCGCTCGAAATGATCGAGAAGATCGTGCTCGGCGTGATCGCGGACGACGCTTACGGCAAGGACTCGGCGCTCTACGAGGCGCTCGGCTTCGTCCGCGAATCGAACCGCAAGACCGGTCTCACGCGGCGGAAGAAAAACGAGGTCAAAGAAATGCCTTAATCCCTGAAGATTAGCTAAAACGGCCGACGGCGGGTTTGGAAACCGGAACTTTCCCGATTTTCTTCCAAGAGCAATTCACAAGCCGATCATTGAATTGTCGATTCCGTCTATAACCCGCAAGGCCGCACTCCACAACTGAAGAGAAACGGCCGCTGCGCCCCGTGAGGCAATCCGCAGCGGCCGTTTTGTTTTTTTCGAGTCGAGAGTCGAGAGTCGAGAGTCGAGAGTCAAAGGCCGAAGACCGAAGATCGAATCAGTTCGAAAGGATCGGCTTCAGCACCTTGTAGACGTTGTCGGTCATAATCTTTTCGCCCTCGGCGTTGGGGTGGATGCCGTCGGCCTGGTTGAGCTCTTTTTTGAGCGCGACGTTGTCGAGCAGGAACGGGACGAAGTCGGTTTTGTACTGCGTCGCGAGATTCGGAAAGACCGACTGGAAATCCTGCTGGTATTTGAGGCCGACGTTCGGCGGCGCGAGCATCCCGCAGAGGACGACGCGGATCTTTTTGGCCTGCGCTTTTTTGATGATCGTTTCGAGGTTCTGCTTCATCTTGTCGACCGGCATCCGCCGCAGCAGATCGTTCGCGCCGAGCTCGAGGATCAGGATTTTGACGTTTTCCTGTTCGAGCACCCAGTCGACGCGTTCGAGGCCGCCGATCGAGGTGTCGCCGGCGAGGCCCGCGTTGACGACCTCGTAGTCGAAGCCGTCGGCCTTCAGTTTTTCCTGCAGCAGATACGGGTAGGATTCCTTTTCGAGCAGCCCGAAGCCGGCCGTCAGACTGTCGCCGAACGCGATTATCTTCGGCCGGTCGGATTTGATCTGCGGCGTGACGAGCGGCCGCTTCGGATTGGAATTCGACTGCCGGCGCGCGCTCGACGCGTCGCACCCCGCGAAGACCAGCGCGATCAAGATAAATAAAGCTGAAATACCCGAACGATAGAGACTTTTCATAACCCGGCAACCTTTTTACGTTGAGAACCGTTTATAAGATGCAGAATTATTTGAACTTGTTTGCGGATTTTTCGCAAGCTAATATGGAAATACGGAATGGTTCGCGGTGCGTTATTCGTGGTTCGTGGTTCGTCGATCGTCGTTCGTCGCCGTTTGACTGGAAAACAATCCGATCAAACACCGAGAGCTTTCGCAGCCGGACAAACAATCCGAAATCCGAAATCCGAAATCCGAAATCGACATGATTGAACTAAAAAATGTATCGAAAGTCGTCCGCTCGGGCGCCGAGGATCTGACGATCCTCGACGACGTTTCGCTCGCGATCCCCGACGGCGAGTTCGTCGCGATCACCGGCGCCTCGGGGAGCGGCAAATCGACGCTGCTCGGCCTCGTCGCCGGACTCGACGCGCCGTCGGCCGGCGCGATATTGATCGACGGCGCGGACGTCACCCGAATGAGCGAGGACGAGCTCGCCGTTTTGCGGAGCGAGAAGATCGGCTTCGTCTTCCAGTCGTTTCACCTGATCCCGTCGCTGACGGCCTACGAGAACATCCTGATCCCGATGGAGATTCGCGGCCTCGGCGACGCGCGCGAGCGCGCCGATCACCTGATCGCGCAGGTCGATCTGACGAACCGCGGCCATCATTACCCGACGGAATTATCGGGCGGCGAGCAGCAGCGCGTCGCGATCGCGCGGGCGTTCGCCAACCAGCCGTCGATCCTGCTCGCCGACGAGCCGACCGGCAATCTCGATTCGAAAAACGGCGGGCATATCTTCGAGCTGATGACCGATCTGCACCGGCAGAACAATGTGACGCTCGTGCTCGTCACGCACGATCAGACGCTCGCCGACCGCGCGCAGCGGCAGATCCGCCTGCGCGACGGGCGCGTCGTCAGGGACGAGGCCGCGGCCGCGTAACGCGCAGACGCGGCGAGCAGACCGATTGCCCGAAACCCGGGCAATCCGCCATCGCCCGTCCGACATCCGACACCGGTATGAGATTCATCTTCAATCTGACAATTCGCGAGATCCGTTCGTCGTGGCGGCGGCTGCTCTTTTTCTTTCTGTGCATCGCGATCGGCGTCGGCTCGGTGGTCGCGCTCCGGTCGCTGATCCAGAACCTGAGCCGCGCCGTCGGCGGCGACGCGCGCGCGCTGATGACGGCCGACGTCGAGATCAGCTCGACCAACGATTTTTCGCCGACCGACATTCAGAAGATCGAGGAAGTCGTCAATAAATCGAACATCGTCGAGGCGCGCAACGAGGCGATCACGACCTCGGCGATGGCGCGGCCCGTCGATCCGGCCAACGAATCGCTTTCGTTCGTCGAACTCAAAGGCATCGAGCCGCCGTTCCCGCTCGTCGGCGATTTCAAGATCTCGGGCGGCCGGCCGTTCGATTTCAAACTTTTGGAAAACAACGGCGCGGTCGTCTCGCCGCTGCTGCTCGAAGATCTGAAGATCAAGCTCGGCGACCGGATCAAGATCGCCGACGGCCAGTTCGAGGTCCGCGCGACGTTCGACGAGGAACCGGGCGGGACGGGCGGCTTCCGGCTCGGCCCGCGCGTCTTCATCGAGAAAAAAGCGTTCGACACGGCCGGCATCACCGGCGGCAGCGGCCGGATGCGGCGGCGGATTCTTTACCGGACGGCGGACAATCCGACGGAGCTCGTCCGCCAACTGCGCGAAAGTCTGAAGGGCACGATCCTGCAGGTTCAATCCTACCGCGAAACGCAGGAAAACCTCGGCGAGCAGTTCGCGCGGACCGAAAATTATTTATCGCTGACCGGGCTTTTGATATTGGTTCTGGGCGGCGTCGGCGTCTGGAACGTCGCGCGCGTCTTCGTCGAGCAGAAGCGCAAATCGGTCGCCGTCCTGAAATGTCTCGGCGCGAGCGGGACGCGGATCATCACGGTCTATCTTTTGCAGATTCTGACGCTCGGCTTTTTCGGCAGCCTCTTCGGGATCTTTCTCGCGCAGTGTTTCCTGTGGTTCGCCAAAACGCGCTTCAACGACGCGCTGCCGGCGGCGATGAGCTATTCGATCCATCTGCCGGTCGCGCTCCAGGGAATTTTGCTCGGCGTGCTGATCTCGCTGCTTTTTTCGGCGCTCCCGCTGCTGCAGGTGCGGAACATCAAGCCGCGGCTGCTGCTCCACGACGCGACCGGCGAAAAGACGCGGCGGCTCGACTGGACGAAGACCGTTTTCGCGGTCGTCACGCTCGGCGGTCTGCTCGGGCTCGCCGTCTGGCAGGCCGGATCGTTCAAGGTCGGCGCGTTCTTTCTCGTCGGACTCGGGTTCGCCTCCGTTTTTCTCTATCTCGCGGCGGTCGCCCTGACGCTGATCCTCAAACGGTTTCGAAAACTCGGCTCGTTCTCGCTCGGGCAGGCGATCAATTCGCTGTACCGGCCGGGCAACCAGACGCGGATCATCCTGCTCGCGGTCGGTCTCGGCGCGTTCGTCGTGCTCGCCGTCCAGTCGCTCCAGAGCAACCTCGTCCGCGAGTTCGATTTCACGCGCAACCAGCGACTGCCGAGCCTCTTCATCATCGACATCCAGCGCAGCCAGATCGACGAGCTCGCCCGGATGCTCGAAGAGCGGACCGGCGAAAAAGCGCAGACGCTGCCGGCGGTGCGCGCGCGGATCGCCTTCGTCAACGGTCAGCCGTTCGACTTTCAGAACCGCGAAACGCGCCAGCAGCAGGGCCAGATCGGCCGCGAGTTCGCCGTCACCTACCGGCCGAACCTCGACGAGAACGAAACGATCGTCGACGGCGCGTGGTGGGACCCGGACGCCGGCGTGCCGCAGGTCTCGGTCGAAGAAGATATGGCCGGACGCCTCGGCGTGACGGTCGGCGATTCGATCACCTACGACATCTCCGGCCGCAAGCTGACGGCGCAGGTCGCGAGCATCCGCCGGCTCGACCTGCGCAACACGCGGACCGCGTTCGTCTTCGTCTTCGCGCCGGGCGTCCTCGAAAAAGCGCCGCAGACCTACGCCGCCAACGTCCTCAAACGGATTCCCGAAACCGACCGCCAGCGCCTGCAGCGCAATCTGATCGACAAATTCCCGAACGTCCAGATCTTCGACGTCGCCGACATCGTCGCCGCCGTCCAGAAGCTCGTCAACAACTTCGTGCTCGCGATCTCGTTCGTCGGGAGCTTTGTGATCCTGAGCGGAATTTTGATCCTGATCGGCTCGATCGCGCTCACGAAATCGCAGCGGATCTACGAGAACGCGATCCTCAAGACGCTCGGCGCGCGGCGTCTGACGCTGGCGACGATCCTTTTCACCGAATACGGGCTGCTCGGGCTGCTCGCCGGTCTGATCGGCGCGGCCTTCGGGACGGCGCTCTCGTTCGCGGTCTCGAAATTCATCTTCGAGATCGACTGGGAGTTCGATCTCGGCCTGACGCTGCTCGGCGTCGCGGTCACCGCCGCGCTCGTCACGACGGTCGGCGCGATCGCGAGCTTCGACGTGCTCTTCCGCAAGCCGCTCGCGACACTTCGTTCGCAGTGATGTCAGGATGTCATAAAAACAGAGGAATTATCGGCTTATCCGCCAATGATCGAATGATCGTCCGAATGGCGAACGTTGGTTTAACTGTCCACTAAAAACACTAAAACCATTAAATCATTTCGTGTTTTTCGTGGACAGTTAAACCGGCGAACTTACCCTGAACCGCCTCTTTTTCCAACCGGTTTCGTCGCCGGCTTTATGGCAGCCTAAATAAGATTGAAACGCCGGGACGCGAAGCCGCAAAGAGATTTTAATAACTCTTTGCGGCTTCGCGTCCCGGC
>JAFDVJ010000149.1 GCA_018269075.1 Acidobacteriota bacterium
GGCGCCGGATAATAGCCACGGGTGGTGCAGCCCGTGGTCAGGTCGCAGCATTGACCCGAGCCCGTGAAACGGGCGACAGAGCGGCGCGGCGCATTCGTTTTCTGTCGCCCGCTTCGGGGCTTTAACTCGTTTGGGCGCGCTTTCTACAGGCTTGCGCCTGTAGCTATACTCTGCCGCCTGTTCCACAGGCTGAATACGGAATGATTGTCGGATTTATTTTTCAAAGACCATCAGCTGGTGGCAATTGATCAAAGCATTGCTTTTGGTTTACAACCAGCGACTGAAATTACGCCCCGAATCTCGCCGGACAGGCGATTGCGTCGGGCCCATTGACCGCCCGCCATTGCCAACCGCGAAAAAAAATGGTTACTATTGAAAAAACACGCCTGTTTTAATGCCGACAGTTATTTTTTTTGATGAAATTAAGGGTTCAATTCACAGCAGCTTTATTGCTATCGGCTGGTTTTTTATTGCTTTCCGCGTGCGGCGGAAAAAACGGGATCGCATCGACCGAAACTAATGTTCAGCCGGCCGCCGCGGCGACCCCGACCGCGACGCCCGAGCCGACGCCGACGCCGACGAAGGTGCCGAACGCGCAGGCCGAGCTGCTCGACGACCGCGATAAAAAGACCGAATCGCCGATCGGCAAATTCGATTTTAAAAACTTTTCGTACCCGCTGCCGCGCGGCTGGCAGGATTCCGACGGCAAGGACGTCGAGCTCGTCAACGGCAAGCGGCCGATGGAGATGAGCGAGGAGGCGAAGCGGATCGGGATGTCGTATGTGACGACGAAGTTTTTCGACGCGACCGGCGACGGTCAGGACGAGGCGCTCGTCGTGCTGAAGATCGACACCGGCGGCTCGGCGATCCCGCAGCTCGTCTATCTTTTCACGTGGAAGAACGACCAGCCCGAGCTGATCTGGAATTTTCGGACCGGCGACCGCGCCGACGGCGGCCTCAAGAACATCCGCGTCGAAAACGGCGATCTGATCGTTGAACTTTTCGGACAAGACCGTTATATTGTCGGAGAACTCGATACGGCGAAGATCACCGGCGACGAGGAACAGCTGTGCTGCCCGTCGTATTTCACGCAGACGCATTACAAATGGAACGGCAATGCGTTTCGGCTTGAAGGCAAGCGGCTGACCTATTCGGTCGCCGACAAATCGGCGCCGCCGATCGAGAATATGGTCGAAGCAAGCGAAAAGCAAAACGGTGGGAAAAAATAAAGGTCTCTGGATCTTAGGAATCTACGTCTTTCTGGCGATTTATCTGCTGCCGATGTTCCCGCACGGCGGCTCGGCCAACGAATTGACGCGCTGGGCGACGGCCGCGTCGCTCGTCGAAAAGGGCTCGTTCGAGATCTCGTGGACGGAAGATCTGATCGGAAAGAACGTCGACACGGCGCGCGTCGGCGACCGGACCTATTCCAACAAGCCGCCGGGGACGGCCGTGCTCGCCGCGCCGATTTACGCGCTGACGCGCGCCGCGATCGGCCCGCCGAACGCTTCGAACATCCGGATCAGCTGGTTCGTGATGCGGTTTTTTCTCTCGACGCTGCCGCTTTTGCTGCTCGGATTGTGGCTCTACAACCACGATTCGGACGAGATCTCGCTCGCCGCGCTCTTTTTCGCAACGCCGCTTTTCGTTTACAGCCTGCTGTTTTTCTCGCACGTATTGGTCGCCGTCCTGCTCTATTTCGCCTTCCGGCTGCTCTACGACACGGAACGGATCTTTCTGCGCAACTGTTTTCTCGCCGGGCTGCTGGCGGGCCTCGCCGTGATGTGCGAATTTCCGGCGATCGTGCCGGTCGCGGTCTTCGGCGGCGGTTTGTTCTTCGCCGACCGGCGCAACGAGAATCGCGGCCGGACGGTTTTCTTCTTCGTCGCCGGCGGGCTGCCGTGCGCCGTCTTTCTGCTGCTCTACAACTATTCGGTCTTCGGTTCGCCGTTCGCGCTGTCCTACGCCTACGAATCGTTTCCGGAATGGGCCGAAGTCGCCGGGCAGGGCGTTTTCGGGATCGGTTTCCCGACGCTTTCGAACGTTTATCTGCTGCTTTTCTCGCCGGCGCGCGGGCTGTTTTTCTTCTCGCCGCTGCTCTTTCTGCCGGTCGTCACGTTTTTCACGTCGCGCGAGAAACGGTCGCTCCGGCACCGCGTAAAGATCGTCGCGATTATTTTGTCGGTGCTGGTCCTGTGCGGTCACGGCGCGGCGCACGGCGGCTGGGCGTTCGGGGCGCGCTATCTGGTCTTCACGCTGCCGCTCTTTCTCGACTCGTTTTTCGACGGCGAGATCTACGAGCTGTCGAACGTCTGGCAGGGCGTTTTGTTTACCATTTCGTTTCTGTTCTGCACGATCCCGGCGCTGACGTTTCCGTTCGCGCCGCCCGAATTCCGGTTCCCGCACAACGATTTCTGGGGCAAATTGCTGGCTTACGACAACTGGTTCACGCCGAATCTGGCGAACGTCGTCGGGCTGCCGGCCGGATTCCTGACGACGCTGCCGGCGCTGGTCGCGATGTTCGCGGTGCTGTTCATCCTGCGGACCTACGCGCGGCGGCCGGCGCGGTTCACGGTCGGGCTCTGCATCGGGCTGCTGCTCGTCGGCGGTTATCTCGCGCTGCCGAATCTCGACAACGCCGAAAACCGGTTTCGCCGCGCGACGATCGCCGAGCGCTACTACAAACCGGCCGGCCGGCTGGAGCTTTTCCGGGCGACGGCGAATCCTCAAACTCTTTCGCGCGTCGATAGCTACGACTGGACGATCGCCGACGCGCGGGCCTTCGCGCCGGACGATTTTCCGTATCTCGCGACCCGCGATTTCAAACCGTCGCCGACGGCCGCGCTGAAAAAGGCGATCGAGCTGCAGAAACAGGGAAATCCGGCCGAGGCCGAAAACATCCTCCAAAAAGGCAGGGAAGATTTTCCGTTCGCGCGCTGCGAGTTCGCGACGAATCTCGCCGTCGTCTACTACACGACCGACCGCCGGGATGCGGCTTTGACCGAGCTCGAAAGCATTCAGATCCTCGTCGGCCCGGCGTCGCGCCCCGACTGCCTGCGCTCGCAGTTTCTGCTCGGCTCGCTCTACCGCGAACGCGGCGAAACCGACCGCGCGAACCAGACCTTTCAGAAATTTCTCGCCAACACGCAAACCTCGACCGACCCCGAGATCAGGAGCTTTCGCCAGCAAATTAAATAGTTTGGGAAGTTTGGGAAGTAAGAACTCTTCTTTCTGAACTTCCCTTAAATGTACGGCGGGCTGTCAGCCGGCCCACGCCGCGCGAGCGGTGTCGAACGTTTCATCGTTGTGAAGCCGCATTACGGGCTTTCGCCCGTCAACAGTCTGACAGACTGTTGTACGTTTTCTTCCCCAACTTCCTAACTTCCTAAATTTCCAAAACTTTATATCGTAAAGTGCTTGACACATACAATAACTTGGCGTATGGTATTTAATGGTTATGGGACAAACGCAGACAATCCGTAAAGAGGAAACGACGGCGAACGAGCCGGTCAATATCGGCGACCGGGCGATCGATAATCTGAGATTTATTCGCGAAACGATGGAGCGCTCGACGGTTTTTACGAGCGTGCCGGGTTACGGCGGGATTCTGATGGGCGCGACGGCGCTCGTCGCGGCCTATATCGCGAACACGCAGGCGACCATCCGGAACTGGCTGATCGTCTGGCTGACCGAAGCGGTGCTCGCTTTTTCGATCGGACTGCTCGCGATGTGGCAGAAAACGAAGCTCTCGAAGACGTCGCTGCTTTCGAATCCCGCCCGCAAACTTTTGATGAACTCGCTGCCGCCGATGCTGTGCGGCATTTTTATTACGCTCGGGCTCTGGCGGTTCGGGCATTTCGAGATGATGGTCCCGGTCTGGATCATCTGTTACGGCGCGGCGGTCGTCTGCGGCGGCGCGTTTTCGGTGCGGGCGGTGCCGGCGATGGGCTGGTTCTTCATCGCGCTCGGCGCGCTCGCGTTTTTTCTCCCGGTCGGTTACGGGAACACGATGATGGGGCTCAGCTTTGGCGTCACGCAGATGGTCTTCGGGCTGATCATCGGCCGGAAATTCGGAGGATAGATGGATTTCGGATTTCGGATTTCGGATTTCGGATTGCTCGAAATTAGGCGGTTTTGATGATCGCGGCGGCGGGCGGTTTTGAAGAGGTATTAATCGAAACGGTTGAGATGGGGTTGAAAGGGATGAACGATTTAACATTCAGCGGGCGGATCCGGAGCGTCAAATTCGCGCTGAGCGGGATTCAAACGATGCTGCGCTCGCAGCGGAACGCGTGGATTCATTCGTTCGCGACGGCGCTCGTTCTGATCTTCGGGGTCTATTGCGGGCTGACGAATTTCGAGTGGTGCTGGATCGTGCTCGCGGCGATCGTCGTCTGGACGGCCGAGGCGCTGAACACGGCTTTCGAGTTTCTGACCGACGTCGCCTCGCCCGAGTTTCATCCGCTCGCGGCGAAGGCCAAAGACGTCGCGGCCGGCGCGGTTTTGATCGCCGCGATCGGTTCCGTCGTGATCGGTCTGCTGGTCTTCGGCCCGCATCTGTCGACTTTGGGGAAAATATTATGGCAATGAGAAATTTAGCGTTAAAAAACGACAATTCGGACGATGAAACGCCGAAGCCGCGGGCGCTGCGGGTCGAAAAAGCGGCCGGCAGCGTTTCGAACGAGCTCGACAAGGTCATCCACGAAAAAATGCGGCTCGGGATCATCTCGGCGCTCGCGGCCAACGAAACGCTGTCGTTTACGGATCTGAAGACGATTCTGAACACGACCGACGGCAACATCAGCGTCCACGCGCGCAAGCTCGAGGACGCCGGTTATCTGACCTGCGAAAAATCGTTCAAGGGCCGCGTGCCGCTGACCGAATACCGGATCACGGCCGCCGGCCGCGAGGCGCTCGATCGTTATCTGAATCATATGGAAGCGTTGATCAACGCGATGAAGGGAAGTTAAAACTATGCGGCGATTCAACGATTTGGAAAATTACGCGTTCGATTCGAGATCGATTCTGAGCCTCGCGCTGCTCCTGCCGCCGGTCGCGTGGTGGGCGGCGCTTTTTCTTTCGCTGACGGTCTCGCGGGAGATCGCCGAATTTCTGGGCAGCGGTCTTTTTCAGGTGATCGTGCTCGTCGTCTGCCCGGTGCTGGCGGCGGTCGTCGGAATGTTTTCGATGCGGAAAACGATGAAGCTGCAATGGATCACGGCTTTCGTCGGCGTCGGCTTCGCCTTTCTGGCGCTCGTCGCGAGCTTTCGGAATGCGTGAAATTTTTGGAGGGAAACTGATGGGCGTGATTTTGCTTTTGATGACGATCGGCGGGACGTTCGGAGCCGCCGTTTTGTTCGCCCTCGCCGTTTGGACGCGGCGGGCGTGGCTCAAAAACTTCGTGCTCGGCGGCGTCGCGGTCTGGTACGGATTTTATCTGATCGCTTTTACCCTGAGCTCGGTTTTCAGCGAGGAAAAAACGCTCGCGCTGAACGAGCCGAAGGAGTTTTGCGGTTTTTACTTCGACTGTCATCTGCACACGGCCGTCGCCGGCGTGTGGCGCGCGAAGACGCTCGGCGACCGGACGGCCGCCGGCGAATTCTACATCGTCAAAGTCAGGGTTTTCAGCAACGCGAAACGCGAGCCGCTGCATCTGGTCGCCGCCGAGGCGCGGATCATCGACGAACAAAAACGCGAATTCGCGCGCGACGCGGAGGCCGAAAAATTCCTCGGCGAACAGCCCGCGTTCGAGAAAACGGTCGGCCCGGCCGAGAGTTTTACCAGAGAGATCGTTTTCGACGTCCCGGCCGACGCGCGAAATCCGCGTCTCGATCTGCGCGACGGCTACGGCATCGACCGCGCGATCGAAGCGGTGCTCGTCGGCGACGAGGACAGTCTCGGCCACAAACGGCAATTTTTCGCGCTCGACGGGCAGCCGGAAACCGTCGGGATGAGGTAAGAATTTTATGCGGGAACTCGAGTTGGAAAAAGAAAATATCACGGAAAGCGGCGCTTCGCCGAAAAAGAAATTCTGGCGGCGGCAGTTTCAGCCGGCGGCGACGACCGCGCAGATCACCTTCGACTGGATTTTGGGCGTCGTCCTGCCGGTCGCCTGTTTCGTCTTCGATCCGATCATTTTCAAGACCGACGGCCCGGCCGGCGCGTTATTCGGGACTTTCAAGCCGTTCGCCTATTTGCTGAGCTTCGTCTCGGTGATGGCGATGGCGGCCTGGCTGATCTGGGGCCCGCGGCTCAAACGGCTGAGCGCGGTCCTCGCCGGACTGTTCTTTACCGGCTCGCTCGTTTCGCTCGTCGTCGGGCTCGTGCTGCTCCCGTTCAGCCTGATCGGGCTGATTATCTTCATCGGAATTTTCGGCTTCACGCCTTTTTTCTGCGCGTTCATTTATCTGCGAAACGGGCTGCGGGCGCTGGCGGCGGCGAATCTCGCGCTCGACAGAATCGTGCTCGCCTACGCGGTCGCGCTGAGCGCGCTCACGAGCGCGGTCGTGCCGGCGGTCGTCAATATCGAGATTTATCATAGTCTCGAAAAGGTCAGAAACGGCGACGCGGAGGACGTCCGCGCCGAAGCGTTCAAACTGCGGCTGGCCGCGCCGCTCGTCGATCCGGGCCAGGTGCGGCGGGTTTATCTGCTCACGTCCGGCGGCACGACTGCCGGCGCGGAGAAAAAACGGGCCGTCGACGAGCTTTACCAGGCGCTGGCCGGCCGTGATTCGGAAATGAAAGTTCATCGGACGGCGGATTAAAACGATGGCGATCAAGCGAATAATTCTAATGTTGCTCGGCCTCCTGTTCGTGCCGCCGTGTCTGTTTTTCTTTTACTATACGGCGCGGCTGCTCTATCTGAATCTGACGATGCCCGACGCCGCCGCGCACTGGTCGGGCGGAATGCTGATCGGCGCGATCGCTTTTCCGGTCGCGTCGCTCGTCTTCGGAATTTCGAGCTGGTTCTGTTTCAGGGCGGCTCGCCGGTCAAAACGAAATTTATGAAAACCTACGACGTCGTGATCATCGGGGCCGGTCTGGCCGGTCTGCAGTGCGCCCGGCTGCTGGCGCGGCAGGGCGCGGAAATTCTGCTCGTCGACCGCAAGACGGAGCTCGCGAAAGGCGTTCATACGACCGGCATCTTCGTCCGGAAGACGCTCGAGGATTTCGAGTTTCCGGCCGGCACGCTGGGCCGCGCGATCCGGAAGGTGAATCTTTACTCGCCGTGTCTCAGACCGATCGCGCTCGAAAGCGAAAAGGACGAATTCCGGGTCGGAAAGATGGGCGTTTTATACGAATCGTTGCTCCGCGAATGCACGGATCGCGGCGTCGAATTCCTCGGCGGCGCGCGCTGTGTTTCCGCCGAAGTGCCGGCAGACGCGGATTCGGCGACGATCGTCCGGCTCGAAAAAAACGGCTCCGCTTTCGCGGTCGGCGCGCGCGTCCTGATCGGCGCGGACGGCGCGAATTCGCGGGTCGCGAAAGATCTCGGTCTCGACGAAAACCGCGAATGGATCGTCGGCTACGAAGAGGTCTTTCGGTCGAACAACGACGGCGAGCCGGTTCTGCACTGTTTTCTCGACGCCCGGCTCGCGCCCGGCTATCTGGCGTGGATCGCCGACGACGGCGAGGAAGTCCACGTCGGCGTCGGCGGTTACGCGGCCGGCTTCAACCCGCGCGCGGCGCTCCGCGAATTCCGGGAAAAAACGCGGCATCTTTACGATCCGGGCGAGGCGGAGCCGGTCGAATCGCGCGGCGGCCGGATCCCGGTCGGCGGCGTTCTGCGGCGGATCGCCAATGACCACGGCCTCTTGATCGGCGACGCGGCGGGCGCGGTCTCGCCGCTGACGGCCGGCGGGCTCGATCCGGCGATGCGGCTTTCGAAATTCGCGGCGGAGATCGTCGCCGAACGGCTGCGCACGGCCGATCCGCGGGTGCTGCGGCGCTATTCGGGCGAGCTGTTCCGGGCGCGGTTCGTTTCGCGGCTCTGGATGCGGCGCGTCATCAAAACCTTTACCAGTCAAAGACTTTTGGAACTCGGCTGCGTCTTTTTGCGCGGCCGCGTCGGACGCCGTTTCGCAAACCACGTCTTTTTCGGACGCGGTTCGTTCCCCGACGTCGAGATCAATCATCTGCCGGTTCGCCGGCTGTCGAAAATCTGAGGTTTAACGTTATGAACGAAAGAACTAAAACGGGTTTGGAAATCATTCAGGCGGCGGTTCTGCTCGGTCTGCTGGGCGACGTGCTGCTGCGCGCGACGCCGTGGGGCGTCAATGTTTTATTGTTCGTCGGCGCGCTGATCGCGGCGCTCGCGATGCTTTTTCTGCGCCGCCGGCACGAGTTCTGGAATTCGCAGACGATCGCGCTCAACGGCGCGCTGCTTCTGCTGGCGGCGATGTATGTCTGGCGCGATTCGCGCGAGCTCCATCTTTTCGACGGGTTGATGATGCTCGGAATTCTGGCGGTGCTGCTCTTGCCCGCGTTAAAGATCCAGACCCGGATCGCCGGCGTGATTCATTACGCCGTCGCCGGCGCCTGGATGTGGATGAGCGCGGCGTTCGCGCCGTTTTTCCTGATTTTCGACGACGTCAAATGGACGACGATCCCGCAGACCGGCTGGACCAAACATCTGATCGCCGTTCTCCGCGGGCTCGCGATCGCCGTCCCGATCCTGCTCGTTTTCGGCGCGCTGTTCGTCGCCGCCGACGCCGTTTACCAGGGCATCGTCGAGCGCACTTTGAACATCAATTTCGAAAAGCTCGTCTCTCACGTCTTTCTGATCGGCGTTTTCTCGTGGCTCTCGGCCGGCTACCTGCGCGGCGCGCTGTTCGGCTTCGGCACGGGAGATAAAAGCGACGAGGCGAAAAGGGAAAATCCCTCGCAGATTCTGAGCGTCACCGAAATCAGGGAGGACGAGCCCGCCAAACCGGAAGAAAAACCGGCCGCGCCGGAGAAGACGTGGACGTGGCAGAATCTCGACAACTCGTTCCTGCCGCGCGGTCTGACGCTCGGCGCGATCGAGATTTCCATCATTCTCGGCCTCATCAATCTGCTGTTTCTGAGCTTCGTGATCGTTCAGCTGCCGTATCTGTTCGGCGGTTTCGAATTGGTGCAGAACACGCCCGACTTCAAGCTCGCCGAGTACGCGCGGCGCGGTTTCGGCGAGCTCGTGACGGTCGCTGCGCTCGTCCTGCCGATCCTCATGACGTCGCACTGGCTGCTCCGGAAAGACGCGCCGGTCAACGAGAAAATCTACCGCGCGCTCGCCGGCATCCAGGTCGTTTTATTGTTCGTGATCATGGCGTCGGCGATGCAGCGGCTGTTTATCCTGACCGGCAATCTCGGCTACGGGCTGACGACGATCCGCTTTTATCCGATGGCGTTTATGATCTGGCTGGCGATCGTCTTTATCTGGTTCACGGCGACCGTCCTGCGCGGCGCGCGGCAGCATTTCACGTGGGGCGCGCTCTGGTCGGCGGTGCTCGTGCTGGCGGTGCTGCATTTCGTCAACCCCGACGACTACATCGCGCGGACGAATCTGCGGCTGATGCGCGAGGGCCGGAGCTTCGACGCTTATTACAATTCGCGGCTCAGCGACGACGCGATTCCGGGCCTCGTCGAGAATCTGGGCGCGATGAGCTTCGAGAATCAATGTGTCGTCAAATGGCGGCTGACCCAGCGTTTGGGCGAGGCAAACGCGGAAACCGACGTCCGCAGCTGGAATTACTCGCGCTGGGCGGGACGGCGTAATCTGATAACCAATTACGACGCTTTCGATACGTCAAACTGTTCCGACGAAATGAAAAGATTCAGCCGGGCCGAAGAATTTTAGCCCCGAATTTCTTGCTTTCCGATATTCGTTTTCTTAAGATAAAGGCGCAAACCGCGGCGGTCTGCGCCTTTTTTTATGATGACCGGAGAATCTTCGAAAAAACGCGATTTCGTACACGAATACCTGCTTTACCTGCAGGTCGAAAAAGGCCTCGCCAAAAATTCGCTGGAAAGCTACGAGCGCGATCTCGCGCGGTTTCGCGACTGGGCCGGGAAAAACGGCTTCGAGCTGCTGGCGATCACGCGGCGCGACCTGCGCGAATGGCTGATCGATCTCGGCGGCGAACGGCTCGCCGAAAGCTCGAAACGGCGGATGGTCAGCGCATTGCGCGGTTTTTACAAGTTTCTGATGTTCGACGGCCATCTCAAAAAGAATCCGGCCGAGGACCTCGACGCGCCGCAGAAGGGTTTTTACCTGCCGAAATTTTTGAATCGGGCGGAGATCGAAAGCCTCCTGCTCGTGCCCGACGTCGCGCAGGAAACGGGGCTTCGCGACCGCGCGATCCTCGAGCTGATGTACGCCTGCGGCCTGCGCGTCTCCGAGGCGGTCGATCTGCGGATTCAGGACGTCGAGCTCGACGCCGGCATCCTGACCTGCCGGGGAAAAGGCGGCAAGACGCGCAAGGTGCCGGTCGGGTCGAGCGCGGTCGAATGGCTCAAAAGCTATCTGGTTTTGAGGCGAAAAAAAGAGAACATCGAGATTCGCAACCTCTTCGTGACGCCGCTCGGGCGGCCGCTCACGCGGCAGACGATCTTCGGTTTCATCAAGGAATACGGCGAAAAGATCGGCCGCCCGGACATCTCGCCGCACACTTTGCGGCACAGCTTTGCGACGCATCTGATCCAGAATCGCGCCGACGTCCGCTCGGTTCAGCAGATGCTCGGCCACGCCGACATCTCGACGACGCAGATCTACACGCACATCACCGACACGCATCTGCGGAAAACCTACGAAAAATTTCACCCGCGCGCCCGGGCGGACTTCGACGGAAAAGAAAATGACTGAAAGAGGCGCGACTCGACTTGCAAGTTGAAAAAAGTTTCGATAATATAACACTTTTGCTAAATGACTTAATAATTTGTCAATAGCAATCAAAGAGAACAAATTGCAAGGGTGGTCGAGTGGTTAATGGCACCGGGCTGTAAACCCGGCGGAGTAACTTCCTACGTAGGTTCGAATCCTACCCCTTGCACCACAATTTTGTTTTTCGCGGTTTTCTTCGGGAAATCGCGGAGCGGGCGGGAGTAGCTCAGTTGGTAGAGCGTCAGCCTTCCAAGCTGAATGTCGCGAGTTCGAGCCTCGTCTCCCGCTCCAAAATTTTTTGAAATAACCGGTTTTGCTCTCGTAGCTCAGGGGTAGAGCGCATCCTTGGTAAGGATGAGGTCATGAGTTCAATCCTCATCGAGAGCTTGTAAATTTATAGGTGCGACGATGCCCTACAAAGATGCTGAAACTCAGAAGGCGTATTTAAGAGCCTACGATAGAGAGTATTATAAAAAGAACCGCGAACGTTTGCTTGAAAAGCAGAAAGAGAAGAATAAGAGGTATCTTGAAAAGGTTGGGGCGTGGCTCAACGAACTAAAAAAAGGACTGTCGTGTTCGCGATGTTCCGAATCGCATCCGGCGACTCTTCAGTTTCATCATCGGGATCCGAATGAAAAAGAATTTTCCGTTAGTATGTTCAGGCGCGGAAAATACAGCAAAGAGCGAATTTTGGCGGAAATTGCTAAATGCGAAGTGATTTGCGCCAATTGCCACGCAAAAGAACATTGGGGCTATTTATACGAGTAATATTTAATAAAGTTATACTAGTTCGACTGGAGATACAGACAATAAAATGAGCAAAGAGAAATTTGACAGA